>JAFGMA010000431.1 GCA_016927835.1 Candidatus Zhuqueibacterota bacterium | reverse complement strand
TCCGCAAAGGCCGCGACATGCAATGATATTAAGGCATCAAATTGAAATGTCAATATCTAATATCGAGACCTGACCCCGGAGGTTCACGGAGGTTCAGGAAGGATTTCAGAAAGAGAACTCCCGAAAACGAGAGTCGAACGTACTGGGATCAAAATGAGGCCGTCGCAGAAGCCTCAACATTATACAATTTTCCTCTGGCGAACTCTCGATGGCGCTTTTAAGGATTTTTTCGGAATTGAATAAAATTGAAAGCTATTAAAACAGAAGATACTGATAGAAAGTCTCCCGGCAGATGCCGAAGGCATGAGCCAAGGCGATTTGGGAAAGTTGAAAGTGTTGAGTTGAAGCAAGAGTTCTTGCAAAAGAGATATGATCAAAACTGCTCACCCGCACATACCCGATCCGATGGCTTTTCATTTCAACCCTCTTTATTTCACAATAATTCTAAAACCTCAGAAATCTTTTTTATACGGGATTCAATAGATCCTGTAGCCAGCAAAAAATCAATATCCAACTTTTTTAATTCCTGGAGATACCATTCATGTTGTTTCATCCGAAAATGTTCGTCCTGCCGCGTTCCATCTTGAACAAAGGGAAAATCCGGAGCGCATAATACGACCAGGTCATATGAACGCTTAGCCATTTCCATCAATAACGGTTCCGCTTTTCCAAACATGTGAAGGCAATAGAACAGTGTCGTTAATGGAGACGTATCACAGAACAAAAATCGTTTTGCCAAAAGAATTGCTGATTCTTCCAACTCTATTTGACGCTTTGCAATAAAACTGAGATCTTCAAAGTGTAAAACTCCATTTTTTTTCTCCCAAAGCTCCCTTCCGAATTCAGGGACAAAAGCCGTATCGAAGTATCGAGCCAGGATCTCGCTCAATACGCTCTTCCCGGAGGATTCCCCACCCAACAGGCACACACGGCGGACGAAGGATGCATATACTTCAGGAGACAGCCAATCCCGCCACGTATCGACATCAGAACGGATAAGACTCGCTGATATCGGCACTATACTGCGCTCAGGATCGACAGATACATGTGAAACCATTGGAAGTGCGGGATCAAATCCTTGAAAATAGTGACTTAGTTCAGCGGCAAAGCCATCGCCATAGTCTTCACTCGTAAAAACAGCATCAACGTATATACCCAGAACCTGACGGCAAAGAAACCCGACGAATCTGCGATGAACGCTCTCATCTGAATCATTTGCGGGAATCTCCGCATACTCTCCTCCTTTTTCTCTCCAATATTGCAGGACTTCATTCGTCACTACGAGTCGTGTTGTTTGAGGAAATACCCTCTTCAACCATTTTTCGCGAGCGGCAGAATCACATCCCGGGATTTCGGGATTCGAGTAGCTGATTATAATTACATTGTTGCATGTATCCAAGGCATGCCGGACAACCAATTCATGCCCTTTGTGAAGCGGAGAGAACTTTCCAACAACCAACCCCCGGTTGAAGCGTTTGCTTACGATTTGATCAGTTTTTTCCATCTTACCAAAGCGACTACGGCATTAATCCAGAATCCTGCATAGAGTAGAGCCGTCACATGGAGCCCACGGACCAGGTATAAAGGTACGGCTATTGAATCCACCAACAGCCAACACCACCAGGTTTCATAACGCCTTCCCATCAGCATGAATTGGCCCAGAATGCTGAATGAAAGAACCACTGAATCTAAAAAAGGCGCAAATGCATTCGTATATCTTTTCAGTAGCCACCCATAGCCGAGAGCGATGATCACACCCGTAATAAACCATTTCAGGATCAAAAACCTGTTTGTTCGGCGTACTGGTAGCTCCTTTCCTTTGCGGCCATGCAGCCAATTCCACCACCCAAAAAAACCGGTTGCTATGAAAAAAACCTGAAGCGTGACATCCGCATAAAGGCGAACCGATCCGAAAACAATGGTGAACAGCACACATCCTATAATTCCGGTCCACCAAGTATGCTGACTGTTCATTCCGGCCAATAGAATTGAGCCAGCATTGAACAGATTGGCTGCAATTTCAATGTATTGATTCATCTGTTTTTCAGGCATGCGTGAACTTTTTTCTTTGCTTAATACTTGAAATCATAGACTTTATCCGACCCTTTCATTCGTTTTCTGCATGTTTTGGAATTAAAACAGCGATCCTTCAAGATCGCTGGTATACTGAATCATTTTTCCTTCCGGCTCAATCATTTCAGAGATCTCCATTTTCTGCCCCTTACCAAACAATTCAAGAATCGAATCCCGGATCTCCTGATGAAATCCCATTGTTCCCAAGACCTGTAGCAGAAGAGAGCCATCTGAATATTGATGAAGGGTGAACCGTGGAATTGAAAACGGCAATAGGGAATGGGTGATTTCAATGTTGTTTATCCACTCACCGGTCATGGTTCGGAAGCGAACTGGAGGTCTCCCTTCCAAATCGAATAGCATCGGTTCGCCGTCAATGAATTTTAAAGTTGCGTAATCGCCGGTCCGATATCGAAGCAGGGGAAGGCAAAAATTGAATCCCCCAGTCAATGTGATTTCACCGCGTTCATCGATTTTTACCGGCCGGCCCATACGATCCGTTATTTCAATGTACATGCAATGTTGCAGCAGTTTGTATCCGCCTGTTTTCTTATCGGCGAATGCAATCGGACCGGCTTCATTCAATGAGTATAAATCCAGTACAGGGCATTGAAAACGTTTTTCAAGTTGCCTACGAAATGATGATTGAAGTGTCATCGAAGTGGAGAGCATTGCGCGGGGAAAAGTTTTAACAGGTAATTTCGCCAATTCCGAAAAAGAAATCGGATCCCCTGTATAAATCTCAGCTGCGATCGCATCAAGATAAAGGGCACGGTCTTCTGGATCTCGCCAATCACTTGGATGCAGATTGATTTTGACCAGACCCGATTCACCCATGGTCGGGGTTACAGAGACATAGGTAAAACATCTGCGCTGGAATCCTATAAGCGCCACACCTACCTGCCCGCGACCATGTTTCAGTTCAATCCCATAGTGTTTCAATGCACGTTTGTGAAAAGCCAGGTAATTCGCAGCGACCACCGGATGGGAAGCAAGTAGTAATGGATGACCCGTGGTCCCGCTTGTGCGGAAATTAATCAATCGATCAATAGAAACATCATCGGGAAAAAATTGGGCAATATCCTCGCTCAGGTCACCCCTATGAATCGTCGGTATATCGTAGAATTTCAACGGAATTCCCCCGTAACTTCTATAATAAGGTACTTCTCGAAAGCATCGTTCCACAAAATCACTCAACCAGCCGGGAAATTTATTTGGGATCCATCCCACTTCAGCAGCGCAAGACTCTTTTTCAAACGCAATCACGCGCTTTACATCTTCCGCTGAAAGACGATTCCCGCTTTGATTTCTGAAGATCGGGGCATTTGGGTGTTCCTGCAGAAATTTCAACATTTTACGGCCGCTATCGGTCAACGTCGGATATCTCTCTGATTCAGTTGTGGTTGTTTTATTCATTCGCGTGTCCATTTATCGGCGGATTCTTCTGCAGCTTTCTTTTTTAAAGCCTCTCGGATTTTTTGCGCGCGAGCCTCTGCGATCCTTGAAGCTTGAATTACACGAGCACGTTCGGACGAACTTAGGGTGGTCAGCCGGTCTCTCGCTTGGGCAGCGGTTTCACCGGCCGGGCGAAGCCCCATCTTTGACAATATCAACCTAGCCAGTTCCTCTCGACGATCCGGATCGGAAATGAGTTTTTTCGCCGTGACATATGACGATAATGCCGAGGACTCTTCCATTAAAAGGTTAAGGATCCATTCAAGCCGGGGTTTGAACCGGATAAACCAATCGTCCGCCAATGCCGAGCAAAGCAGCAGAGTGATTGAAAGCCTGTTCCGGTCGCGACGTAAATCAGTTCCGGCAAATCCTATCATTTTGTCCTTATCAATCGAATACCCGTGCATGCGCAACAAGTCCCCTACGACTGCAGCAGTATATACAGTTCCGTTAGATTCCCCAATCATCGGTTCAGCGAGAAAATCTTCCGGAGTTTCCGACAATCGCCGTAATAATGGTTCGAGACAGGGGCCTTCTTTATCCATTGATACTCATCTCCTTCAGTATTTTCGAAACTTTCCTTTGTTCCCTTTGTTGAACAAGCGGATTGACATATTTCTTGAAAACTTGCGTACTGTGACAATCAAAACATTGCACAGGCCTTTTTCGACGGAGCTTCGCAGAAAAATATTCACGTAGGTCTCTTAGGTCATCTGCTGTCTTCAGTTGATCCATATGTATTCCATATTCTTTGTCAGTAAAACTGCAGGGAGCAATCAAACCATTCTCATTTATAAACAGAAACCTTTCTCCTGCTTGACACTCACGGATCGGGATGCATTCATTCCTGGCGCTGGCGAGGATACGCCTCAGATAATCGTCTCCGCCGCTTAAATGTACACCTGAGTTTGCCAGACGCCTGCGCAAAACTGGAATTATATCTGCAATCCATTCTGCATGTTCCGGCAGCAATTTTTGCTGGGAAAAGAACTCAGGCCGTTCGATCCCTCCGATTTGATTGAATGTAATCTCCTCAATGCCCCATTCTGCCAAAGTTAAACATAATTGCTCAAAACTTGGAAATGTATCCTGCATAAGAATTGTGTTTACACGAAGACGTGGCCCTCGGCCTAATGAAGCCTTTTCCTGTATTAATGCAAGAATTGATTCTCTCAGTTTAATAAAACCTCCGGGCCAGCATCGTAATCTATTAAAGAGAGAATCCATACCATCAATGCTGACTGTCAGTTCAGAGTAGTTCTCCAGCAAATGCTTTCGAACTGCAATTGAATCAAGCGTTGTACCATTGGTTGTTACACTCAACGAGATATCAAGTTTTTTATGGAAAATCTCGGCAAGTTCCGGAAGCGGCTCCCATATCAATGGTTCCCCGCCGATCCAGCATACCAATACCCGGTCACCGGAAAAACGTCTGTAATCATGGAGAAGCGCCCCGAAGCGAAGCAGTTTTTCAGGATCTATATCGCATCTGGTCCGGGAAATCCGGCGGTCATATCCGCAAAAGGGGCAGCCTAAATCGCATTTCCCAGTGACCCTGCAGACTATAAGCATTTTATCCCTCTCCCGCTTGAGAAAGGGCTGTTTTCGAGAGGTGATAATGGTTCCGGCTGAACTGTCGCGCAAACTCGACCAATTCCTCTAGTGAAGCCACACGGTAAATGAGCCATCCCATCTCATCCCTGGCGCGTTTGATTTTTTCACTTTCACCTTGAGCGGTTTCCCAATCACCACGCAAATTCAACACAAAGGTCCCTCCGCCACCCGCATTCCGAAGTGACGCTTCCGCAATGTTCCAGCCGTTGTTGTTGAATTCATCACGGTCAAACATAGTGGAAACGCCATCGTCTGAGATTACCATTACATGAGACGGTCGGGTTCTTCGATTTGTAGAGGAATAAGTATCGCGTAAAATATGAATCGGAAACGCCGTGGCCCCGCCGAAATATCCTGTCAAGACCTGAAGGATCCGCTCTTCATCCCGGACAAACCTTTTGGTGGTCATGAATTGATGTTTCCCGCTCCATAAAGTAACCTGCACTTGCGCCCCGGCACGCAATGCTGAAAGGCAGAGGATAGTGCCCGCCAAAGCCGGGTAGGACAGCTGCCGTTGGGGATTGGGCATCGACCCGGAACTGTCAACATACAAATCAAGATCCAAAGGCACACTTCGCTTTTCGTGCCCCACTGATGTTCCCCAAACGCGCTGAACAGTAGTCATGCCCGGGATCACATGTGGACTCTGCAAAACGGTCTGCATCCAGTCCGCATCGTCGATCGCATCTCCAATATCCCAAGGTTCCAATCCCTCCGGCAGCTGGTCAAGGTTTTGCGGACTTTTCTTAACAGGAAACGGGATCAAATATCGTGACGCGCTCTCTCTATAATATTTTACAGCCGCTTCGTGATCGGTTAACTTGATTCCGGCGGCTCGCAGGATTTCACCGAATTCGAACGGCTCGCGCAATTGCCCCGAAGAGGGCTGATTCCTCTCTATATTGTCAGGCGGATCAGTCACAGCTTTGTTGGATCCGTTTTCCATATCATCAGGGAAATCCGCCAATATCGGATCATTCGCCGGATGGATCGCACCATCGCGCTCCCCCGATTCTTCCTCAGTCAGACCGATGGGGATTCCATTGGATGCGGCATGGCGAGTGTCCAATAATTTTTCTATCAGTTTTATCGAGTTCTTATCCTTGAGAAGATGGGGTAGGAGAAGAGACGCAAAACGGCCCGATCCTTCCAACCAATCATATGAATAACTTCGAATTAAGCGAGCGCCCAGCCAAGCGTCACCTTCCAGCCTATCATCCGTTTTGCCGCCACCCAGGCTCCCCCTTTCAAGGCTCCACAAGATTTCATAAATCCTCATGTATAGGGCCCATACCGTCCCTCCCCCATTCCCGCCTAAAATTCTGTAAATATCGGCGATTTTCAGACTGGCGTTGCGCATAAGCCGGTCATTGATTAAAATGTCGGTATAAAGATTGGCGACCATCGATGCCTGATTCTCTACGGTCGGCAAAGCCCATCTCATTCTGGCAATCATGCGGGCGTGCTCTGTAAGCGTGGCGGGTGCAAACACATGATGGCCGATTTCATGAGCCAGAATTTCCAAGGGATACTCTCCGACGCCTATAGCGTCAATTTCTGGCAAATTCACAATTATTGCCTGATCCTGAAGCCGAATCATGGCAAAACTGTCAATCAAACCTTCGCTCTGCGCTTCTTTCTTTAATAGGCAAAGCATAGGCGGCTTAAGCCGTAAAAACTTACTCCAGATGGAAAGCGCAAATGGCCAACTTTTTTCCCATCGATCCCGCAACAGCATCAATTCATCAGAAGCTGAGATCGATTCGCTTTTCATCTTCTAAATCACGGCGATTAAAATAACCGAATGGGAAAAAGCTGATGTAAGGGCAATGGTCGTCTTGTTCATGGCACTACTCGTACATTTCACCAATCCCGGGACTTCACATTTCATTCCATTGAATGTCACTTCATTCAAAATGATCTCAAATCCAGGGTTCGAGGCTTTTTTTCCCTGAGCTTCAAAAAATTCCTCAGTTGAAGCCCGATGGAATACGGCTCCAAATTTATCAGCTGAAAGCGCCCAACAGCTTTCCCCGCTTAAAACCAAAAAATGCTCCCCAGAAGAAGCAACCAATGGGGGCTCTGCAAACAATCCGCCATATCCTCTGAAATTTCCCACTTGAGCAACGACACGAAGCAATGGAGGTCCTGCCTGCTCACGGGAGGGATCAAACCAGGGATCGACCAGAAGTTTTTTATAAATGGATGACCAGTTCTGAGATAAAGGTGCGCCCACTGCGGTTAATGCGAATTTTTCAGGGATAGTATCGGCGCTTGCAAGCGCTCCTGTTCTGTATTGAGCCAGTCCCGCCCGCCATGCTGCAACTTGTCCGGCTTTCAATAAAATCTCTGCATCGGCGCATTCCGGCGCCATTCCTTCGAGAATTTCAATCCATTTTTCGGGATGAGCACCCGGTGTTGAGGCAATATGGATTAATGCATTGTTTATGGCTGCAATCAAGTAAGTAGGAGCATCAGCGATTAGTGATGCCATTTTGGGGAAAACCCTCTTCCACCCTTGTTCAATATGGTTAGGATGCACGCCGCTTCCTATAAATCGCAGCCCGACGAGTTCAAGGGCGGCATCATATGCAGCTGATACAACTGCAGCCACCCTATCGGGATTTACTGAATTCACTGCTTGAACCAGAGGATCCATGCTGGTACGTAGGAATTCGCTGAATATAACAGGATTCAGATCCGGATACTTCTTGGATGCATATGCGAAACGGGCGTTAAAATCATTCCGGCCAGAGGCCAATACAGATGCGAACTCCTTGCTTATAGAATCATTCATTGCATCTTCAGCCAATGCAAATAATTGGAGTATCTCTGGTGAAGGTATTTAAGATTCAACAAATCATCATACAGATGACCGTAAAGCTTCCGTCCTTTGGACCATTCACCGATCAACCTTTCGATTTTAACCAATCGTTTCCGCGTTTCAGTGGCGCTTAATCCATCCAATCCCCGGCGGAATTCATCCGCCAAAGCAGAAACCGGATCATCCCGATCCAGATCCAAACGATCATATTCGGCGCAGGATTGGTCAAATAAATTCCAAAGCCATCCGATTCTATCCGTTCGAAATACGGCATGTCCGGGTACATCAAAAAAAGGAGCATCAATATCGGGGACCAATTTATCATGAAGCACGAAAGGGATAATCTGTCTCAGATCATCCAATCCCACGATTCGATTGCCGCGGAAATAGGCTAGCGCTTTTGAGTAGATAAGCAATGTAATCAGAACACGCACGGACATTCCATTTTTCGTCTGGCAACCCAGATCCTTCAACCGATCACGACCCGTATCCAAGGCTGTCAGTATATGCCATTCCACTCCGGCGAGTCGTGCAGTATCCTTGGTTTTATACTCAAACTGATTCCCAGCTACTTCGCAAAATTCGAATTGACTTGCAAAAAACTCAAGTCTGCGTCTGATTTCCGAAGGAACAGGAACCAATCGAATTTCTTCCTGCATCCGGTCAATTTCCTTCTCCGAAAAAATGATCTGCTGCGGGACGACCTCGTCCGGATGGACATTCTCCTCAATTCGAATCAATAAATCATTCAGAAATCTTGGATTAAACGCCAATGCCTGAACGACTATATCAATACGATCACGAAGGGCTTCTATTACTTGATATGTACCCCCTCCTTGGTCATCGTTCGCCGTGAGATACCATGCGGCTTCCGGGCATTCAAAAATATGGTTCAATATTTCAGCGTAATTGTCGCTCATAACTGTCAGTAAAGCGCTTTGAGTACGTGTCGGAATCCGGTTGTATTCATCAATGATCTTGACTCTCATCCCAAGCCATTTACGCCAGGATATTTGTATGTCATCAATACTCCTCGCGGAAACCAGATCTGCTGGGAGAGGATTGCCGAGAAGGTCTGCGATTGTCATCTGAGGATGGCCATGTTGCATTGCCCGTCGCACTTCTTTAATCGGATAGCCAGCCAAAATACCCATGAGGACTGCACTTGCTGTTTTCCCTCGGCCGGGTCCGCCGATAAACAGGCATTTCCTTCTAGTGGCAAACGTCAATAAAGGTAGCAAGATAAAGCTGGAATAACTTTGAGAGGAAGGCAATGTCAAACGGCATTTACTGTCACCAAGCACATATGACATCGGTGGCTCTTCATTGAATTCGATATCATAATGAGGGCTGATAATGGCAGTATTAATGATCCAAAAATAGGCCTGACGCAGTTTTTCATCCAAAGAAGGCTGACTCGTATCCGTCTCTTCGTCTCCTTTCAATAAAGGGCCACGATATAGATCCGCTATATCAAATGACCGAGTTTCGGGAGCGGGATGGGGATTGGTCGGTGATTGAGATACACGCTGAAAAATATTACGAATGGCCATGGTAGGTTCCTTCTAAAACTTGATTATAAAAGGCATTTACGTTCCCAGACAGCATGTGCATATTTTATATAAGAATCTCTGTGAATTCAAATATAAACCTCAGCATTCATTGATCCAATCTTTATAACATGTATATTGATCTCAAAAATTGATCGAGAGTTCTTAGATTTATACTCATTGCCCGGGCAGGGCGATTCGGGAGACTTGAAAGTTTTTAAAGTTGAAAAGTGTCAAGTTGAAGTCTTTGACCTTCTCGGTTGAGTGTCAATCAATGCAATTTCGAACTCAATCCTTACGCTTTTTCAGGCCTTCCCTGACGTCAGGTTGGAGTATACTCTATATGGACAGATACTTAATCCTTCATTTTTCCATCTATTTCACCACAACGCTCACATTTATACTCTGTACAAGACCATCCTCGTCCAGCACTTGAATCTAAATACCTCCATTTATGACGTGTTTCGTTACATTTTTGACAAACACAACCACCATTCCAGACGTGAATGTGTATTTTTTCTAATTTTGATTTCACTACCTCATCCGATATTTTTTCTATCGCAGAAATCCGAATATCTTCAGCTTCTTCACTAGTTCGAGCAATATCTTCCAGTACTGCCTGATCTAACAGATAGGGATTATTCACCGCCTCTTTGCGAATGCTATACCATTCATCATCGGTGGCCAATTCAGCAAGTAAAACCTGGTCAGTCAGTTGTTTTACTGCTTCGAGACGACAAGAAATAGAATCATCTTTTTTTGCAATTTCTTTGAAAACAGATTGACTAAGATCTTTATCTCGAAGCTTTTTTGCAGCAGCTATACGTATTTCAATATCCTTTTCATTTTTCAAAATATCTGCTAGTACAACTTGGTTTGCAAGATTAGCATTTTCTACTGCTCGCAGGCGCACAAAATTGTTAATATCATTCTTTGCAAAATAAGTAAGTTTTGTCTCATCAGTCATTTTAACAACCATTTTTGCACGTACATCAGGCCATTTTATCTCATTTTCGATCATTTTGACCTGCATGACCTGATCATTAAGTTCTTCAATTTCTTTTGTTCGAATCTCAACATATTTTCTTTTCGCAGTATCGCGTTCCCAAGTATTAAATTCTTCATTATTGGCGATATATTCTAAAGCCATCGTGTCAGTAATGTTCTCTATTGTTTGAACACGTTCTTCATTAATTTTTTCATCCCCACTCGGGATTAATATACCCATTTTTCTTCGAAAAAATACGCTTGGAATTAAGGATAAAAATGTTAAAAACAAAGGTATAACAATAACTCCAATTAAAAACCAAAGCCAGCTTTCCTTCTGAGAAGCAAAATATGATCCTGCGATACCAAGTAAAACTGCGATAGAACATCCAAATGAAAAGGTCAATTTAACATTTTTTTCACTTTTTTTAAATTGGTTTAATAAATCTCTCTTTTTTCTACTCATGTTTCCTCAGTTTTACTGTCCCCTTGGATTTTACTAAAAAAAAATGCCAATATAAATGAAATTTTTATAAAAATCAAATTTCCTAAATTCAATGATTCCAATGGAACACCAGCATTCATGCAACCAGGTATCAAACTTACTGAAATGCCAAATCATCACAAGCTTTTAGAAGTTGTGCCTTTGTTCTTAAATTGCTGATATAGAGACTAGAAAAAGGAGACACAAGGATTCTATTTACTAATTCCAAACTAACCTACATTTCCAAAAGGAAAAGCTCTTACACGCCTACGAATAATGTCAATGCGATATATATAAAATCTCTTCAAATTTGCTCCAACACCTGCTCCAATTCCTTTTTGGTGATCCTGGCATACTGCAGCGAATACTGCGCATTCTTGTGGCCGAGCTGACGCTGGACCGCGGCCGCGTTGCCGGTCTTTTCCATGATCAATTTGCCGATCGCATGCCGGCAGCTGTGGGGATTGCATGTATCAACTTCTTCTTCGAACGGGCGGGTTCCAAACCCGCCCCTGATCCTTCAATGGTTCAAGACCATGACCACCAACGAATACATCCGGAATGTGTGAACCCAAGACCGGCGGCCTTTTCAACGCCGGTTGTGGCAGCAGTTCGGAGTTATTGAGATTTATCTTTCAAGGTGCCATAGAGATCGGCAAGGGTTTTCAGGGTAACCGTCTTCAGTTCCATCTTCTTGAGCTTGCCCGAAACCTCGGGGATGAAGGCGCACTGGAATCCCTGGCGTCCCGCTTCTTTCAGACGCTGTTCCAGCAGGTGAACCGGGCGGATCTCCCCTGTCAGCCCCGTCTCGCCGATGAATACCGACTCCCCGGGCACGGGCAGGTTCTTGTAACTGGAGATGAGAGCGGCGCAAACGGCCAGGTCGGCGGCGGTGTCACGCAAATTCAGGCCGCCGGTGATATTCAGAAACACATCCGATTTATAAAAAGGGAGTTTCAGTTTCTTTTCAATGATGGAGATGAGCATGGCCATCTTGTACGAATCAAAACCCACGGCGATCCGCCGCGGATTGGAGACAAAGGGACTGTCTGTCACCAGGGCCTGGATCTCGATGATCATGGTCCGCTGGCCGTTGACCGCCGGAAAGAGGGCGATGCCCGATCCGCCGGCATGACGATGCTGAATGAATAACTTCGATGGATCCTGTACCGCTTCAAGCCCCTTGTCGGTCATACGGAAAATCCCCAACTCGTTTACGGCTCCGAAACGGTTCTTCTCGGCCCTCAGAATCCGCAGATCCTGCTGCAGATCACCCTGAAAATAGAGCACCACGTCAACCATGTGCTCCAGGGTTTTCGGCCCGGCCAACTGCCCCTCCTTGGTGACATGTCCGACAATGAATACGGTGATTCCCTTCCCCTTGGCCGTTTCGATGATTTCCGAGGTTAGAATCCGCAAGGCTGCGGGAGAACCCGTATTGTGAGAGGTCTTGCTCGAATAGAGTGTTTGGATGGAATCAATGATCAGGAAGCGGGGAGTTACCTGTTCAATCTGCTCCTTCAACTCCTCAAGCGTACCGCCGGTGAAAAGGTAGAGGCGGGGCGAAGAGATCCCCAGCCGCTGGGCCCGGATCTTGATCTGGTTGGCCGATTCTTCCCCGGAATAGTAGAGGATGGGATGTTGCGCAGACGACAGGAATGAACAGATTTGCAAAAGCAATGTCGACTTGCCGACACCGGGCTCCCCGCCGATCAGGATCACCGAATCGCCGACGATCCCTCCGCCGAGGAGACGGTCGAATTCGTCCGATCCTGAGGGGACCCTCTCCACTTCGCTGGGATCGATCTCATCGATCCGGGACAATCTCCCCCTCAGGCCCGATTCCTGCATTTTCTCCGGTTCCTGTTTCTCCACCAGAGAATTCCAGCTCTGGCAATTGGGGCAGCGTCCGAAATACTTGATGCTCTGGTAGCCGCATTCGATACATTCAAACTGCGGGTCTTTTTTCGTCATTCTTCAGAATCGTAATGCCCGAATTCCAGGTTGGCGAACTTCGTATACTTGTCGGCGAATGCCAGGAAAATCCT
>JAFGMA010000430.1 GCA_016927835.1 Candidatus Zhuqueibacterota bacterium | reverse complement strand
TAATAAAACGGCTGAGATTGCTTCGTCGCAAAAAACGCTCCTCGCAATGACAGCTCAAAGGTAGTTCTCGGACAGACACTAAATAGTCTCGGGGCAATTATTGCGATTGCGATCGAGAGCTATAATTTCGAATCGCAGCGTCGACGGGCGGAAGAGTCTCTCATTCAAGCGAAAGAGCTCGCGGAAAGCGCCAATCGTGCGAAAAGCGAATTTCTGGCGAATATGAGCCACGAAATCCGCACACCGATGAACGGAATCATTGGTCTGACTGATTTGCTTCTGGATACAAAATTATCTGCCCAACAGCGGGAATACCAGACAATGGTGAAAAGCAGCGCCACCCAATTGTTAAACGTTCTAAATGATATTCTCGATTTCTCGAAAATTGAAGCACGACAACTGAGCCTGGAAGCAGTTCAATTCGATCTCCGGAAGGTTGTTGAGTCCGTCGCCGATGCGCTGATCCATGAAGCGGAAAAGAAGCAATTGGAATTGAACCTGTTCATTCACAAATCAGTACCGCACCAACTCATCGGTGATCCCGTACGATTGAAGCAGATACTGGTGAATCTCGGTGGCAATGCGATAAAATTCACAGAAGTGGGCGAAGTCCTGATCCAGGTCAGTCTGGCGAAAAAAACCGATCGCCAGGCTACGGTCAATTTTTCGGTTTTCGATACGGGCATCGGCATCGCTCCCGAAAGCCAAAAACTCATATTCAAGAGCTTTACCCAGGCGGATAACACAACCAGCCGAAAATATGGCGAAACCGGTTTGGGATTAGCCATTTCAAAGCAGCTTGTGGAACTGATGGGCGGAGAGCTGCAAGTGGAAAGCCCGATTCCTCGATGGCAATTTTCTACATTTGATGCAAATGAAGACTTAAAAGTCACCGCCACAAATTCGGGTGCGCTGTCACCGGAGCATGCGAAAAAAGCTGTCCGCTCTGGAGCCGACTTTAATAACGGTGTTGAGGGACCGGGATGCCGTTTTTATTTCAGTGCCGATTTTCGAATACCAGAGCAGGAAGCATTGGATGAGCTTGCCCTGCCAGTGGATATCCGTGGCATCAAGGTGCTGGCAATTGATGATAACGCAACGAATCGAATGATTTTGCAGGAGATTTTAAAAGCTTTCAACTGTGACGCAGTGGTCGTCGCAAGCGGCATCGAAGCATTGCGATTGCTTGAAATCCACAGCCGATTTGAATTGATCATCTCGGATTATAATATGCCCGGGATGGATGGCTTGACCCTAATTCAAAAGCTCCGTGAAATGGAAGCACATCGCCGGATACCGTGCCTGCTTTTGACTTCATTAGGAAAAGATGTGGCGACGAACTCGCTCAATGACGTCTGGTTACTTACAAAGCCAATCAAGCAGAGTCAGTTGTTTGATGCGATCATCACCGCCATCGGAGCGACCGAAAAAAGAGCAAAGCAACCTGTCGATGAAATGCCTGCCAGCGCAGAAAAGGATGTATATCTATCCAAATTGAAAGGTTTAAGGAACAACTACCGTATTTTATTAGCAGAAGATAATATAATAAACCAGAAGGTAGCCGCCGCGCTTTTGCAGAAAACCGGGATTCCGATCGATATTGTTAGCGATGGCAAAGCAGCGCTGGAGGCATTGGAACATCACAAGTACGAGTTGGTTTTGATGGATGTCCAGATGCCGGTTATGGATGGAACATCCGCTACATCGGCGATACGCACAACACTTAACCTGAAGGATCTACCTGTAATCGCGATGACTGCACATGCGATGAAAGGCGACAAAGAGCGCTGCCTGATATCAGGGATGAACGATTACATCTCCAAACCGATCGAGCCGGTCAGGCTCTATAAGCTGCTCGCTAAATGGCTGGTCAGATAATGCCGATGCCTGCCCGCGCTTTCTTCATCGTTTCGAAACCGGCTCCAGGGCGATTTCACGGATTTCATGCTTTCGGTCTTTCCAGGTGAAGCTGCCGAAACTACCCATGATCCCGGCAAGAAAAACGTACGGTATCTGCAGAATGAACCACGCGGGGAAAATTTTAAGCAATTCTATTCGATGAAACTTGAAGCACGCCTTGATGGCAATGATCAACTCCACCACCACTTTTCCGCATAAACCCAGCAATATCAAACGCCAGGAGATGCTGCCGAATACTGCCAGAGGGATTCCGAACAGCAAACCGATATTTACAAGAAAAACGTTAACCAACAGCAAATAAAACAACTTGTTCAATTTGATTTGAAACGGCGCGTTGGAAGCCCACCTTCGACGCTGATTCAAAATTTCCGAAATTGATGTTTTCGCATACGTGGCGTTGAACGATTTTGAAGAATCGGCGAACCGTATCTTCCACTTTGTCAATCGCCGGATAAGCTGCAATAGCAGCACATCATCCCCTGATACGCGGTGACCGATGAATTCGAAGCCACCAACCTCATCAAAGGCTTTGCGCCGGTAAGCCAGATTTTGACCGGAGGCTGCCAGAGGAAATCCGAGATTACTCGATCCTTCTGCCGAAGCCATCAGCGAAATAAAGTCCAGTGCCTGGAGTTTCTCGATGAATGAAAATTTGCCGTCCCGACCGATAAACTGGGAAAATCCAACGACCATCCCCACTTCCTCAGTAAAATAACCGAGTATCGATTCAATCCACGTGGGTTTGATGCGGCAATCGGCATCGGTGGTGAAAATGATGTCTCCGACACTCTGCTGAATGCCGCAATTGATGGCATTTTTTTTAGGAGTCAGTTTGCCATTCAACGGCGTTGCCTTTAAAATCCGAAGATTGGGTATTTCTTTTGAATAGTCTTGCAGCAGCTTCGGCGTGGCATCAGTGGAATGATCATCGACAACGATGATTTCAAACCGATCTGCGGGATATGTCTGTTGACTCAAATCCTGAAGGCAATTCCCGATGTTTTGCTCTTCGTTTCTGGCAGCGATGATGACTGAAATAAATGGCATGGCGTTCGATTTGCGCCTGGGAGGCAGATGCAATCCAATAAAAAAAAGCAGGATAATACAGCAATAAATTCCGACTGAAAAAAGAAAAATGAGCGAAAATAAATTCATGGGATTCTGTTCAATTAACTAAGAATGAACGCGTTCAAAATTTCCTTCTACTTATTAACGATCCTGACGAAGTACGACTAACAGGCAGGGCTAAAACACAACCGATAAAAAATAAATGCAGAGACAGAACGGGCACCTCGATCAGCCGATCTCTGAATTGGCAGCCGGCATTTTGGGATTGGCTCAGATATAAAAGAAACGCAAAGGCTGCTAAACCGGTTCAAATTTTCGTGCGACGTCAATAAAAGCCCTGATATTTTCCGGCGGCACTCCCACACTCAATTCGGTGAGTATACCTTTCGCGCCTTCATTTACGGCATTTTCATACGCGCGCTTGATTGAATCGGGATTGCCCATAAGCATTTCCTGGCAGGTTTTAATATGCCAGAAAAATGGCTTGCCCAATGACAGCGCGTCGGCAACGGAAATATACGGATCTTCCCCCAGATCGATTTGAGACAAATTAAGTTTTTCGAGGTAGGGAAAATGTTCTCTTCGCACAAGTTCTGAGTGCATAACGCGCGTTTCGATGTCGAGTTCCGAATAAATCCGTTCATAATAGGGCAGCACGAATTCATCCCACATTTGAGGCGCTAAATTTCCGGAGTGGTCATCGGCGATGCCCAATGCGGTGCTTCGTTGACCGGTCACCTCACTCACCGCTTCGCAAAAATGAATGAACGTATCGGTGACGACACTCAGCAGCCGATGAGCCAATTCGGGCGCATCATAGCAATCCATAAAAAACCGAGTTCCGCGCAGAAGCACCGCCGAGGTAACGGGTCCCTCCTGCCCCGGTGATATACCGACGCTTTTATCGGGGAAGCGCGTTTTCATTTGGCGGTATGATTCCGCCCCCCACACAAATCGCGGATATTTCCAGGGATCAGCCGGCGCCAACGCCATAACATGGGCAGGCTCCGTGAGGATGTTACCCTGGTTTTCAATCATCACCTCGTGCTGATCTGTGAATACCAGCGTCGCTCCAAGTGCGGCAACGCCTTCATACGCAGTGAATGGCACGTAGTAATACTCCCCTGGATCGTATTCATAGCGTTCGATGAATTTTTCCCGGCATCGCTGCTCAGTAATCAGCATCACGTCGATATTTTGAAAATACTCGCCAATCGATGTTTCGGCATACTCGCATTTGACTTCCGGCGGAATAGCGATTGTCCATTGAACTCCATCGGGTGCTCGCTTTTTATTTGTCATAAATTACCTATTTTTCTGATCCGGATGACTTTCGGGGACCTATTCTGACTTCGGTTCGCGCTTCTCAGCCTGGCAGGAGCAGCATGGTGAGACAGACGCGAAAACAGCCTGTAAGTCCGGGTGCAGCGTGTCAATCGTTTTTTTTTCGAACGAGAATCGTTGTCAAATCTCAATTGCTCACCGTGAAAAGCGAAGGGGTAAGATAAGCTTGTAATTTTGAAAAGTCAAGGTTTCTTTTTTTGATTCGAAAATACGCTTAATCAAAAATACGGAAAATTTTTATTCGGGCAGGTTTAAAACATGAGTATGATTTGGTAAAATTTCTTTTGGGATTCAAGCAAAACTGCTGGCTCGTTTAGGTAAGTTTTTTGAAATAATTCAGCGATGTATTTTGTGATTATACGAAAACCTGTTTTAAGAAAATATGGATCGGCAATAGCTGGCGGATGATCGGCGTGAAGAACAATCGTTTTTTCACAGCCAATCATCCGCCAGAGTTTTCATTTTAGCAGCGTCATTTTTTTTGTCAAGCTCAAATTATCGACATTCAAACGATAAATATACGTATTCCCGGAGACATGAATTCCACCATTATTTGTTCCGTCCCAGTTGATGGTATAATTTCCGGCTTCCTGATACTTATTTTCAACGAGTGTTTTGACTTCTTGCCCGAGGGAGTTATAGATTATCAGGTTTACGCGTGATGATTTTGGCAACCAGTACCTGATTTTAGTGGTAGCGTTAAACGGATTAGGGTAATTTTGCTCCAGCACGAAATCGCGGGCTATGGGTTTGTCGTGCGCAATATGCGAAGGCAAAGCATCTAGCAAATCGCGTTCATAAGCACCATTGCCATGTGTAGCCACGCGCAATTTTCGATTCACCGGAGAAATCGCTAAATCCATTGCTATCACAGCATCGGGCAAACCTTCCTGGAATTCCTGCCAGTTGGCGCCTCCATCTAATGAAACATATACGCCCAGATCATTTCCGATATAGATATTCTGTTGATGCTCCGGATCTATAACGATCGCTGATGTCGGGAGATCGGGGAGCCCCTGCCCGATATCCGACCAATTTGCGCCTGCATCTATTGACTTGAAGACGTGAGAACTTCCGAATCCCAGAAGCACGATATAAACTGTCGAATCATTCGCCGGATCGACTGCTAGATCCCCGGGAAAACGATCCGGTAAATCTGCTGTAATATTCACCCAGCTAATTCCCCCATCAAAAGTGCGAAAAATGCCGGGACGCGCTTGATAAGGTGCGGTTGCAGCATACGCCACATCGCTGTTTTGGTGAGAGACCGCCAGGCAGAATACTGGATTCCCGTCGAGTGATTCGCCTCCATTGGTTGCTGTCCACTTTGCTCCGCGGTCTGTTGATTTGTATACAACATCGCGCCCTGCATAGATGACGTTGGTTTCATCTATTCCTAACGCAAATGGCGCAACAAAACAGGTTGGTCGGTTGGCACCTGGCGGTTGAATTCTGGACCATCGATATCCCCTATCTGAAGATTTGGAAATCGAAAGCCCTTGCCAGGATCCATACATGATGCTGTCATTGGTCGCATCAATTCCGGCGCAACAACCATCACCGGCAAGTACATATCTATGCCAGGTTTTTGAACCACGATAAATAATGGTATTATTATCCTGCAATCCGCCAATCGCCAGGTTGGAATCCTGCTGTGAACATGAAAAGCCATTATAGAATTGCGCTGTCTGGTAGCCGCCATTGCAGCCTTCAAACGTTTCCCCACCATCCAATGAACGGAAAACACCACCGTCATTTGCGAAATAAATAATATCCGGATTCGTGGTGTGATAAGCTACATCATGATGATCGACGTGGGAATGATATGGTGGTCCTTCAGAATCACCGGGCGGAATTTGTCCGGCATAGCCACCACCTGATGATTTTTGTTGCAGCCCACAGCCCATTGTTGTTGATTTCCAGATATCGATACCGATTGCTATTACGGTGTTGTAATCCTGCGGATGCACTGCTACATCGTGCGAAAACCATCCCTGCCACAAGGAATAGTCTTCGACTGAAACATTGCCCCAGGTTTTGCCGGCATCGAATGACATGCAGAGCCACGTAGCATTCTGTGGATCACCAACGAAATAACCGTTGCCGATACTGGCGTACATCATTTCAGGAGACGATTGACAAAGTGCCAGATGAATTTTTCCACCAAAGGTTTCAGGTAAGCCCTGGGTAATTTTTTCCCATGCTTTCCCGCCATCTGTCGTGCGATAAATGCCATGACCTTCGCTGGCGAAATTTCCGCAGCCCACAACGACAATATTGGTATCCGCGGGATTTATAATGAGATCATTAGCCATAATTACATCAAGTACCCGTTGCCACGTTATCCCACCATCCAGGGATTTATAGGTTCCTTCGGTCGTTGCAGCCCAGATCGTACTCGAATTCATTGGATTGATTTTTATAGCCCATACGCCGTGCTGCTGGTTAAACGACCAATCCAGACTTTTGCACCAGGATGCTCCGCCATTTTCTGTTTTCAGAATGCCAATCCCGTAGGTTCCCCGGGTCAGTCGGTAAGCAGCACCCATACCCGTCGCTTGATAGTTATATACTTCACCCGTGCCGATATAGATGACATTCGAATCGTCAGGTGCGACTGCGATTGAACTTACTGCAAGCACCGGGAAGCCTGTGGGCACGATTTCCCAGGCGCTGGCACCGACGCCTCCGGAATAGCTGCGCCATAGCCCGCCGCTTGCTGAACCAGCATAAACCGTGTTTGGATTCTGCGGATTAAATGCTATCGCCAGTGTGCGACCACCCTTGTTGTGAGGTCCCATTGATTCCCATGGCGCGACAGTCTCAGTCCGTGAAAGTGGCTTTTTTAAGTTCCTTTTGGAAAATTCGTATGCCTTATAATGCGCGGCGTTCGGAATATCAGAATTTGGGTATGCCCGCTGATAGCTCATTAGGCTCAAAGCCTCTAGTGCACCCGAAACTCTGAAATGCGGTTTTTCCCGACTTTGATAGGAACTGAGAATCCAGATGGCGATAATAACTACAGCGCAACACAGTGAAATTATCAATACATTTTTCTTCATGCGAATTCCTCCCTTCTCTTGAACTAACTCTGATTGATGTACAAGAAGCAAATACAATTAAGCGTGAAACAAACAATTGTAAAATCTGGAACAAAAAGAAACGTGAATCCTGCAAACGGGTAATTTGAGGCAATCCTTCAAAAAAGAGGATAATATTCAGGATACGGGATAATATTATCCTGGTTTCATTATAATTGAGGCGGAGAAAGTATTAAAGAAACCGGGAGATATGATATACTTTAATTATAGAAATTAGATAGCAAACCAATCAATCACCTGATATGCTAATTCGAATGAATATGCCGCACAGGCGAGAGCGGCAATATGAATAATAATCATTGATGCTGATTAAGCATGCAAATATGACATTTAAAAGACTCAAATGGAAAGCTGTCCGACAGCGAAGAAATTTTGAGCCATGAAAGCTGTAAACAAGGAAGTTTATGAGGCAGGCTGATGGAACATGTAGATCAAATTGAGAATTCATGAAAATCAACGGCAAGACGGGCGAGCATTATTGGGGGTAAGATACTGCAGGTAAAACACCTGAAGAAACCAGTCACTCATGGATCACTTCAAAAGCAAAAGTTTAATACTTTGAATCCGTTCCCCTGCGGTCAGGACACAATAATACATGCCACTCGCCACGGGCTTTCCGAATCTGTCACGACCGTTCCAGGTGGAGACATGACTTCCGGCTGGCAGACAGGCATGCGTCAGCACGGCTACGTTTTGACCTGCCAGGTTATACACTGCCAATTCGACATCGGATGTTTCGCCGAGATTGAACCGGATCAGCGTTTCCGAATTGAAGGGATTGGGATAGTTCTGGTGCAAGCGGAGTTCCGATGTGGGTGAGGTGGCACCCCTATGGGCAATGCCTGTTGGCTCCAGCGGATCCAATTCGAAATTGATATTCGTGATGTGGTTTTGCCCTGCCGTAAGCGTCACCGGTGTGGCTTGGGGGTGTATTGTTTGGGCGAATGGCGGGATGAAATTCAGGCGATAAAAATCAAAGGTATTTTCAATCAAGTCCGGATTCGCCAGAATGCCATCGTACCATTCATCATAGCATTCCTGGTTGTAATGCAGGTCGATGTATTCGGTGAAATAGGGGTGCAGCGCGAAAATGATCCAACTTCGCAGGTAGTATGTGCCGTTGCGCAGCCCGGATATGCGATACAGCCCGCCGCCGGTATAACGATTTTCCCCCAAAAGCACGCTCGAGACGCCGGCGGAGACGACGTGCCCGCTTTCATCATACACCAGGATGTAGACCAGATCCATGGGCATGAAGTCGGTATCTTTCACCACTTTTCCGGCAATGCTGCCCACTGCTGTTTCCAGCGTGATATCCGCTGACGTCCCCTGCCCGGACAGGATTTTAATTGATTGCGACTGCGGATCATCGAACGTATCGCCATTACCGAGCCAGGTGGCGGCGTTGTCCCCGATGAGCGGGAGCGCGCACACTTTATAATCTCCCGGGGGCACGCCAGCCATACGATAGCCGCCGCAAAATGTCGTCATCCTGTCGCAGAGGTATTCGCCACTCGACTGATCATATAAAATAACCAGCGACTGGAACAAGGTATCAGCTCCCACGGGCGAGCCGTTGCTCAAAGCGATGCGCCCCTGCAAAATTCCGCCGATGTCGATACTCACATCCACCTGCGAGGTGATTTCTCCCTGGGTCACCGGAACGGATTTCGCACCTTCAAGATTGGCAGCGTAATGTCCGTCGTAAAATTCACTGATATAAGGCTTTTCTCCCGGCTGAACATCGAAGAAGAGCTTGTAAGTACCGCCGGATAGCCCGCTGATGCGATACGTCTCATCGGTCAACTCAAAATAGGCGTAATATTCATAGCAATTCGTCTGGGCATTAAATATATACGCTTCGACCGGCACAGCGATGATTTCACCCGTTGCATCCAAAAAGCTGCCCTGAATTGATCCTGCGAAATCCAGGCTGAAATCGATATTATCGACCGTCCCTCCCGAAGTCGTCTGAACCAATGTTGCAGCCGTTTCATCAAGATAGTCGCCCGGATGATATAAAAATGAAAATGAATTGACGTGGTACGATCCTTCGGTCAGATTGATAATTTCATAGCGCCCGGTTTCATCAGTGATTCCAAAATGCAACTGCCCGTTTATGAATTTATCCATCAGTTCAAATTCTGAAAGAGGCTCTGCGCCAGACTTGATTGCAATCACCAGTGCTGAATCCAGTGGATTTCCGCTCTGGTCGGTCACCGTTCCGGCGATAGCACACGCATGTGACAACGTAAAATCGATATGGGGTGTGGTGCTGGCGGCTGCAACCGAAACCGGCGTGGCGTCTGCCGCGAACGCAACATTCTGGTAATACTCAGTCGTGTGCCCGGATACAAAATCCGTCGCGCAAACGATGTATTCGCCAACCGGCAGGTCTTCGATCAGATAAGAACCGGCGGGCGGATCCTGGTTATTTCGCAGCTCAAACATACTGAAGGCTGCACCCCAGATTTCGGGATCAGCCGTATTCACAGCCAGCACCTCTGCCAACTCTATAGGTGCCTGAGACGTTTCTTCCCAAACCATGCCGCTGATGGCGCCGGTTTCAGCATGGCTGATTTCAGTCAAAAGAAAATCAATTTGTTGAAAGGAAAGATTCAGAGAAGAAATTTCGAACACGGTCGCCTCTTCCGGTGAATTGACATTTTTATAAAATGCTTCCTGACAATTTTTCATCCTGCAAGAAATCTTAAACGCGCCGGTTTGATTGAAGGCAAAGGCGTACTTCCCGTCCTCATTCACGAAGGTAGAAATAAGTGCCACCAATTCGTGAGTGACGGCATGATAAAAATAAAAATCAGCAAATGTTGAACCCATGGGCAGGTTGTCATACGCATTCAGAATCTGCCCGGAAAATTGTACGCCGCGCGCCAGATCGAAATCGATGCCGGAAGTGATTTGATCGTTCTGAATAGTCACCAGTTGGGCTTCTCGCCAGTTGGTGTAATCGTATGAAATCACATTTTGATAAAACTCGTCCACATAGTTGCTTTCGGTCAGCACATAGTAGTTGCCCGCAGCAAGGGATTCAATTTGATAATCGCCGGTGGTTACATCTGCCATTGCCTGCGCGTTCAGAAAGCCGTGCTCATCAAATGCCAGGATTTTTATTGGCGCTAAAGCTGCTGTTCCGTTCACGGCGACTGTACCTGAAATTTTTCCGGTATTCGCTGCCATCAATTTCATCGAGTTCAACCATCTTAAAGCAGACTTCGAACGAATATGTACCACGCCGGATTTTATGCGGTGCGTTTTCAGGCGCGCAGACAACGCATCATTTCGGGCAGTGGCAAATTCAACAATTGATTTCATATTTTCCATCAGGTGATCCTGGCGGTGCTGCAAATTGCGCCCACGCTCCACCGGGTTCCTGTTCATCAGAAAGGTTTTCAGCAGCAGGTTTTCGTGAGCGCGCGAATTTTGCCCCACCGCACTGATGAGTAAAAATATCAAAATTAAAGAAACGATTTCTCTTCGCATTTTTCTGTCCTTAATTTTCTTTTATAATCCTGGGCGTAACAAAAACAACGATATCAGTTTTTTGCTTCACATATTTTGTATGGCTGAACAGGTAGCCCAGGATGGGGATACTGCCCAGGAGCGGAATTTTATTTTGTATTTTTTGATTATTTTCCTGAGTGAGTCCGCCGATGACAATTGTTTGTTCATTTTTCACCCTGACCGTCGTCGTGACTGAGCGCCGGTCAACCAGGGGCAAGCCTTCCCTTCCATAGCCCACCGCATCGCTGACTTCGGGGGCGATTTTGACAGTTATTTCTCCGTTCTCGGATACATAAGGTGTAATTTCCAGCCTGATGCCGACCGACACTTTTTCGAGCTTGGTGTACGGATAATTCAAAGGTCCGGTCACCACCGAAAAAAATTGTTCCTTAGCGATGTAAATGGTCGCCGGCTGCGCATTGGTGGTTACAATACTTGGATTCGCTTTGACTTTCAGTTTGTCGCTGGTGAAGAGCGCATTTAAACTGGTCACGAGGTCGCCGGCGATATTTTTATTCGCCAGAATACCGGTTTCCGTGCGAAATATTGAAAACAGCGCATTCAGGGTGTCGATTAGTCCGATGGACAAATTATTGCCGGCTCTCAATGATGCATTCGATTTTTGCCCGGTCAGGCGCCAATCGAGTCCGATGCTTTTCAAATCGTTGTCTTTAATTTCGGTAACGAGGGCGTTAATCATCACCTGTTTCGGCGGACAATCGATGAATTTCAGATTATGTTTGATGGATTCAATGATTTCGGGTGATCCCGACACGACAATCGCATTTGAAACATCGTTGAGTTTGATATACGGTCGATAAAAATCCGACAACAATTGGGACGCGGTTTCGGCGGGAAGGTAGTTAATCGGAACGCTTTCGGTCGTGCATAGCAAGCCGAATGATGGATTGCTCGGTTCAGCCGCGCCTACGAGATAATAGCCATCCATTTTCCTGAAAGTGTAGCCGCCGATGGATAGAATACGCTTGAGCGCCAGTTCGAGAGGCAAATCGACAATTTCCATGGTGACGAAGCCCTGAACCGTATTGTCCGCCACGATCATCACTTCAGCCTGAGCGGCAATATCCTGAATGGCTTGACGCAGGTCGGTTTCATAAAACACATTGCTGATGACGGGTTGGTCTTGATACTGATCTTCAGTATTTTGGAAATCGGTGGAATCGGATTGAGCGAAACTGAATGGTGCAATAATCGAAAAAAGCGACAGCAATAAGACCAACATCATACGTTTATCCAGATGCATGTCGATCATCACATTCCTTTGTCGATGTTATTTGAAGTTGACGAGGAGTTGATACGAGTGACGTAATCCCATCGAATCGCGCACTAAAAATTGAAAGGAGTTGCTAAAACCAGAGGTATTGACATCCTGAATTTTCACCCACAGTTTCCATTGATATTCTCCCGCCGCTGTAAGGCGACGCGTCAGCCCGGGCAGGTTGTTGCCATCTTCCCAGTCACTCGATGCGATATCTCCCGCTTCATAGTCAACCGGTGACAGGAAATATTGCGTTGGCTTCAAATGGCGTTTGGCGTCAGCAAAATAATTTTTGGCATTTTGGGAGCCGATGGTGAATGTGCACGGAACGCGATCCACGGGGATAAACAGCGAAACCGGGATGAAGCCGACATGGGCGTTGTTTTCCTGATGGTTCGCGAAATCGCGATTCAGTTCGTCACTATCGAAATGAAATCTGACAAAGTTTTGTGATTTGACATTACCGGCGATATCCGGACGGTAGGCTTCGCTGCGGATTCGGTCGCTGACGCTCTTTTCGTTGAGCTCCGCCTGGATGCCGATTGTTTTGACATGGCGTTTTCCCCTGCCCCCGATAACGCAAATTCTTACCTCATCGCGATAAATGCCATAATTGCAGGATGAATCGGCGAACAGCCGCACGTAAAGCTGCCACGAATACATGCCTCCGTGCTCGTTTTTTTGGATGAATTGCCTGAGTTGGTCGCCGGGCTTCCATCGCGGATCCAAACTGGTTGGGGTTTTGCTCTTATCCTTGCAGAGAAGATATGACGTTTTGATTTCGTGCTCGCTATTGCCCAGGTTCCCGCTGCTCGAAGCGGTTTCCAGGTACAGCGCTGACGTGGGATAATTCGTCGCGAGTTTGATTTTTATTGGCGCTGGTGAGATTTTGGGAATGCCGTAGATGAGGTTTTCGATAGTCCAGAGGCTTTTATCCGGCTCCAGTGAAATAGCAGCTACGTCTTGAATACTGAGATTTGTCTTTGTTTTGCATTGCTTTTTTTCCTGTCCAACTCCCGGAGTCACCGAAAATTGGAAAAGCAAGCTTAATATTATTAAAAATGTCCCTTTTCGATTTATCATTTTATTTCCCAACCATTAGAATAAAAAATCTAGTGTTTGTTGGTGACAGCATTGACTGTACTAAAAGCGCGATTTTCAGACAGGGCGATAGTACCTTTCTGCCCATGGAATTCCAATTTTGCACTCAAATTAAATTGCCCATCATCAAGAGTAGGCATTCGAAAGCGGAATTCTCGTTCCTTAGCAGGCAATACCATTTCTGGTTGTGGCATTCCGATATCCAGATATGCGTATTCTTTTCCAGCCTTTTCAAGCGATATTTTTCCGCGAATTTTTGCTAATTTTTCACCGCTATTTCTGATACGAAGAATCGCGGCTGTAGGATTTTTATCTTCGTCTGGTCGGATAATTTCAAACTTTGTGCATTCAATTTTCTCTGATTTTGCGATTGCGTCATAAATCCAAATTGGAATCGGAAATTCACCGAGTGAATCCCACTGCCCTGCTTCAGTCGCCTTTGTATTCTGTCTTGTCGCACTAATGCGCAACGCATACAATTTTTGGAAAGTGCCCTGCAGCGTATTTGGTACAGCAATTTTGAGTTTCACGATTCCAGGTCGTTTAGGAGGAATAGCCAGAGAATCTGTCGAAAGGTGAATCCAACGGCTGATACAATCATCTTTTTCGATATCTGTATAGGTATAAGAGCCATTCGGCTCAATCGTTGCTTGTCTGAGCGAAACTTGAACGTTTATATCAAGCTCATTTTTATTCATGATTCGAATTGGCACATTGCGGATTGCACCCGGACGTAGCGGCATTTCGATAGCATAAGGTGCAACCTGCAGGCTTAGATCATACTCCTCCTTTCGGGTAAGCTTTGCGAATGCTTTTTTACTGGTGCCAACTGAAAACTCGAATTGCGCCCTAGCTTTTGCAAAGCCGTTCATTCGCATTCGCACCGTGGCAGAATAGCTGCCGTCTGCCAGTGGTTGATTCACAGGGCATTGAATAGGAACTTTAATTCCTGGATAAATTATGAGGGCATTTCCTGAAGTGCTGTATGGAATTTCAATTACTTGTTGCTGACCAGTTTTCATGCTGCGCAGAACGATGTCACCTTCGATTGTAGTTTTCCAAAATCCGTCATTTGACACATTTAAAGCCAGGAATGGAAAGGAACCATGTGTATTATGATCATAGCTCAAATCTGTGCAATTGAGCCGCAGCATCGCCTGTCCCGGTATACTGATTTCAACTTTAATCGGAAGACGGTACTTTACCAAAACTGCGAATTGTCCGTCGGGTCGATCTGGTTTAGAGGTTACGTTTATATAAGCAAAATAGCTACCTTTGGCATTTGTCGGAATTTTCGCAGTAAAAGGTATCTCTATTGTTTCATCGCCTTTTGCCTGCACTTCCTGCTTGATTTCAATCCATTCTGCACAGGATCTGGTACCCTCTCCAACAGGAACCGGTATCGAAGTGTTTCCATTCTCCTGTCCAAGGTCCTGAGTTTCAATGGTAAAAATAGCTGGTTTATCATAGTTTCGAGTAATCAGCCTGATACTGCTATTGATTTGTTTCCCTGGTCTACCCGATAGAATTGCTTCAAGCGGACCAACCGTGAATGAAGGCCATTCAGCAGGATTTAAACGTTGCCTTTGTGCGGCAGCTATTTGTGTTATTACAGCAAAAAGAAGCAGCAAATTCCGAATCCTTGAAATATTTTTCATAAGCACCCCGCAAAATAAAGAGACTGGCCCGGGCATTTACCTGGACCAGCCTAAATGGTTATTGATAATTTACAGTTATTGTTCCTGTATACGTACCAGCTACATCCATCATGCCTTTGCGAAGTATTCTTGAATGAAGCGTAATCGTTCCAAACGCAGGTGCTGCAACTGGATATGACCATGGCGTGTCCGCTGCAAATGCATGAGGTGAATTGCCAGTGGCATTTCCCGTCTTCGCGATTGTATTGCTTCCGCCGTCCGCACCATAGGCTCCCGCTCCATCATACGGTAAAGTTGCTACTGAAACCTGAAGGCCTGCTTCCCAAAATGGAGCAAACGCGATCGTAAACCATGTCGGAATCGTATGTGAGCCACTAGTGAGTGTAGTTGCTGTTACAGTACCCGTAATATCGGTATTGGTGCGAATATAATGGTGCGCGTAATCTGTAGCCTCGTAATAAATTCCACTCGGACTGCCATCAGCATCACCGGTAATGTATTCTGCACCTGCCCAGGGATCGGTAGACGCCTTATTACCGCAACCAACGTCAATGCTGGCATATAGACCATGTGGATTTGCGCCACTTGCAGCACTTTTATACCAATCACCAGCACCATTGTTGGAGCCGTCACTTGAAGGCGCTCCGGTAGTTGCATTGCTCGAAAAAGTTATGCCATCGGGATCCTGGCATACCACTTGCGCCCATTGTGGAATCGTAACGCTGACAGTCGTCTGGCATTGATGATTACCACCATCCCATTGTATTTGAGCCATAGCAGGTGCCGCACAAAGCGCCACCGCGATCATCAGAACGATGAGTTTCTTCATTGGTGTATCTCCTCTGTTTTCCTGCCGTTATCCATTTAAGTGAATTTAAACCATCCGGAGGCTCCGCCGGTCGCACGGCAGGAATCATACCTTTCAGGAGAGGCTTGCACCCGTGATCTCGTGTTCCGCAGCTAATGATCAGTACTCCCCCTGTGCTGGTTCCCAAACTCCAGTTTGGGAACCCAGGGGCATTGCAAATCATGAGAACACCCATTAACTGAGCAATGGGACAAGAGATTTTGCTTGCTTTTTAGCCCGGTGAATGTTATATTCAACTAACATCCGCCTGTCCTCCGGATGGGTGGTTTGTGAGCCGGTTGTCCGTATGTTCTTTCAGGGACTTGGACGCCGGCTTTTATTTTTTGCTGCTAATTTTTCGAATCACCTCCTTTCGTCAGATTCGTTTTGTGCTTGCTGTATGAAAGTCAATCAAATGCCCGATTTGACTCCTTGCCTATCCTGAGAATCCCCCGCATGTATTTCGATACGTTTGATCAGTGATTTTCCCAGCCCTTTCACGCTGAAGCGGCATTCTGCCGTATAGCGCTCAACTTTTTCCCGCTTGCGAAGATTCTTCCACTCACATTTGAATTTCCGGTTAGAAAAGGGCAGGATGAAGCTGGTGCTTTCGATCCTGATGCGGTCAATCACGCGTTTTTTGTCGGCAAAGATTACAATGCTGCCCGAAGGGGTAATGTGTCTATTGCTGTTATTTTGTAATGTAATTTCGAACTCTGTTCTTTCTGAAAGGTGTTTTGCGGCGAATGAAAGCAATTCCGCATCCAACTTTATCGTATTCTTCACGCTGAGCATGATCATGCTTCCGGTTCGAATAGTGAGCCCGACGCTCGTTCCGCTCGATACGTCGTTGTCAGTATCGATCTCGAAAAGCACGGCTGCGTAATTACCGCCGCTGGCGTCTTGTGGCACCCTGATACTGACAGCAACTACCCGTTCTTCAAACGGTTTAATCTGAATACTCCTGGGATTCAAATCAATCCAATTCTGGCATGAGTACGGTTGATACGGAGCATCGATGAATTGCGGATTGCCGAAATCATCCATTTGTATACTTCTAATCCTGGCAATCAGGGTGATGCGGTTCGAGCTATTATTTCGCAAATAAATTTCGAAAGACCGTTCTTCACCCGTCCGGATTTCCTGTTCATAAATTGGCGGTGAAATTTGAATTTTGATAGATGCCAGTCCGCCGCCAGTCATCAGAAGCAGCCAGATGATGCACCGTATGAGAAAAGATTGATTCATGGTTCAATTCCCTGAAAGTGCGATGACGGTAAAATATACTTTGCCGTTGTATTCTCCGGCGACATCATGCCAGGTTGTCTGGACTTTGAATTTCAGGGTACTCACATCCATCATATTCATACGCGTTCCCGAAGCGACGGTGCGCCGCGTATTCAATGGCATGTATCCCTGCTGGATTTGATTGCTGGAGTGAATATACACGCGCTCAGCCGGGATTTCATCGTTTGAGCTTTTCAGATTCTCACCTTCGGCGATTGCCTCCCATTTTTCCGTATTTGACGCCACCCTCAGGACAACATCCCGATCCCCGATATATTCGCCGGGAGGACCGGAAGATTTGATATTTACCTGGTTATCTGATAGTTCGATTGCCAGGTATTCATTCACATTGATATCAAGCTGAATATATTCCGAAAGGTCATAGCCGGGTGCTTCAATTTTGATGAGCGCGGGATAGCTTCCGGGTGCTATTTGTGCCGATGTATTTACGCGGAAATTCAAATCTGTTTGCCAGGGAGGAGGAGATGAAATCCCGTTTAAAATTTCACATGTACGATAAGGATAAAGACACGCATAGCCCGCACCGGCTCCCTCGTTCCGTTGATTCTGATATTCAGGTAGTCCTGAACTGCTTACAAAGATTTTCCCGTTGAAGGCATCCTGACCCTGGGAGCTTTGATAGGTTGCAGTAATTTGCCACGAGTCTGTGTTTCCTGAGACGCTCAAGGACAATGGATTTTCCGCATCGTACATGCCTGGCGTACCGGTGATATGAATCGCTGCATTATTTTGATGTGCCAGGTCCAGGGTGATATGCGGATGAATTTCAATGGTTAGCGGTAGCACGGCTTCGGCTTCACTCTGGAACGGATCATTCTCATTAATCAATTTAAATCGGATAAGTCCATTATAAGTGCCGACCGGATCCGTTTCCAAAACTCGACTCTGGAAATGAAGCAGAGAAATATCTTGATACGCCTCTGCCGGCTCTCCCCCGCCGATGTGAATGGTTGATAGCATGGGCTGGAATGCTTCTTCACCTTCTTTTTTGAGCAGGATGCGATCGAGCCCGATGCAATGCTCCCCCAGCACCGCAGCTTCTGCCATACAAGAGACCGACCATTCCTGAGACGGCGACAACACTGATATGCGGATGGGGGATTCATTTTGGCAAACCTGAGGTGGTTGTATGGCCTGGAAAAGCAGTTGACCGGGCTCCAGGCGTAGTGCGGAATTCTGAGCGAACGCTACCCGATAGGCTAAGGCACATATAACTGCTGCGAAAAATATTTTGCGGCTGGTCATATCATACCTCTTCGGCTAAAATTTCGTCAGGTATTTCATATTTTACAGAAATAAAGATGTGAGACAATAAGAAAGGCTTGCGGAGTCGTCTTTCCCCCTTGGATATGAGGTATTTTCTCTGATCGTAGGATTATCACTGCTGAAGGTATAACAGGTTTGCACTATCAATTTGAATGGTGCAGAAGCAGGTGCCGACTCAGGATGAGTTCAGGAACATTGGGGATTGAAACAACCAGGTGGAAGTATCATTTTAGTCGCATGTTAGTCAGGTCAGTGCTATTTTTGCATTTTCCTTTGCATCGTGTCAATCATTACAACAGGCGATGTTTGCAGAAAATTGTAAATACCTGTCGCATTTCATCAACTGTGCTAATCCTGCGCAGTTATTAGTTGCCACTTTAGCATATATTAGCATTCGTCAACAAAGAATGTGGCAGTCATCTTTAAATTATGTACTAATATAAAAGATTTAATTTAAATGTCAAGCAATATTTTTTTATTTTTATGTTAAATTTGCATTTTTAAAATTAAGAATTCTGTTATTAATATTAATATTAGTGCGTTACGATATTGACTTGGATTATTTATTTGTTTATTATAAAGTAATCTTAAAAACATATTTGTTGGAGCGATCTTTAAATAACAGGAATGAAGCGAATAGAAAGCATATTGTCGCTATTTCAAATAAAATGGAGGAAAAACATATTTTCAGTTTCTCAAAAATTCAGAACACTCTTAATTCCGCATGAGGGATATTAAAATTGTCCCGATTTATCCCTTTAGCATTCAGAAATAAAATCCTGCGAATGTTTATTCGGTGAGGAACATGTTAGAGCTAGAACAATCATATCGAGTGGAGTGAAATCCCTTTATGGATTTCAAAATATGCATCGCATAAAGGCGATGCACTCCGAAAGATTCAAATCATGCATGTTTGAGGCATAAATTGGGTCGGGATTTTTATGAGTGCTGATAGCATTTAGCGATAAAGACATTCTTGAAAATTTTCGGCTTAATCGGAATTCACAAGTTTTTCAAGAATTTCGAGAACCGCATCAATACGCATCCGGGCTTCGGCATCTTCCTCGAATCGCGATTCGTGCATCAAGCGAAATGCTGTTTTGAGCGCTTCGTTGTGGGCTTCGCATCGGAAGAGATTAAAGAATACGCAGGATGCGAGTGTATCGATATTGAGCGGTTTTACCAGCGCCTGGTAATGCGTTTCGAATAGCGGTTGATAGGTGGACTGAAAAAGCTGACGCACCTGCTGCTCCCATAAGGCGCGTAGTCCGTCTTCTGAAGAGAGTGGTTCACTCACTGCGTTTAGATAATCTGCAAATATCGGCAGTTGCTCGCGGGATAATTGCCGCACCGTTGCATCGTCACGCTGGCGGAACGGAATCGCACGGATGCTGCAGATATTGCTGTCGTCGAAGCCAATGCGGACCAAAAATCCGATGCGCGTGCATGTTTTCCCGACGTGTCCGGCATAATCGAACAGGAAGTTTCCCAGGCTGTAAATGATAAGCCCGCGGGCGTATTTTTCGATTCCCTGGGGAATGTGCGGATGATGACCCAGCACCAGATCGGCACCGGCATCAACGAAATGGCGGTAAAGGCGCTGAATGTAAGGTGAGGGAAATGGCTGGTATTCATTGCCGGCATGCACGGAAACAATGACTATTTCGCAATCTTCTCGCGCACGCGCAATTTCAGCGCAGGTTAATACCGGCTCGAGTCGGGCTGCTCCGGCGCCGTTCTCCAGGCACTGGGCGAATTCTCCTTCCGCAACATTTATGAAAGAGACATGTTTACCGCATATTTCCAGTCTCAGCCGTCTGCGGGCTTGTTGATGCGTCAAACCTGCACCATGAAAATGAATCTCGCAATTTCGAAGCTGCTCCAAGGTGGATGCAAGCCCTTCGACGCCTTGATCCATAACGTGATTGTTCGCCAGCGACGCGATATCCATGCCTGCGGCTTTTAAAGGGGGCAGCATCAGCGGTGACGCAATAAAATTCGGTCCCGTTTTCCTGATCGGGCTTTCGGTGGCGCACACCGGTGATTCCAGGTTCAGCAGCGTCAGATCAGCATCGCGCAGAGTTCTTACGAGATCGGCTCCCATAAGCACTTCGCTGCCGCCACTCAGAAGAATTTGTTCGACACGCCCGATGGGACACACATCTCCGCCAGCCACCAGCGACCAGCTTTCCTGTCCGCCACTCACTACGCTTGATCCGTCAGAACAGAAGATCATGTTTGGCTCCTTTTTATATGGACGATGGTGTGGCAATCCACTCCGTCGATGGTCCATCTTACTGACTTACCATCGCGTTGCCAGGGAATATTCTGCCCGGAAACACCGTCCACCACATCGGCTGTTTCCCAGGGCGGACGACAGGTGCAGGTGATCGGGCTCGAATCATGCCATTCTTCGAGGAACATGGTTCCCGTTTCCTGTTGAATACGAATGAGGTGGATGTACCAGCCCGACTCATCCTCGGTTGCCACAATGCGCAACCAGGACGGTCCATCGATTTTGATTTTCGATGGACTTCCAAGCAATTTGAGTGATTCGGTGATGAGGCGGCGATACCAGGGGTTGGGCTGATATTCGTAAGCCTGCAGGATGGGCACAGGCAGATACACGCAGGCGCCAGCGCCATAACGATGGAAAACGATGCCGGGAAATTCAGTGCAGCGTCCCGGTGGTGCATGATCGTGGTATATGTGATAGCCCTTCGCCCAATCCGATTCCAGAATCGGTTCGGTGATTCGGCTATATACGATCGCATCCGGTTGAGGTGTGCAGTAAATCGCCTTATGGGTGGCGTTTTGCTGATACCCCACGTCCTTGATGAGGAGCGGCATGGCGGGCAGACCAGTGGCATACGATCCCGTGAATTGATCGAGATAAACGATTGAAAATTCGGAATAGCGATCGAAATTCACGCCGAACACATCTGCCAGCCCGAAATTGTCACGCTCGTTTCCCGACTCATCGAGGAGCGATGTGTTGTAAGTAGCGAGAACCTTTCCCCCGCGATGGATAAAACGCCGGATCGCTGCCTCTGTTTCGCGGCTCATGTAACCCACATTCGGCAGCAGAATCACCCGGTATTGCTCCAACCGATCCAGCTTCTGCTCTCCGGGAATGAAATCGAATATCATCTGCGTTTGGTCCAGCAGCGCGGAACATGCGATGGAATTGCTGACACCCTGCATTTTATCGGCGAAAATTTGCTCGCTTTTTCCTACGGTATTGCGCATGATTCGGTGAGCGTTGGCATGATGCACGCCGCTTACAGAGTGCAGAATTGCACACTCCTTTACGGTGGATTTGTTTTGACACAGGCTTTCGCGTTCCCGGATCCATGCCAGGAGTCCTTTGATCAAATCGTAAACCGGTGAGAATACCTTTCCGGCATAATCGCCGCAAGGGGGAGCCACATGATTGGGAGTTACGGCGCCGCCGTTAGCGAGTGCCAGAGCCGCCATTCCCTTAAGGGTTTGCAGGGTCGTAACCGTATGGTGACCCCAGGAGCCAATGGATTCGGGCATCCACATTTCGAATGAGCGATCGCAAGCGCGCATCCACCTGGCTTTGGCGCTGCAGAAATCATACGCTGGCGGATGCGCTTCTGTACCGGTAAAGCTCAGGTGCGCATCCAGTTGCGGATCATTGCTGAAATTGCCGGACCCGTTCCATGTCCACAGCAGACCGCTGCGCACGCGATCACCGCTCTCCTTAATTTGCAGCAGCAGTTCCCGTCGCACCTGCCGCTGGAATTTGCCGAAGTCCAGCCATTGACGTGCATCGAATGTCGCAGGTTCCAGTGCATATCCGGTCGCCTGCCGGAAGCGATCTTTGCACGACTGGCAAAAGCAGCCATGTGGATGCCAATATTGGATATCGAGCATGATCCCGTCGATATCAAATCGTGAAATGATCTCCTCAACCAGTGCGATGATGTTTTCCCGGTACGGAGAATTCATGCAAAATATCGGGTAGTTTTCAAAGCTGAGTGCTTGCCCTGCGCTGTCTTGCTGAAGCCATTCCGGTTTTTCACGTCCCAGGGCGTCATCGAGGAGGACGTTCACATAAGCGATCGTCTCCAAACCGTGCGCTTTGGCATTCTTGCAGATAGCGCCGAAAAGATCCGGTTTGTCAGCGAGACCAGGATTCATCTTACCGACTTCAGTCTGGTACAAACAACTGCCGAAAGCGCTTTTGGCAGTGAATTCTATCGCTTCGGCGCCCATTTCAACCAGTTTTGCTACAAAGTAATCCACATCGAGTTCGATGCGGTTCAGGAAATCCGGCATTTGCCAATCGGACATGACACGTCGAACGCGCCACTGTTTCGGATTCATGCTATCTATCTCCGTTGAATGTCTCTGTATTTGCCTCGAAATAAACCAATTGCAAAATAAATTTTATTGCTTGTATTTGCCAAATTTATTCAATAACGCCTATATTTCCAAATGGAAAATTTTATTTGCAGGATTTCAAAATTCAACTGTGGGCTGAATAATGCACAATTTCACCGGGCTGTTATCTTTGCGGAATGGTAGCCGAGAAAAAAGCGGATTGCTTCTTCGACTTCGCGAAAATCGACAGTGGTATTTTTGCAGGGACCTTCCGGTCGTCTGTTAGGAATGCCGATCACTGGTATTTTCGGCACAATATCCTGGATGCCGGAAACCAGGTCGCGCTCACAGGCAATCCCGATAACCGCGGTCGGATTCTGCTCCTGAATTATTTTGCGGGCGATGCTCCCGCCCGAGGCGACGAAGGCTGAAATGTGATATTGGTTGGCTAATTCTTTGATCGCATTCAAAATGGAGCGCTGCAAACAATGGGGCAATAGAATTAGTATTTTGACTTGATCGAAATTCTTTTTGGTGGCATGGATTAATGAATTGCTCACCTTCACGAAGGAATGTCCCATCTTGTCTTTATTGACACCGAAGCGTTTACTGATGCGCATGACGACGGGCACAAAGAAGCATAGCGAAAATTCGATGCCCCAAATCCGCAGCAGCAAATTTTTATCAAAGATTATCGAGAGCACATTCATAAGCAGCCAGATGAATAATAATATCACGGCGCCGATAATGGTATAGCGCATCACTTCGGCGAGCTGAGTGCTCAGGATATAAAATCGGGGGGAAACCAGGTACCAGAAAATGAAAGCGGCTACGCTGATGAGGATGATACTGAGCAAAGCGAAACCAATATATAAGCGCTTTCCGGCTTCGACATTGATATCGTTTTCACACAATGATCCGTTCCATTCAGCCCATTCATCTCCGAGCTTGCGATCTTTTAATGTAATGCGAATTGGCTGTTCTTTATGCATTTAACGATACCTCGAGGCGTCAGTGGTTATACAGAAACGACCTTTTTAATCTCAGGGATGCTTGCTTTCAATGTTTTTTCGATCCCATTGGCTAAGGTCATTTGGGCGAAGGGACATCCGCCGCAGGCGCCGGTCAATTTGACCTGAACCACGCCATCTTTATAATCGACGAATTCAACATCGCCGCCATCTGCTTGCAGTCCTGGACGCACTTTATCGAGGGCAGCTTGTATTTTTTCTTTCATCTGATTGCTCCTTTGCGTTTAATACGATTGAATAATGAGTATAGTTTTAGTTTCGGAAATTGTCTATCGGTTTCGCTGCCGCGGGCTATCGTACGGCTCAGCAAATGGTGCGAAGCGATGTTCTGCAGCAGCCGCTGGCTCGCTCATTATGCTGCTCCGGTCGGGACAGCCACCTGAGCACTGTGTCCGGGGCTAGGGCTGCCACCACGCCCACATGGCGGCGTAGCCTGTCTTCACAGCGGTGATCGGGCGTGCCTCGGAACCGTCCGCATTCGCAACGTACAGTTGACGCACGCCATCCCGGGTCGCGCCGAAAAGTACCTGCTTGCCGTCAGGTGAAGCGCTGGGGTGATAATGCAGCACGCCGGGGTGGGAGTGGGAAAGCTGTTCTGCCTTTCCATCCAGTGACACGCGCATGAGTTCGACGGTTTCGCTTACCTTAGCCGTGTAGTACAGGAACCGGCTGTCGACTGACCACGACGGCACGTCGCTGCTGCCCTCGTGGTAGTCCGGCACGTCCAGAAACAAGATCCACCCCTGGTACCCGCCACGGTCCGCGATCTTGCGCATGCCAGTTCCGTCGCGCCGCACCACGTAGGGATGACAGTTCTCCCGTACCCCGGCTACAAAGGCTACCCATTCCCCGTCTGGCGACCATTTCGGCGCGAAGTTGAAAGGCAGCCCGGTCTTGATTTCCAGCGCATTTCCGCCGTCAGCGTCAGCCATATAGACTCGATATCCCTGGTGGTACGCGATGCGTTTGCCGTCAGGCGAGGCGTTGAATCCGTAGGTGAAACCTGCCTCTTGCGAGAGGTCCTTCTTGCCCGTACCGTCGCGGTTCATGCGGAATGGCCGTGACTGTCCGTTGATCAGGGGTTGGAATCCGAGCCGGTTTGGATCGTCGGGCCAAAAGAACAATCCGCTGTTGTAGTGGCTGACGCGCTCGACGGCGGTGAGATTCATCGCCTTACCAGTGGACATTTCCACCAGGTAGCAGTCCAACATCCAGGCGCCGGGGATCATACGGAAGGTCTTGTGTTCATCTTCCCAGGCAGCGTTTTCACTGCTTTCCCAGCCGCAAGAGATGATCGCATGCCGTCCGTCAGGCGACCAGCCGGCAAACTGGGTCCAGGTATTCGCGTTGGTAATGAGCTGGGGAGCAACTTCGCGGCGGCACTTTCCGTCCACTCGCACGACAAACGCGCGCGACGTCATGATGTTCGCCGCACGTCCGCCGGGTAGATCGGTACGCAGTTCGGTGTATCCGATGAAGTATCCGTCAGTACCCCGTGTTGCAGCCATGGTCGTTGCCCCAAGCAGTATGATTGCTGCAGCCAAGGCTTTATTCATTATACGACTTCCCTCGTGCAAGTATCGGTTCTCACCCCCATCACGCCCGCCTTGTGGACAAGCACCGGAGTGTTCCGCTTGTCCATGCAGTCGATACCGCCGGACCGAACAGTCATTCAAATCGCTTTCTGATCCGGAATTGCCCTAGTCAAGCATGATACGTCGAATGCTGAAGCTGTTTGTCGGGCAGCTTTCTACGGCAGCGCGCAGATCTTCTGCATCGGGTTTGATAATTTTGGGCAGGTTGTTATCCATCAAAATAGCTCCGGAAGGCGTCACTTTTGGTGTAGCACATTTGGTGCAGCCGATACAACCAACTGAACAGGCATTTTTTACGCTTTTGCCTCTATCGTGCGAGTTGCACCCGATGAAGATGCGTTGTATTTTGGGAATCAGCGTCATGATGTCTCTCGGGCAGGCTTTAACACATAATCCGCAGGCTGTGCATTTCGCCTCATTCACTTCGGGCAGCCCGTTGGCGTTTATATGCAGCGCATCAAAGGGGCAGGCACGCACACAAGTTCCTAATCCAAGACATCCGTAAACGCAGCTTTTAAATCCCGAATCGAGCATCTGGGCAGCGGTGCAATCCAAAATCCCGTGGTATATGAACCGGCTTTTAGCTTCTGCATTTCCGCCCTTGCATTGCACAGCGGCGACCATTTCCACACCAGTCGCATCGCTTTCCTTCCCCAGGATGGCGGAAATCTGAGCAATAACATCTGCTCCGCCCGGGGCACATAAATTCATGTCAACATTATTTTTTACCAGCGCATCCGCATAGCCGCTGCAGCCCGGGTAGCCGCAACCGCCACAATTAGCGCCGGGCAATATCTCGATGATTTGTTCGATCCGCGGATCCACTTCAACCCTGAATATTCTGGAAGCGTACGCTAAAATCGCTCCGAAAAGCAACCCCATGCTTCCGAGTCCGATGACTGAAGCCAGTATCGAATTATCCATAATGATTTCCACTCAATTGATTTAATGTATTCTGGTTCAGAATAGCGCCTTGAAAATGTAGACAAAAATACTCACAATATCTGTTAATGTCAAGCAAAATTTTAACCGGTCGGGAAAACCTGAATGATGACCAATCGCTGCTCTTACGCGTTCAGGAATACAAATATCGGCATTTGCGAGGGAACATTGCCGCCTGATATGTGGTTTCATTGCAGATCACCAAAGAGGCGATCCGCGCTTTTATTGATAATCCGAACTGAAATTTCGGGTTAATCTTTTGCACGCTAATTGCTGAACCATTACCAGCATAACAAACTTTTCTCTTGACTTTTAAAGTAGCATTAACTATATTCAACCAGTATCAACACTATGCCAATAGAATTAAAAGCAGGAGAGATATCATGCCTGTAACTATAGGTGGTAAATCATATTATCGTACAGCAGAGGTGGCTAACCTGGCAGGCGTGAGCAAGGCGACCCTGGAGCGATGGATAAAAACCGGGAAAGTAGATGGTGCCAGTAAAAAGGATGTCAGAGGATGGCGCTTATTTACAGAAAACGATTTAGCGAAAATCAAGCAATACGCTGAAACCGTTCAACCGGCATAGGTTGTAAAATATACTAAAATCTCAAAAAGTGACGATAATATAAGAACAAGGGGATGCTTGCGGGAATGATTTGCCCAGGATGCGGAAATCATGTTCCCGGAACCGCCACCAGCATCTGCACAAAACAGCATCGATCAGGAGGTGCAACAATGAGCAACAAAAAGCGAGCTTATGCAATTAAATTCGATTCGTTTGAAGCATCAGGAAAAAAATACACTTTATGGATCATGCCAGCCGGCGGCATGCAAATCCTTATTGAAAATGACGGCGTGATCGTTGAAAATATCACTTCAAAGGGTGCCAGGCTAACGCCGCTCCAATTTATTGAGAAATATCTTGAAATGGCATCTGCCGAAGGGATGGCAAAGCGATTGAAAGAGGTAGATGCGTTTGAAAATACCGAAAAGAATGTGTCTCTATGGATGACGAGCAATGACAAAGCGTTGCATATCATTGTCTCAAATGATATTGTCGAAGATTATGTAACCAGCCGCGACAACAATCTGGATGAATCGAGAATCGCGCAGTTGTTCGAAGAAATAAAGAGTGATTTGAGATCAGCAAAGCCGGATTCGAAATCAGACAAGGATCCGGTGCAAGAAGATATGTTTTCCGTTGCCGCCTGAACGTGCCAGGTGGCTGCTTTGTTGATGAGATGACAATCCGTCATCAGGGAAGCTAAAATGCTCTCATTTCATTTATAACTCGCCGGATTATATTGTATCATGCCAAATGGGACATGCAATTCAATTCCGCGGCGCGCGCAAATCCTGCTTAGTCGCTCCTTCCCAACCAGCACATAATTCACCCCAAATCTGTCTATCTCAAACTCATCCAAGATTATGAATCGAAATTCAAGAAAGTTACTGCTTTGTAAATATCCCCTTATAAAATGACTGCCTGGCGGATAGCGCTATTTTTATCTTTACTTTTTAATTTTTTTTTCTTATGATCTGTTTGAATAATGTCTTTTTTCTGTTTTTGAGAAAGCAAATTTTCCGGTGATTAAATGAAAAACAGCTTGCTGGCTCTTGCGATTTTTGCCCTGGTTTTGATGTTCATCACTCATTCGCTTTTATCGGATACAGAAACTGTATCGCCATCGAAATTGCTGAAAGCGGAAGCGCCTGTATTCGTACTGTCAAACGTGCCCTTTGAACTCCGTCTCACCGCCCTGACACCTGCGGGGGCACGCGACAGTTCGCGTCACGATGAAGTACATATTTTGGGGTGCGGCATTGAAAATGAGCCGATGTCTGCCGCAGCGGAATTCAGCCGCACGTTTAGCGGAGGAACACTTGTTCTCAAAAAGGTAATCGTTGCGGATGCGAATAAGAACCAGATCCGTATTTCAACCGGCACAGATACGATTCTGCTCAACCTGAACGTGGTACCGGGCATCACAAAAATTCTCCCGCCGGTTCTCGCAATTATTCTGGCATTGGCAGCGCGTCAGGTTTTAGTGGCGCTCTTTTGCGGGATATGGTTGGGTGCAACGCTTCACTGCGGACTCGATCCGCTTCAAGGTTTTATGCGGGTCCTGGATACTTACCTGATCAAAGCACTGAGTCATCCCGATCATGTGGCGATTGTCATGTTCAGTATGACCCTCGGCGGCATGGTGGGGATTATGTCAAAATCAGGGGGTACAGCGGGAATTATTGAAAAGGTCACCCAATATGCCGATCACCCGCGCGGTGGTCAACTGGCAAGCTGGTTTCTGGGGGTGCTGATTTTTTTTGACGATTATGCGAATACGCTGATCGTGGGCAATACCATGCGTCCGTTCACCGATCGGTTGAAAATTTCACGCGAAAAGCTGTCTTTCATTGTGGATTCCACGGCTGCCCCGGTTGCTTCGCTTTTTCCGATTTCAACCTGGGTGGGATTTCAAATCGGTCTCATAGGCGAGGCGTTTCAAAAGATAAATATAACAGCCGATCCCTATATCACTTTCGTCGAGTCCATTCCTTATGCATCGTATAGCGTAATTACCTTGTGCTTTGTGTTTTTGGTGGGACTAACTCTCCGCGATTACGGACCGATGCTCAAAAGCGAGATTCGCTCAAGACGTACAGGCAAAGTAATTCGGGATGACGCTCAACCGCTCACCGATACAGCTTCCCTGGATTTCCAGGCAGCGGATAATATTCCCTGTCGCTGGTATAATGCGCTGATCCCCATTTTTACCGTCATAATCGTCACGCTTGCTGGCTTATATTACAGCGGGATTACCAACCTAGGACCTGCTGCCGGCGATGCAAATCTGGGGGATATCATCGGAGAAGCCAATTCGTTCCATGTATTGATGTGGGCATCATTTTCCGGTGCATTGGCGGCAATCATATTAGCGGTCGGGCAGCGGTTGCTGCGGTTGAAAGAAGCGCTGGAGTCGTGGCTCTCGGGCGTCAAATCCATGGCATTGGCGATGATTATTTTGGTGCTTGCCTGGGCAATCGGTGATGTGTGTGCCGATATTAAAACCGCTGATTACGTCATCGATCTAAGTCGCGGGATGCTTTCACCGCATTACATGCCGATTATTACCTTTATTATAGCAGCTTTCATAGGGTTTTCTACGGGTACGTCATGGGCAACGATGGCGATCCTGATCCCAATCGTGCTGCCGATTTCCCACAAACTATCTTTAGACGCGGCAATCGATCCCGTGGTCTCTCACTCAATCATGTTAGGTACAATTGGTGCGGTGCTTTCGGGATCGGTTTTCGGCGATCATAGTTCTCCGATATCCGATACCACAATCATGTCTTCAATGGCGAGTGCGGCGGATCATATCGATCATGTGCGAACGCAATTGCCGTATGCTTTTTCCACCGCTTTAGTCGCTTGCGTGGTTGGGTACTTGCCGGCTGGATTTGGCTTCAATATTTATGTCGGATTGGCAATCGGCATTCTTTTGCTGCTGGCTGGTTTGTTTATTTTTGGTAAGTCGGCATACGCGAAAGATTGACGATTGAATTGCACCAGATGTTAAAATCGTATGCCATTGAGAAATAAAATCACATTTACAGAAAATGACGTATATTGTTAACTGTTAAGCAGTGGGTGATTCGTCGCACCGACTCAATTATAATTTTTAGATCCTATCTTCATTTGTGAATGCGAATACTAGCCTTTAAATATTTAGCCCTGGTGCTCATGCTGCAGCTATTTGCTGCTCCCCTTATCAGCGAGCCAGCCCAGTACATTGCAGGCGATCCTTCGGAGCGGGAGCTTCACCCGTTGAGTTGGCAGCCGGTTTCGATGACTCGTCGGGTGCTCAATTTGAACGGCGAATGGCAGGTGCAATTCGGTGACGCCAAAACCTGGGAAAAGCTGGCAGTGCCCGGAGCGAGTACATTCAAGGGACTAATCACGTTCAAGCGCTTTTTTTATCCAGATTCAACCTTTCGCAATTTTCAATTCAGGCTGGTTGCACTTGGTATACATTATGAATGCCAGATTTTCATCAATGGCAAATTCATCGGGCAACATCAAGGTGGATTCACTTCCTTTGCGCTGGATATTCAATCGGCTGTAATCGTGCCGGCTCAGGAAAATGAAATCGTTATCAAAGTCAATACACGATTAGATGCCCGAAAAACGCTTCCGGTAAAATTTTCATTTCTTGGTGCAAAGCAATACGGGGGAATTGTACGCGATATTTATTTGCTGGCTTTGCCCCCGCTTGCCATCGATGGCATCCGAATCCATACCGGCATTGATTCGGCGGAGAATAGTGCCAGGATGAATTTCGCAGTTGATTTTCGCAGGCTAACGCTTTCCAAGACTTTGACTTCAGCTTTGGCTTCAAATGATGACAGGGAACTGGCGTATCAATTTCAAATTTGGGAAGCCGATGAAAAGCGACCGGTATTCCGAAGCGAGAAAAGCAGGCTTGCGATTGGCAGCGGATTGGCATTCACGACAACATGTGCACATAAAATAAAATCCCCCCGGTTATGGAGCCCGGAGTCACCATACCTGTACCGGCTTCAAATTTCTTTGATGCAAGGGGAAATGCTGCTCGATGACGTATCGATAGAATTCGGGATTCGGGACATTGCGATCAAAAATGGTGCGATATGGCTTAACGGGCAGGTACTGGGGCTGAGAGGGATCAATTGGTATGAATTTTCCCAAATCAATAAAGCATATCCAGGTTTTTCCGCAATAAAGAAAAATATCCTTCTGCTGAAGGAGCTTGGGGTGAATTGCCTGCGCATGGTAAACCAGCCTGCGCATCCTTATGTGGTTACCCTGTGCAGTCGGTACGGATTGCTGTTGATGCAGGAATTGCCGGTCACCTCGGTGCCGGCAACGATACTCGAGCAAAAAGCCATTCATCAACTGGCGTACGCGCTACTCGATGAAATGCTCGAACGCGACAGCAGTGAGCCATCGGTTTTCGCCTGGGGATTAGGCGGGTATTATGATTTCAGGCACCCGGAGACACTTCGGTTTGTTCAAGAGCTAAAAGAGCGCGCTGCCCCCATCGATCAGCATCCGACGTATCTGGTGGTTGCGCCCGGGGAGCGACAGATATCCGAGATTCCTGTGGACATTCGCTGTGTTGAATACCTGAATACAGAAATTAATGCCTGCGAAGAACCTATTCATCAACCGCCTCCGCCACAGCACTGCGAGATAATTTCGTTTGGGTATGCGCTGAACCAGGAAGATTTTCGAGGCGCAAATCAAATTCAACGCGAGACGCAGCAAAGCTATCTGCTTGATAACGCGTTGTCATCCCTGAAGGATTGCACGCGCATAGCCGGTTTCATGATTATGGCGCTGGCGGATTTTCGAACAGAGTACCCGGATCTCGTTTTTGGGGCAGAACACAATCCATCCAAACTGACTTTTGGATTGCTCGATGATTCGAAACGTACTCGCTCAAGTTATTATCTTGCCCAGTCCTTTTTGCGTGGGGACAAGAAACGGCTCCAACCCGGTTCCCCTGCTGCCGTTGAGCATCCAAATATTTTTATCATCGTCTCCTTGTTGCTCATTCTGGTATTTCTGCTCCGATACAAGCGGCAGCGTCGGCTTCGGGTGAATATTTCCCGTTCATTGTTTCATCCGCATGGATTTTTTACCGATATTCGGGAGCATCGCAAAATTGCAGCGGCTGATACGCTTTTCATGCTGTTCGTTGTATCCTCAATTTGCTCAGTCATCGTTTCGAGCGTCACATTTTTTCTTCGGAACAATCGTAATTTCGACAGTTTGCTAAACCTTTTGATAACCAGCAATGAGTTAAAAATAGCAGCAATACGTATTATCCGCATGCCTGAACTGGCGTTGATAGCGTTCTTTTTAATGTTTGTTTTGCTGATCACTCTTACAGCCGGTCTCACAAAATTCCTGGCGTTATTTGTGGGAAAACGGATAGCACTTTTACAGGCAATTACATTTTCCTGTTGGTCAACGTCAATATTTTTATTATTTTTGCCGTTGGCACTGATATTTTACCGTCTATTGGAAATGCCCGGCGCTGCCATGCCGGTTTTTCTTGTTATGTTGGTATTTGGCATTGGTTTTTTGATCAGGTTTTTAAAAGGATTAAAAGCATTGTATTTTGTATCGATGGCAAAGATACTGCTATTTTTTGGCGGAATAAACGCTATTTTAGGAGCCACTTTAATTTTCTACATTCAACACACAAATTCGGCAATAGATTACATAAAAATGTATTTTTAATCAATTAATTTATATATTTACAAATCTTAAAACATAACAAGGCTTGTTGAAGTAAAAAGCAAAGTGATGGGATCAATTTTTAAAATTTTATTTTAAAATTTATGGAACTATCACATCGCTAGTTTAGTAATATATTCTTTGTTTCAATAAAATTTCATAATAAAGTTACCTTGATGCAGTGAGTGAACATAAAACCTTAATGAGTCAATTGAATATTTCAAATTTCATTTTCAAATGATTGATTATTAAAAATAACACAATAAGATTTAATTTTTGAAGAAATAAAAATCAGCCGGAGCTGGTGCGAGTTGGGCGTATTTTGAAAATTGGTTTAAATTTAAAATTCGCTTACTTTCTGCTGCCGAATCGGCAGAGCGCTCAGGACATAGAAAATTAGCAATTTTTAAATTGTAGATATTTAACTTTTATAGTCATTATTATTCACTATGTGAGGTATTTGTTATGTTAAAATCAACTGGCAACAATTATCCGAGAGACACGCTGGAACAAGCGGAAATGGTGTTAGATGGCTGGAAATCACATTTGAGCAAATTGAACGTACCGAATGTGGCGCTGGAAGAATTTCAAAGCAAGATTGATGAAGCTAAAGAAAAAGTACAGCATGCCGAAAACTTGCGTGAGGAGAGAACGCGCGTCGTAAAAGTTCGAAACGATGCACTTATGGCTCTCTGGGACTTGACCAAACGTGTGCGTAATGCTGCCAAAGCAACATTTGGTGATGATTCAAAAGAAATTGAAAAATTTGGTGGGAAGCCATCCCGTCAACGCAAACGCAGCGCTGAATTTTAAGCTCAACCTGATGGTTCCTGATCGATTAGCAGGCGGGGGAGAGGGAAAAATTCAATGACTTTTTTTCGTTTGCCGGATTTCGAAGGTGGGATGAAAGTATTATTCACCCGGGTTGAGGAATTCGACATTCAAAGAACAGGGATAATAGTCTTTTCGATTGACATCTCAACGAGTACGGAATTTCGAGCTTGGATGCGCCACTCGTTATTTATTATGGTACATTAATCTCAAATGGAAGAGCTATTTGATCCCACCTTCTTAACTAAAAACTTGATGTGCTTTATAAAAGGGGAATATTCCGCAACGTGACTGAACATTCTTTGATTCCTGTGACATTTTACCCACAAAATAAGACCATCGCCGTTTCGCCCGGAAGCTCGCTTTTCGAAGCGGCTATCGAAAGCGGGTTTTTTATCCGAGGATTTTGTGGGGGAAGAGGTATTTGCGGCAAATGTAAAGTAAAACTACTGAACCAGCAACTGCCACATACGCCTGTTGAAATGAAAGTTCTTTCGGAAGAGGAACGAAAGAACGGTATTCATCTGGCGTGCAAGACCATTGTTAACAACGCGCTGAGTGTCGAAGTGCCAGAATTTGGCGGCGACAAGGAAACGCGTGCATTGACCTCCGATTCCAATCTCGAATTCGAATTAGATGCGAACATTCAGAAAAAACAGCTATCTCTTCAGGAATCCTCTTTATCCGATCAACATGCTGATCAGGATCTCCTGTTACAGGCGCTTGCTCTGCCGGAACCGACTGAAATTCCATTGCCAGTTATGCAAAAATTGCCTCAGACGCTCAGATCATCCGGTTATGATATTACAGCGGTGCTGGCTGGCAATCGCGTGATTTCAATCGAAGTCGGGCATAATTTGGATAAATTCGGCGTCGCATTCGATGTCGGAACGACGACGATTGTCGGTTCCCTGATGGATTTGAATTCAGGCAAAATGCTGGCAGTGGCAGCCCGTACCAATCCCCAGGCGATACATGGCGCCGATGTTATTTCGAGGATCAATTACTGCTCATCGCATGTTGATGGCTTGAAGAAATTACAAAAGCTGGCTATCGCCGCACTGAACGAAATCATCGAAGAAGTCCTTGAACAGGTTGACAGCGCACCGGAGAATGTATACGAAATTTCGATCGCCGGCAACGCAACGATGAACCATTTGATTATGGGCATTGATCCGAGTGCTATTGCCGCCATGCCGTTCATACCGGCATTCAAACGAAGTCAGACGGTCACTGCCGGAGAATTGGCACTGAAAGCGCAACCGCTCGCACCGGTACAAATATTGGCAAACATTTCAGGCTATGTGGGCGGAGATATTGTGGCGCTCATTTTGGCGTATGATATTCATCACAGCGATAAGCTGACCCTGGCGCTGGACATCGGAACCAACGGCGAAATTGTATTAGGATCTCGCAAACGGCTCCTGTCGTGTTCAGCCGCTGCCGGTCCCGCTTTCGAAGGCGGACACATCAGCAGCGGTATGCGTGCCGGAATTGGCGCCATCGATAAAATCAGGTTGAATCATAATGATCTGCATATTCATGTCATTGGTGATGTTGCTCCCGTGGGTCTTTGCGGAACCGGCTTGATCGATGCGGCGGCTGTTTTGTGCGATACCCGCATCATCGATTCAACCGGGCAAATTACCACTCCTGACGGAAAAATTCCCGACGCACTCCAAAGGCGGATTATCAGCAGCGATTCAGGCAATGATTTTTTGCTGGTCCCGCGCTCTGAAACACAGACCAATATGCCGATAATCATTTCCCAGCGGGACGTCAGGGAATTGCAGCTCGCTAAAGGAGCTATTGCAGCAGGCGTCGAAGTCCTCTTCAATGAACTGGGAATCGGTGCTGCGGATGTCGAACAAGTTCTGATTGCCGGGGCATTTGGCAATTATATCGATAAAGATAATACGTTCAAGATTGGTCTCTTGCCCGATATTGATCAGAAACTTGTGAAATTCGTCGGAAATGCTGCCAGTATGGGGGCAAAGAAATTTTTGCTTTCTAACGCAGCGCGAAAAGAGGCTCAGAGGATTATTGAATTCACCGAATATGTCGAATTGAGTGCACGACCCGATTTTCAGGATAAATTTATGGATGCGATGATGTTTTAAAATCAGCACCACTGGCACCGGGAATTATTTTTACGGGAGTGATTAATGAGTCTTCAACTTTACCAGTATAAAGCCTTCGTAACACAAGTCTATGATGGTGATACGTGTACGGTTGATATCGATCTGGGATTATCAACTTGGGTTCGTGGCGAAAAAATCAGGCTTGCGCGTATCGATGCACCCGAAGTGAGAGGGGATCAGAAAGCGGAAGGTATTCGGGCGCGTGATTTTTTGCAGCAATTAATCCTGGACAAAGAGATCCGGCTGGAAACCATCAAGGATAAAAAAGGAAAATACGGACGTTACCTGGGGGAAATTTGGCTTCAAAATGAATCATTCGAATGGTTCAATGTGAATGATTACCTGGTGCAGAACGGATATGCCGAGTATCATGAGTATTGATTCGATAGCCAGGAAGATGTTTGTGAGAGAATACGAATCAATGCGTAGCGCTTTTCTGTTTGAATCCCGGATATGAGTGATTTCTTTGTTTTGTATTTGCCGAGTAATCGTTCACATGCTCACAAAATCGGAGGAGAAGGCTATGATGGAAAATTCACCATCACACAGGTTTTCAAAACCGCTTGGTGCTTTTTTAATCGGCTTATCCATACCATTTTTTGCTGCAATCTTTTTCACGCCTTCACAATCTTCAAAATGGATTGATCTTGTCCTCAGCATAGTCCTGCTCTTAATCGGGCTTCTTTTGCTTCGAGTGAAATCCCGCTAATCCGGTGTCGACTTTGCAAAAGTCCTTGAAATTGTGTTTTAATGCTTCGATTGCATAGCCTTCTATATTTTATAGACAATATTATACCCGGAAGAGAAATGATCACGTACACCGACTCTGTGGAAAAGATCACGTTTCAGATGCTGCAAGGCTTTTTTGAAGGATGGAAGAAGCCGTGTACCCCTGAAGAGCATCTGGAGATATTGAGGAACAGCAATCATATCGTCCTGGCAATTGATTCCGACCAGGACAAGGTTGTTGGCTTCATTACCGCACTTACTGACAGAATGCAATCAGCTTTTATTCCGTTGTTGGAGGTTTTGCCGGGATATAGAAGACGGGGGATAGGTAGTACTCTGGTGTCTCGGATGTTGGAGAAACTGAAGGGAATTCCGGCAATTGACCTCACCTGTGATCCTGTACTGCAGAGGTTCTATTCGAAATTCGGTATGGTTCCTTCGGTAGGTATGATCATTCGGGACTATTAGGGTATAACCAGTGGGTGGAGGCGGATGCTCCTGTAGTCGCGCCGCTCACCCTCGTCGTAATCCTGTTTCTAATCGTTGTTTATTTGCAATTGTTTGAAATATCTCACCACAAAATTGCCATCCTCAATCTATCAACTAGCGCTAACAAATTGATTTAATTAGCTCTTAAAAATTAAATTGCCGTAAATACCAAAAAAAGAATTGATTATAAATATAACTCATGTATATTATCAATCCACAGAATATAGAATTAAATAGTCAATATCGACGATCTGCTCCATATTTATTTAACAATAATTTCAAATAAAGCTTGTTGGCGCAAATAAATAATGGCAAATTCCGGAATTACTACAGTGGACAGGCGACGAGTGAAATGACAAATGAAAATTTGAAACTTTTGGTTTTAGAACCCGATCCTAAAATTGCATCGAATATCAAAAAAGCGCTACAGAATCACCAGCAAATCACCACCGAATTCGTCAAGACAATCCGTGCAGCCTCGAGAAGATTTACCGAGGAATATTTTGATTGCATTCTGACTGATTTCGAGCTTCCCGATGAAAACGCAGTAACCTTGCTGCACGCATTGAGGCGAACCGGCTTACAATGTCCCGTAATCATGCTTTTTGACCACGTCCACATCGACCGTATCAGTGAATCTATTCTGAACGGACTTGAGTATTACCTCCTGAAAACCGAAAAACTGGGCAATATTTTGCCTGCCTTCATCCTGCAAATCACCGGAAAATATCGCCAAAATCGACTGAATAATCTTTTGACTCAGAGCAAAGGCGAAGGGGTATTTCTTATCGATGAAAATTTGTCGATCAACTATGCAAATCCGGTGATCTGCAAAATACTGGGAAATCCGGACGGCGGAATCACCGGCAAATCAATATCGAAAATTATGTCCGCCGAAGTGCTCGCTGAATTCAACTCGCGTATTCCGGCAAGCGGGAATCAGGATGAGACGCATTTCGAAACCAAATCGTTAGCCAGGGATAGTTCCGAAATTTCGGTTAATTTTCAGGTACAGCCGCTATTCGATCGCAATACATTCCGGGGAATTTTGATTTTTATTTCGTACATCACAGAGAAGGTGCGACTGCGGCAGAAGTTGCGCCAATCGGATAAATTATCCTCAATCGGTCAATTGATTTCCGGCGTTGCACATGAACTCGCAAGTCCGGTTGCAGGAATTATTGGCTTTTCAGAAATGCTGCTCAGTAATTCGAACCATGTCGACAATCAGAAATATGTCTCAATTATCAAACGCGAAGCGCTGCGCTGTCAAAAAATAGTGAACCAATTGTTGACTTTCGGGCGGGAGCATAAGCCTGAAAAAACAATGCTTCAGATAAACCAGACAATACACACCATTCTGGAACTGATGTCTTATCAATTGAAGGTCGATGAGATCGATGTGACAACCGACCTCGATCAAAATTTGCCAATGATCAGCGGTGACGATTATCAATTGCAGCAGGTTTTTCATAATCTGTTGAATAATGCCCGACAGGCGATCCTGGGAACCGGGAAAAAAGGCGAGCTCGCGATTGAAACGTCAACAGAGTCAGAAAAAATTTTAATCAAAATAAGCGACAATGGTCCGGGAATTTCACCCGAAAATCTGATAAAGCTCTTTGATCCGTTTTTCACCACCAAAGACACTTGTCAGGGTTCAGGATTGGGCTTGAGTATTTGTTACGATATCATTTCGGAACATGAGGGTAGAATTCATGTCCAGAGCGAACCGGAACTGGGCGCAACATTTATCATTGAATTGCCCGTTATTTACCAGCAAAAGCCTGTTGAAATCAAGAAAAAACCGGCGGCAAAATCCCGGGCTTCTCGCGGCACTCAAAAGACTAAAAAGCGGATTCTACTCGTTGATGATGAAACGGTTATTGTCGATCTATTGTCCAGAATTCTGGCTTCGGAAGGCTACACCGTGGATACAGCCCGGAGCGGCGATGTGGCGCTTGAAAAGCTGAGCGGCGAGAACTATGATTTGATCATTTCAGATATGCGCATGCCTGGCATCAATGGGAAAGAAATTTAGGCTTATCTACGACGATACAAACCGGCAATGGCGGAACGCATTGTGTTTACAACCGGTGACTCACTGAGTGATGGCATTGACGACTTTTTGCGACAAATTAACACCCCACCGTTGTTTAAACCATTCAAAATTCAGAATGTCAAGTCGGTGCTCAAAGAAATTTTCCGCACTCAATTGGCTTCATAGGCTTTCAATGTATTTCTTTCAAAATCTCTAGCGCGGTTTCCACATCATTGAAATGAAAGGTTCGTTTTTTAATGGTCTGGGTTGTCTCATGTCCCTTGCCGCAGATCATCACAATATCCCCTTTTCCTGCGCTCAAGATCGCCTTTCGAATGGCTTCCTTACGATCCAGAATAATTTTGTACTCCTGGTGTGCAATACCCTCAGCAATCGAATTTGAAATGAGCTGCGGATCCTCATTTCGCGGATTATCTGCAGTGATGATAATTTCATCGCTATAATCCGATGCGATTCTGCCCATAATCGGTCGCTTTTCTTTGTCGCGATCGCCACCACAGCCGAATACGGTGATCAGACGCCTTGGATTGAGATCGCGCGCCAATCGCAACACATTTTCAAGCCCGTCCGGCGTATGGGCATAATCGACAACCACCGAAAATGGCTGCCCCTTATCAACCAGTTCGAATCTTCCGCTGACGCGTATCTGGCTTTCGAGCCCCATTTTGATCGTATCCAAATCCAATCCCTGGCTCAGGGCGATCGCAGTTGCTGCCAGGGCGTTATGCACGTTGAATTTACCCACGAGTCGGGCATTAATATCAACCTCCCCTTTGGGCGTTTTCAGAACATAATGCGTTCGTTGGATGCCCAGGTCAATGTGCTTTGCCATCACATCGGCATCATTCCGAATACCATAAGTTAAAATTTGTGCCCTGGTCGCTTTGATGAACCTGTCTGCAACCGGATCATCTACATTAATAATCGCATATTTGTCCTCTGCCAGCCAACTGAATAATCGGGTTTTGGTTGCCAGATAATTTTCCATGGTTTTATGAAAATCCAGATGATCCTGTGATAAATTCGTAAAAGCGGCTGCTTCGAATCGGCAACCATCCAGCCTGTGAAAATCAATCCCGTGTGACGACGCTTCCAAAACACAGTAATCAAAATTTTGATCCGCCATTTCCTTGAAGATCATTTGCAAATCGGGAGGCTCCGGTGTGGTATCTTTCGATTTGTGGATCACACCTTGCAATTTATAATAAAGTGTTCCGATAAGCCCAATTTTGTATTTCAGGATCAGGATGCTTTCAACAATATGCGTGGTGGTTGTTTTGCCATTGGTACCGGTGATTCCCAACAGCTTCAGTTTGCGGGAAGGGTGACCATAAAAAAGATTTGACGCGACTGCCAGGGCATTTCGGCTGTTGGGCACTACAATTTTCACAACACTATCGGGCAGATCCATATCCCGTTGAACAACAATTGCGGTGGCACCTTTGGTGATTGCCTGCCTGATTTTATCGTGACCATCGGGAATCTCGACTTTATTCAATTGAGTGTAAGTGTTGATCGCGACAAATAGAAAACCCGGCTTGGTGCGCAACGGATCATAAGCCACGCCTTTTATATCGATCCCGTCAGCAGATCCGGTAACATATTTTTCCGGTAATTTATCCAAAAACGTACGTAAATACATCTGTTTGCATTCTCCGATTTATTTTTGCTGTTAAAAATTAGATTTGAGCGATTAAGTATTCACGGTTTCGGCTCAAGGAAATTAAGCGACTACATTCATGAGTATCAGGCTTCCGGATTTCGATCGAGCGAATTTCACCTGTCAACGATAAAAGCTAAGCCCTTCATAACGCATTCGGCAGCCATTATTTCTTATTATTGCTGCTCCTCAATCGGGAGCTTCGACCCCCGATACCGGCGATACAAGCACTGTGCCCGAGAGAAGTGTTTAAATAGGGGCTGAATGAATAGTCCTTATTTCTTCACCCTGAGCAGAGCTGAAGGGTGATAACTCCTTGTTAATAAGTTATTCTTCGACTCCGCTGAGCATGAAGATGCTCGTTTTCGTTCAAGCACTGAATAAAATCATGCGCGAACAAAGAACGCCTGGCTGCAAAGATATGACGCTTTCACCCAGATCGGAATCGAATAGGTCTAACCTGATGTTTGTTTTAATGCTTCGGTTCCTTTAGTGCCTCACAAGTTAAATTGTGTATTTTTGTGGCAAGATATTTTT
>JAFGMA010000429.1 GCA_016927835.1 Candidatus Zhuqueibacterota bacterium | reverse complement strand
TGATACTTTGAAAATAAGATGGGAGAAGATTTAAGCTTTGTGTATCAATTAAGTTGCGAATAAGATGGATTAATTCATTTATGTTATTTTTATTATATGATCTATTATCAGCTTCAAGTTTATTAGAAATATCATCTAATGTATTTATCTTATCCTGTAGATAATGATACGTATCTTGAAAAAACTGATCTGTATTTTTACCAGTCGATAAAAGCGGGAATGAATTTATTAATTTCAGAGTTGGGTGATCATTTATTCTTAAAGCTTGCACTAACGCAGCATTATAGCTTTTTGCAAAATATGGCTCTATAAAAGCAATGAAATCGGGCGAATCGAAAATCTTGTCATGCCGTAAAGTGTAAAAAAATTCAGGATCGCTTCTATACAGAAAATTATTTAATTCTGGATATTTTGAAAGGAAAAAATAAAACTTTAATTTTAGCGGTTCTTCTAATTCGTTTAGAGCATTAATGCATTCTGCTTTGTAAAATCTAATTCGGCTTATAAGAATTGAATTATCTTCGCTTAACTCAACATCAGCAATTACCTTCCTTTTTTCTTTTTTAAGAATTGAAGGCGTGATTTCTGATATTGAATCAAAATCAGAATTAATTAAATCGAAAGGATTCAAAAACTGCATAGGATTAAATAGCTTTAAATCGTAATGAAATTGATACGCAGAAGTTGCAGAGCTGTAAAATTGAATGTGCAACTTTCGAAGAAATCCTGATCTAAAGTAGCCACAAGATAGTCTTGAATCTCATAAATCCGCAATATTAAAATCCTGTAGCTAAATAAGAATTTCATCGATATCCTGATTTTCATTTGAGTTAATGTATTCTCATTGTTAATATTAGCAGCTTCTAATATAATGCAGTAATAGCCGCATAAGCTAAATTTTGCGTAATAGATAATCATTTGTATCCATTATGTAAAAATTAAATTTTATTAGGAGTTATATTTATATTTAATCGTTTGATATTAATAAAAAAATCGATGAAGGGAAATGAGGAAGAAATATTGTGCTTTTTTCTGGATATAATAGCGTTGAGGTTTGAGAAAAGCAAAAAAAACGCCACACAGCCGATCAGCATGTGGCGATTTTCATAAGCCTGATTTCACAATTCGTTGCAATCATTTCATCAAGATCATCTTCTTCACATCCACCATCGGCGGCGTATCAGCGGCTTTTTCGTGGAGCTCAATGCGGTAGAAGTAGATGCCGGAAGCCACCAGTTGATCGGCGTCGTTGCGTCCGTTCCAGTGCGCGCTGTGATAGCCGGCGGATTTCGCGGTATGCACCAGTTGCCGCACCTGGTGTCCGTTTAAGTCATAGATTGTCAAAATCACCTCAGCGGGGCGGGGGAGATGGTATTCGATGGTGGTTTCGGGATTGAACGGATTGGGATAATTTTGCAGCAGCCGGAAATCCGCAGGAATCGCAGCAGCGATATCGGTCGCCCCTGTGAGCGGCTCAATCGTGAATTGGGTCGCTACTGAAAAGCCGTTTGCCTGGTACACAGCCGGGTGATCTTTTTGAATGCTGAGCTGCACCCGGTATTCCAGATTCTCGCGCTTGTGCCAGACGCGCAGGTAAACGCTTTCGCCGCTTCGACATCCGTCCAGGCTATCGCTGCGCACATCATCGCCCCAAATTGTAAGGGCGGTGTTGCGTTGCTGCCAGACAACAGCGCCGCAGCAAGTACCCTTCGATGAAAAAACGCCGATCTCATCGCCCGTTTCCATTGCGAAACCATTGCCACGGTGAATCGCCGGGTACTGCGGTTCCAGCGCGGCAGGAAGTACGACAGTGGCGTTTTCACCGGTTCGGGCGGTGAATCGAAAGTGCGCGGGCTGCAATCCTTTTTCGGCGTTTGCGGATTTGGCTTTGGTTTTGCCAGCAGTTGCAGCCAGTTTTGCACCGCCCCATGCCGGATAGAAGAGTATCGCTGCGTCATTCAAATACACCTGGTAGCCCTGTCCCGGGAGCATTTCGCCGATTTGATTAATCCCGTATTGCGGGATGAAGGCTTGCCCGGCATTATTTTTCGCGATCACCAGGTGAGCGATAATACTTTCCAGCGCTTCTTCGGCGACGATGGGAATTTTAGGCAGGTAACTGATCAGGCTCCAGCCCGTAGGCAATTCAATCGGCATATCAGGTGGAACCGCTTCTCCGGTGATCATCAGCGGCGCGTTGTCATTCAAATACACCTGGTAGCCTTCGTGCAAGCGAATCTCCCCGATGGTGTTGATGCCGTATTGCGGAATAAAGGTTTGCCCGCCACCGTTTTTCATGAGCACCAGTTGATCCAAAATCGGACTCATCACCACTTCAACATTGGGATCCAGCGGAGCCACGTTGAAGGATATCATGTTCCAGCCGCGCCCCAACTCCAGGTGCATGCTGCTCATTGCTATCGATCCGGCGAGGAAACCAGGCGAACAGCTATAATTGGGGCTGCTCATCTCGCCATTATCGGCAGGTTGACCAATTGCATCAAGAGCCTGGTAGTGGGCTGATTCTCCCATGCCGCCCCCCTGGTTGATAACCGATTTTGTAACCTGGTAATTTGTGCTGGATTGCGCCTGTGTGTTTTTGAAAGCTATCACAACCAGAAAGAGGGCTAACATGAAAATGCAGCAACTCAATATTTTATGTCCCATGATTTTTTCTCCTGTGATTGATGGTTGCATGTCATGATCACGCATTAAAAAAATGTATTTCGCATTAAAAAAAATATATGCCAAACGCTTCAACTCTGAATACCAGATCGGCTCAGGGACTTCCGATAAGTGCAGAGCCGCGGTTTGATTAGCATTGGCTTGCTAATGGTGATTGGCACATTGCCGCTGCGTGCGTAGAAGGGCAATTGTTTATCTAGTGCCTGCACGAAAAGTCCACAAAATGTCATTGCGAGGCGTTTTTTGCCGAAGCAATCTCATCCGTAAGTGCTTATATTCTGTGGGATTGCTTCACTCCTTCGTCGCTCGCAATGACAGCAAATATTAGAATTTTGCTACTGTTCGTTCAGAGACTATTTATTTTGTTCCATTAGCGAACTACTCGTCCCAATAATTGCCACGCCGCCGCTGCTGTGCCATTTCATTTTTTTTGTAAAGATTCCCTGTACATTATATGATCCGGGCAGAATCCTGACACTTCCGCCGGTTGGCACATTCGTTATCCCTTCATTCAGCGTATTGAACGGATGCCCGCTGCTCCCATCTTCGAATCCGCTTGCATTTTTATCGACGTATCTTGAATTCGCTAGACTATGAGCGATATCCTGCAAAATTCCCAGCAGAATTAAATCCGGTTTATGCACGGCATCATCGTTATAAGGTGTTTGCAACTCCCAGATACCGGTGAAAGTGGCTTCATCGATGTGATGAATACTCGAGCCGCCTTCCCAGGTAGTCGGGGCATACATTGGCAGGCGACCGGTTCCACCAAAATCATTGCGATAGGCATAGCTTCCGCGCAGCCCGTTCCAGAAGACATTATTTCCAGTGACATTGATGGCGGATGTTGGCAATGAAATCAGCGCCGTTCCTGCGCCATTTACCAGAAAGCGATCGTAGATGACCGGGTAGCTATTGGAGCCGATTCCATACGAGCCGTCGCTTCTGAACGAGGCGATGAATCCGAGCCCGTGTGCCAGCTCATGCGCGGTGACCGTGACAAAATCGACATCGTTGCCGGGATCGGCATCGGTTCCGTAGTACCAATTCATATTGCCGAGAACGGTGGGATCATCCACATCGCTGTTGTAATCCACATTTATTTCAAACGTGTTTGCATCCGGATCAGAACCGGTGATGATTTCAACGAGCGTTTCGGCATAAAACGTATTAGCGTATGGGGCGCGTGTGAAATCAGAATGATATTGTCCGGGAGAGGAAGAAGCCAGCACTGCTGCCGTGGCGCTGCCTCCGCGGGGCGTCATCGTTGCCTGGACGGAAACCGTTGCCGGACCTTGAATAAGTGCCGCCCAGATCGATGCTCCGTATTGAAACGCGTTTCGTCGCGCTTGCCCCAGCGAGGGATCGTTGAAACCCTCGTTGGAGTCGTCGGCATAAGTAATTGCAAAGGTAATGTTTGCCCCGACCGAGAGAAATACCGGCGCCAGTGTTCCGGCATCCTGCTTAATAGTGTGCAAATTATTTTCATTAACATCAGGCCCATACAGCTCGGACAGCGTCGATGGAGTGAATGGTTCCGGCAGTTTCAGCGGTTCTTTATCCGGATTATAAACCAGAATATCCACTGCCTGCCCGGGATTCCACAGTTGCGGTTTCACTGCTTCCGATTGCCCTGATGCGAGTGGTGACATCAGCGCGATGAGTGCCGTCAATCGGACACACAGGCGTTGGATGTCTCGAATTGCTTGATTAAACATGGGGATTCTCCTTCATTTTCAGGCATTCGATTTCGTATTACAGAATTATTGCAGTGAAACCAGCACCAGCACCAGACCCTGTCCCTGTTTAAGCGAACTCATGGCTTTGCCGAGGATTGCGCCCTGTGCAATTGAATGATCGATAACTTTCATGGCATATCCCGGCATTTCAGCGGTTGTGAGCAAATCGCCTGGCTTAATCGGCGCAGGCGAAGCATCTGCAAGGCAGTAGACACGTCCGGTCAGCGCCACAGGATACGCACCTGTTGCAAGGGAACCGGCTTGGCGCATTAGCATACCCGGTGCCACATCGCCGGCGCCGCTGATGATTCCGGCGACCGTGGGATCGTAGGCTTTGGTGCTGAGAATCAATTGCCCGGGCGCATCGGGATCGATGCACACAACCATTCCCGGTGCAGGCTCGGTGTCCGAATAGTCAGTAGTCACTTCGAATTGTTCGGAGAGATCGGAGCCGCCGGTAATTTCCAGCACATCGGTTATCACGCGCCCTTTGCCGTTGTCATAATTGCCATCTAGTATGACGGTTTTCTCGTCCGATGTATTGAATACTTCGACTTTTCCGCCATCGGTTGAATAGATGCCGGAAGAAAGGTAAACGCCTAATTTATTGGCAGTTGGATTGGTGAGAAAAATGCTGGCACCTTCCACCCATTGCGAGAATAAATTCACCGACTGGAATCCACTGTTGGTTTTCATGGAAATACCAACACCGTTCACGCTCAACATGCCATCGATTTGGGCTACGCCATCCACATGCAGTCTGGTTTCGGGATTGGAAATGCCGATTCCGACGTTGCCGTTATTTGAAACAGCGACGCCCTCATTGCCGCCATCATTGGAAAGCCAATGTCCGTTTAATTTTATATTCTGGGTTGCAGTGTGATTGCCCAGGTCATCGCCGCCGCTGCCAGTGCCGGAAGCCGCAATCGTAATTTTATGACCGGAAGCATCCGGGGTAATGGTTACGTTGCTGCCCGCTACCAGGTCGATATTGCCGTTCCCCGGCGAAACGCCATCGACTTTGTGAACAAATGTTGACGCATCGCTGCCATCCACTTTATCTGCGTTATAAGCGCGGAAAGCATAGCCGACGCTAACCAACCGTTTGCGCGGTGTCATTTCCGGATCTGTATCCACTTTCATGGCGAGGAATTTATCATTTCCGTCGAAAACATCGAATGGGATTTTTGTGGTGGAGCCCAGCAAAACGCTGAAATTACCGTTGAATATCCCAACAAGGTGACTCTCCGACCAGATCGCCGTGCCACCGGTCTCTGTATTATAAATTCTGAATTCGATGGATTTATCACCTGTAATCGGATTTCCGCCGGCGTCTTTGAGTGTGCCCTGGTAATTGATTAGTTGAGGAATTTGGGCATAGCTCAGGCAAAATGCACCGAAGATCAGCGCCCAGAGGAGCCAGTGTTTGCTACGCATAGAAACCTCCCGGAATAAGTGATGAAGTTGATTAAAACATTTAGAATGAAATTTGATAATTCGCCATAATGCATTTGAAGCCAGTCATGTACCAAACAGGACAGGAAATAAGTTAGAAGCAAGAGAAGCAGATGCGGTATAATAATGATTTCAATTCAGAATGTCAAGCAAAATCATGAGGGATTGGTAATGCCTCAGTTATGGGAAGGAATATAGCCTTTCAAAGGTTACGAAGCTCTGAAGGGCTAGAAAGGCTAATTATCTTCCCACAATTGCAGT
>JAFGMA010000428.1 GCA_016927835.1 Candidatus Zhuqueibacterota bacterium | reverse complement strand
CTGGCCGCGGCCCGGGGAAACGAGATCCGCGCCCTCGCCGACTACAACATCTCCCGCGCCCGCCTGCAGCTGGCGCAGGGGACGATCACCCGCTACAGGCAGGTGATTTTACAGGAGAAACCCAATGTTTAAAAACTATTTAAGGATTGCATTAAGAAATTTGTCCAAGCACAAAATTTATTCATTCATCAATATTCTCGGGCTATCGATTGGAATAACCTGTACCATACTGATCATGCTTTGGGTACAGGATGAATTGAGCTATGATCGTTTTCACAAAAATGCCGACAATCTTTACCGGATTATAAACTACAAGGATAAGTTTCAAGATAAAGGCGCCGGTACACCGGCACCGCTGGGACCGGCATTGAAAAAGGAAATTCCGGAAATAGTCAATTTCACGAGAATCGCATCGCCATTTCCAATAATTGTTGTAAAAAATGGCAATAATAAATTTTATGAAAACCGGCTTGTCTATGCCGATCCGGATATTTTTGCCATGTTTACCTTCCCATTTCTACAGGGCAATCCTGCCACCGCCTTTTCCGATCCGCACAGTATTATCCTGACTGAAGCCATGGCTTATAAATACTTCGGCAATAAGAATCCAGTTGGCAAGGTATTAACATTAGATGGTCAGTTTGATGCTATAGTGAGTGGAGTAATCAAAAATATTCCTCATAATTCGCATATTCAATTCGATTTTTTACTGCCCTTTAAAAATATTATCACTGAAGATATATTAGGGGTTGAGTGGTTCGATTTCAGTTTCAATACTTATGTCCAGCTTAAAGACCATTCCGCCTATACTGCATTGAACCGCCAAATAACCGATTTAGCCAAGGCACACAATTGTCCGCAGATAGTTTACAGCAAGCTTGAATTCGGTCTACAGCCCATCAAGGAAGTACACCTTGACGCGGACACTCAACTTGCCGGAATTGAAGTCATGTCTGAACTGGGAGATAAAACCAATGTTTATGTTTTTTCTTTGATTGCATTTTTAATTCTATGTATTGCCTGCATAAATTTTATGAATCTTTCTACGGCACGATCAGCCAATAGAAGCATGGAAGTTGGTATGCGCAAAGTATTGGGCGCGAATCGATTTCAACTCAGACAGCAGTTTCTGGCTGAATCTATGCTTATGACCATAATCGCTTTTGTGATCGCACTGGTATTTATTGGATTGTTATTCCCCCTATTCAATGATCTCACAGGAAAACAATTAACATTCAGTATTTTTAATTACCGGTATATCCTGGGTGTTTTTGGATTGACGCTACTGACAGGATTCATCGCGGGAATCTATCCCGCCTTTTATATGTCCTCTTTTCAATCAATAACCTTACTAAAAAAACAGTCGCTGATACCGGCCGGCTCATTTAAAGGTTTGAGCAAACAGATAAAAAATTCCGTATTCAGAAAATTTCTGGTTGTCAGTCAATTTTGCATTTCCATAACATTAATCATAGGAACTTTTGTAATATATAAGCAACTGCGATATGTCAGAAACCGGAATTTGGGGTTTGACAAAAGCAACACACTTCTCCTCCCTATCCGGGAAAACTTCGCAATGAAATACGACCTGATAAAAACCCGCTTACTGCAGGATCCGAACATCATCGGGGTTACAGCCCAGGATTGGTTACAGATCAGAGGTCCGCACAACGCGGGAGGACTTGCTTTTGATTGGCAGGAAAATGCCGGCAAGGGTCATAATTATATGATTTCACACATAAGGGTTGATTACGATTTTATTCCGACTCTAGGCATCAGGATAGTTGAGGGGAGAAATTTCTCGAGGAACCATCCAAGCGATGCGCAGGATGCGTTTATCTTAAACGAAGCAGCCGTGAAAATGATGGGCATGAAGTCTCCGATCGGGAAAAGATTCCGTCTGTATGGTCAGGTAGGAAAAATCGTTGGTGTCATGCAGAACGCCTATTTCAGTTCTCTGCACCGGAAAATCGAACCCCAAGTATACCATGTGTTGACGAATGCAATAAATTCCCAGGTCTGCGGAGCGATGTTGGTTAAAGTCAATGGTTCAAAAATAGCGGCAGGGTTGTCCAGTATCGAAAAAATATGGCAAGCAGAAAATCCCAATTCACCTTTCGAATTCCAATTCTTTGATGAAGCCATTGATCAACGCTATAAGTCCGACCAAAGAACTGGAAAAATATTTAACTATTTTGCGATTCTGGCAATATTTATTTCCTGTCTTGGTTTATTCGGCCTGGCTTCTTACATGGTGGAACAAAAAACCAGGGAAATTGCGATTCGTAAAGTTCTCGGTGCTTCTATATCAGGAATTGTTTCTTTGCTTTCCAAAGAATTTGTCAAATGGATTATCGTTGCCAATATTATTACCTGGCCGCTGGCTTACTATTTTATGAACAAATGGCTTCAGGATTTTGCCTACAGAATTGATATCGGCTTATGGATTTTTGTTATCTCAGGCGGAATCGCATTACTCATTGCCTTGGCAACCGTCAGTGTTCAGGCAATAAAAGCGGCAACGGCGAATCCGGTGGAGAGTTTGAAGTATGAATGAGGGAGGAAAACGATGTTAAAGAACTATATAAAAATCGCTTTCAGAAACTTGAAAAAGAATAAAGTCTACACCTTAATCAATATGGGCGGCCTGGCCATGGGGATGGCGATCTTTCTGCTCATTACGATGTATACCAGGCATGAACTGAGTTACAAAAAATTCAAGGGATAATCATGTTCAAAAATAATATTAAAATCACTCTGAGAAATCTCAATCGTTACAAAGGTTTATCATCCATCAATATCCTGGGATTGGCGGTGGGAATGGCCTGTACGATTTTAATCGTGCTATGGGTCCAGAATGAGCTCAGTTTCGATAGATTTCACAATCATTCAGATCATATCTATTTGGTGCTGCGGGGTGAAAACGAGGAGCCGACAGCGGTCACGTCAAACCGGCTTGGGCCTGCATTGAAGGAAGAAATTGCCGAAGTGAACAATGCCGCGTGCATCCAGATACTTCCCGAAAATTACAAGGCATTCTTAAAAGCAGACAATATCGGTTTTGAAGAAAGTATCAGTCTCGTTGATTCCACCTTTTTCAGCCTTTTTTCCTTTAAATTCCTGAAGGGGAATCCGTCAACTGCACTGAACGATCCTCACTCCATTGTAATCACTGAAGAGTTGGAAAAAAAATACTTTGGTGAAGAAGATGCAATGGGCAAGATACTGACCTGCTCTGCATTCGGCCTGACCAGCACAGTGAGAGTAAACGGTGTTTTGGAAAATATTCCGGGCAACTCGCACATACAAAACCGGCTTTTCTTTGCGGTCAGTTGGCTTAAGTCGATCGGGCTCCCTGATTCTGGCTGGAACAATCAGTCTTGTCAGACATATATACAATTACGAAACAGGCTTCGCACAAAAGATGAAATAAAGGAACTGGCGTCGCGCATTAAGGCGTGCGAACTGAGACACGCTTCAAGCCAGCCGGAAACTCTGAGTTATTCCTTACTCCCTCTTACCAAAATCCATCTATACGGCAGCAATATCAAATGGCGGCAAGCGAAGGGAGATATCAAATACGTACAGATATTCATGCTTATCGCCGTAATGATCCTGCTGATTGCAAGCATCAATTACATGAACCTGTCCACTGCACAAGCGTTGAGACGTACGAAGGAGATAGGAGTAAAGAAAACTCTTGGAGCGAATCGTAAATCTCTGATGCTTCAATTTTTCGGCGAAAGTTTACTCATTTCATTTGTTGCATTAATCATTGCCGTTCTTCTTGTATGGCTTTTTCTGCCTGAGTTCAATCGTTTATCCGGAAAGAAATTGGCAGTCCGGTTTGATGAACCATATTTTATTTCAATCGCATTTCTTGTGACTATTGTTACCGGGCTCATATCCGGTTGCTATCCCGCGTTGTTCATCTCTTCATTCCAGCCGATTCAGATACTGAAAGGAAAATTGAAACTCAGTTCAAGCAGCTTTATCACACGGAAAGGACTTGTTGTTTTCCAATTTGCAATAACTATTATCATCATCGTATGCACAATTGTTGTTTCCCATCAGCTTTCATTCATCAGAACCAGCAATATTGGTCTTGACAAAGAGAACCTCATTTGTGTCAGGCTTGCAGGGGATGCAAACAGCAGCTATCGTGCTCTGAAAAATGAGTTGCAGAAGAATCCTGCAATCATCAATATCGCGCGCTCTTCAGGAGTAAGCAGTAACCTGAGCAGTACTCTTGGTGTGAGCTGGCCGGGAAAATCAGCGAATGAGAACAAACATTTTAAGCTCCTTCATGGTGATTTTGACCTTGCTTCCACCTACAAAATCGAAATGAGCCAGGGGAGGTATTATTCTTCTCGATTTCCAACAGATAGTACCAGCGCATATATTCTTAACCAAGCAGCTGTAAAAGCGATGGGACTCACCTCACCGCTCAATAAAGATATCATGGTGTGGGAAAGGAAGGGAAGGATCATCGGAGTAACCAAAGATTTTCACTTTGCTTCATTTCATTCAGCCATTGAGCCGCTGATCTTAATAATTCCCGACAGGAGCGAGGAAAATCTCTACTTTAATACAATGACCGTCCGGTTCAGATCTGAGAAACCTGATGGCATCATATCGCTAATAGAGCAAACATGGAAAGAGCAACTGGCGGGAATTCCATTTAATTATTACTTCTTTGATGATTTTCTGAATGCACAATATGGTTCGGATCAGCGCATGGGTTCACTCTTTAAATATTTTTCATTCATATCGATACTAATCGCATGCCTTGGTCTTTTGGGTTTGGCTTCTATATCAGCCGAGCAAAGAACCAAAGAAATAGGCATTCGTAAAGTATTGGGTGCTTCAACTTCCAATGTTGCATTGATTCTTTCAAAAGAATTTGTCGTTTGGGTCCTTATATCAAACATTATCGCCTGGCCGCTGGCTTATTATTTTATGAATAAATGGCTCCAGGATTTTGCCTACAGAATTGATATCGGCTTATGGATTTTTGTTATCTCAGGTGGAATCGCTTTACTGATTGCCTTGGCAACAGTCAGTGTTCAGGCAATAAAAGCGGCAACGGCCAACCCGGTAAAGAGCCTGAAGTATGAATAAAGGGAGATACGATGCTTAAGAATTACTTAAAAACCGCCGCCAGAAACCTGATGAAGCACAAGGTATTCACGGCCATCAATATCACCGGGCTCTCCCTGGGCATAGCCTGTTGTTTGCTGATATTTCTGTTTATCCAACAGGAATGGAGACATGACAGATTCCACGAGAAATCAGACCGGATATTCCGGGTGGTCAGGCACATAGAAAGAGAAAACGGGGAAATTTCATTAAATTCATTACAGCCTTATGAGATTGCCGCGGCGCTCCGGGACGAGTTCCTCTCGGTCATTCATGCAACCGCCTACCTCGATACCGAACTCTGGATCCGGCACGGGGAAGACTTGTTTTTTGAAACGATCGGTTTTGTCGACCCGGAATTTCTCGAAATTTTCAGCTTCCCGCTGCTGGCCGGCGATTCGAAAACCGCTATGTCGGGTCCCCAAAGCATTCTGATTTCCGAAAGAGTCGCCGGAAAATTCTTCCGGGGCTTGGATTTCAGCCGGATTCCCGGACAGGTCATAACCCTTCCGCAGGGAGAGCAGAGAGAGTTTTTGATAACAGGGATATTCAAGAATGTTCCGCAGACATCCAGCCTGCAGTTCGATGCCCTGGTACCTTTCAAACATCACGCCGATTACGGAAGACACATGTCATCGGGCGGCTCCTATTCGGTCTATCTGGAAACACGATCCAGGGAGGAAGCAAAACCGATCGAGACCGGTTCGGCATCGCTGATCAAAAGGTTCCTGGAAAAGGATGTCAGGAAATTATCCCTTCAACCCCTGACCGATATTTATTTGAACGAACGGATCCATAATTTTTATGAATCGCAAAGCAAACCGCTCTATTCCCAAATTCTCGGCGGCATTGCCTTCCTGATACTTTTTATCGCCTGCGTCAATTTCATGATGCTTTCAGCCGGCCGCTCCGCATCCCGCAGAAAAGAAGTGGGCATCCGCAAGGTGGTCGGAGCCCAACGCATGCAACTCATCCAACAGTTTCTGGGGGAGGGAATCGTGTTGAGTGTTTCGTCTCTGGGAACCGGTACTTTGTTGACCCTGATTCTGCTTCCATCCTTTAATCACCTGGCCCAAAAACAAATATCCTTTTCCCTCTTCAACAACTGGCCGGCGATACTCTTTCTTTTCTGCCTGACGGCCTTCATAGGAATCATTGCCGGAAGTTATCCGGCCATCCTCCTTTCCCGGGTTCAGCCCGGAGAATTGCTCAAACCCGGGGGACGTCGGGGCGGGAAAAACCGGCTGACAGGAGTATTTGTGACCCTGCAATTCGCAATATCCATCGCTTTGATTGTCGGCACGATCGTTATTCTGAAACAAACCCGCTTCATGCGTGCAAAAAACGTGGGATTCGAAAAAGACCAGGTGGTTTCCATCGCGCTTCCCGAAGAACTCCTGCAAGGACAGACACAATTACTGAAAGCGAAAATTCTGCAATCCGCAAAAGTAATCAACGTAACCGGCAGCGACCGGAACTTCGTTCAGGGAAGACTCACATCCACTTTCAAGAATGAAAACGGAAAAGTGATGCGATGCCGCTGGCTGAGAATCGATCCCGATTTCCTGAAGACATTCGGAGTCGATCTGATCGACGGGCGAAATTTGCCGGAGTATTCCGAAACCGGCTCCACCTTTTCCGTTCTGGTCAACGAATCGTTCGTCAAGGCGGCCGGATGGAAAACCGTGATCGGAAAAACAATTCCTGATATCAGCGTCGGAGAAAAGAATCAAATTCCCCATATTGTCGGCGTGGCAAGGGATTTTCATTTCGATTCCATGCGTGAAAAGATCCAACCCCTTGCCATGCACATGCACCCCGAGTTCAACACCCTATCCACGTTATTCGTGCGCATCCAACCGGCCGACTTCACAGAGACGATTTCCCATATCAGGAACGTATGGCGCGAAGTGGTCCATGGATATCCGTTTTTGTATTCCTTTCTGGATAAAGACCTGGATTCGCAATACAAAACGGAAGAACGGTGGAACAAAATCACCGGATACGCAGCGTTTCTGTCCATCGTGATATCATGCCTGGGGCTTCTCGGACTCGCCTTTCTGATGATCACACGCAAAACCAGGGAAATCGGCATTCGCAAAGTTCTGGGCGCGAGCGTGATGCAAATCGTTTCCCTTCTCTCCTCAGATTTTATGAGATTGACCCTGATCGCCAACCTGATCGCATGGCCGGTCGCCTGGTTTGCAATGACCCAATGGCTTCGTTCCTTCGCTTACAGAATCGAATTGAGCATATTCCCTTTTTTATTCGCTGGGTTATTGGATCTGGTCATCGTATTGCTGACGGTAAGCTGGCTGACCGTCAGGGCGGCGACAGCCAATCCCGTCGATGTGTTGAAACATGAATAATATAGATATTCGAACGAAACATTCATCAGGAGGCGATGACAAATGAAGCGAAAAAGAAATCTTTGCCTGTGTTTTATCCTGTTGTCTATATACGCTCCGGCATCCATACGCGCTGACGATGAAGGAGTAAAGTGGCTGCATTGTACTTCCAAAAAGTTCACTATATGCAATGATGCGAATTCCATGTTTTCAAGCTATGAATATTTGGATGCAACCGGCAAGAAGGAATTGACATGCCGATCGGGCCAACGACTGCTTTTCAAATATGAAGCCGACAATAAAAAGGGAAATCTGACGATTGCAATTAAGGATCCGCAGCAAAGAACGCTTTGGAGAATCGACATCAAGGACTTCAATAGGGGGCGGAAAGAGCTGAATCTGAAGAATACCGGTATATACACAATTGAAATCAAGGCAAAAAAAGCATCCGGGAGTTTCAATCTTTCTTGGGAGATTGGAGAGTGATCGCCTTTTTTTCAATCTCAGGCCAAAAAACGGAGTAATACAATGCTGAAAAATTATTTGAAAACCGCTTGGCATAATATAAGCAGAAACAAGCTTTTTTCCATGATCAAAATATTCGGTTTTGCATGCAGCCTTGCGATTTGCCTGATGATCGGCCTGTTTCTGATGAAGGAATACAGCCATGACCGGTATCATGCAAACGCCGATCATATCTACAGGCTGATCAACGCAGAGGATAATTACAGTCCCATCGATTACCGCGTAAAAGAGATCATCACATCCAACTTTCCGGAGGTCGAAAACGGCTGCCTGGTTCAGGTACAATCCCGGCCGATCGAGACCAGCCATGACAATACGGCATTCTATATCGACAATATGATGTCGGCGGACAGCCACTTCTTTGAAATG
>JAFGMA010000427.1 GCA_016927835.1 Candidatus Zhuqueibacterota bacterium | reverse complement strand
TATAAGAAAGAAGATTTTTATTATAAATACTTTTGCATAGCATTTTCCATTCTCACCGGCGAAGCCGGTGGCTTAGCTCAGGAGTTACTGGAAGAGCACACCCGCGAAACCGGTCAGGAATTTCCATCCGAGGTGAAACAGCAGATTTTTGAACTGAGCCAGGGCCAGCCGTGGCTGGTGAATGCGCTGGCGAACCAGATCGTGGCAAAAATATTAAAAACTGATTACTCAAAATCCCGCTCGCAAGGGATTTAAGCCCGCATGCTTGTTTTTCCGGGGAATCCATTGCGGAATAAATGGGTCGGGGATTTAATCCCGCAACTAAACTGACCGGTTGTATAATTTGGGGAATGCAATTCCTGTTTCAATGGTTGCGCGGGGGATTACCAGGCGGGCTGAGCGGGCGGGCTTTAAATCCCCCGCGAGCAGGGGTTTAAATTCGCAAATCAAAAATCGTTAATCTTTAATCGTAAATCATCTTTTAAGGTGTATTCAAAGGGGTGCTGAACTATTACTCGTGTCTAAAAAAGGTAACTCCTGAATAGTTACACATTGAAAATTAATAAAAAATGGAGCTTGACAATGATCTTTCAAAACTGGAAATATTGTGTGCTATTTCTCGCGCTGGGGATTCTATTATCCTGCGCTCCATCGATTCCCGTGAATGGTTATCGCACGACCATCGGGGAAGGAGCCGATGAAATAACAGTTGTCGTCGTGCATGGAACGCCCTATGAAATGGGTTTCGCTCTCGGCAATTTATTGAAAAAGGAAGCTTCAGACTGCATGGGATACTTTCTCAAGGCAGCACAAACCGAGCTTCCGCAACGCTTTAGCGATGAAAAACTGGATTCCGCCTGGATGTCGGTTTCGCCGTATATTCACCAGCGTTTCAAGGATGAATTGCGGGGTTTCGCCGATGGCGCGAAATTGGATTTGAAGCAGCTTCAGCGCACCCACATGATCCCGGTCATGGGAGACTACGCTTGCAGCGGTGTGGCGGTTTGGGGTGAAGCCACTGCCGACGGTCATCTTTACCAGTTTCGAAACCTCGACTTCTATAAAAAAGCACGCTTGCAGGACTACCCGGTGATTGCGATTTATCTGCCATCCGACGGCATTGCACATGCCGTTCCCACTTTTGCAGGCTATATCGCCGCTCACACCGGCATGAACGCCAGGGGAATCGTTTTGGGTGAAAAAGGCGAATCACCCGAATCCGATTTTCCGTTCGATCTGGACGGCACGCATTTCACCACCCTCTTCAGGGATTTGCTCTACGATGCGCAATCGTTGCCGGAATTGATCGAGCGCGTGAAGTCGACGAAACTCATCAAGCGCTATCATTTATATTTCGGTGACGGGCAGCCCGAAACCATGGGTGCGGTAAAAATGTTGGTCTTTTCCCCGGATTCTGTAAAATTGACGATCTGGCAGGACAACGATCCCACAGATGAAGTCGCGCCTAACGTTTTGCCATACACAATTTATTACACCATGAAAAACGATGTCGCATTCCGGCATCTCTCCCAAAACACGGGCAGCTACGATTCCGAAAAAATGATTGAGCTTTCCAAAGCCGTAGCTGATGAGGGCGGAAATTTGGTGAATATCGTTTACGACGCCACCAGCCTCGAGATGTGGATCGCGTATGCCGAAAAGCAGCAAGACGCCAGTTCACGTCCTTATATTCATCTGAAAATGACGGATTATATTAAATAAAGTGTGTAAGGCTTGCCATTCCCGCATGTTTTAGCCGATTGTGTCACTCATATTTTTGATGGACACAGGGACGATTTTCTTCTCTCCTTCCCTTATTTTTAAGGAAAGGGGATGGGTTAAAAAGGGGCAATACAAACAGATTGGCGCATTCCGCTCGCAAGGGATTTAAGCCCGCATGCTTGTTTTTCCGGGGAATCCATTGCGAAATTGTTTAATCGCGGATTTGTTCCCACTAGCTGAAATAATCGGTTGCACGATTTAGGGAATGCAATTCCCGATTCATTGGTTACGCAGGGGATTACCACGTGGGCAGAGCAGGTGGGCTTTAAATCCCCCGCGAGCGGGGCAATTCCCGATTCATTGGTTGCGCAGGTGATTACCAAGCGGGCTGATCAGGTGGGCTTTAAATCTCTTCGATCGGGGAACTCAACTTTGAATTTCGGATAATCAACGTTTAATACATCATGAAAAAAAAACGTATCTTAAAACACATCTTCCGCACTGTTGCGGGGATTATCATCATCCTGTTGCTGCTGTTTTACGGGATAGTGGTTTACCCGATTTGGGGTGGCATCTTCAGCCACCAGCGAGGTCAATCACTCCCAATCACGCCAGCCTGGGCGCTGGAATGCTGGCTCTGGGAAGACGATGCAAATACCGCAGAAGCCACGCTCGAGCTGCTCGAAGGCTATCGGGAGCACGACCTGCCCGTCCGAACCATTCTGCTGGATTCTCCCTGGTCCATGCGCTATAATGATTTTGCGGTGGACACCGTCCGTTTCCCGCAGCCTGCCGCATTCTTCAAGCAGCTCGAGCATCAGGGCTACCGCGTGGTGCTGTGGATGACGTGCATGGTCAACAGCAAAAATAAAGATACCGCGATCAAAAACACCCCGGATTGGTTCGAATTTGCCAAAAACAACCACTTTCTATGTGATGAAGGCGCGGAAACCGGTTGGTGGAAAGGTCGCGGCAGCTTCATCGATTACACCAATCCGCAAGCCATGGACTGGTGGCGCGCCTTGCAGCAGCAGGTATTCGATTGGGGAATCGATGGCTGGAAGCTGGATGGAACGGCTACTTATTTCCACAGCAAGTTCGGTCCGATTGCCCTGCCTTATGCCCGTACGCATGCCGGGTGGCTAACGATGCGCAAGTACATGAATCATTATTATCGTGATGAATATCGCCACGGCTTAACCCGGAATCCGGAATTCGTCACGTTGTCGCGCTCAATCGACAGTCCCCTGCCCCACGCACACCCCCGCGGATTCGCGCCTCTGGATGCTTCTCCGGTCAACTGGGTAGGCGACAACCAACATACGTGGGATGATCAAAGCCGGGGATTGGAACGCGCAATTCGGTGTATCCTTCGAAGCGCAGATCTCGGTTATACTGTGATCGGTTCAGACATTGCCGGCTATCACGGGAACATGCCGATCCCCCCCAATTTGTATATCCGTTGGGCACAATTTTCAACCTTCTGCGGATTATTTCTCAATGGCGGGCATGGCGAGCGCCGCTTGTGGAAACGCAGTCAGCCGGAGCTTGAGATTATCAGGAAATTTTCCTGGCTGCACATGGAACTTGTGCCCTATATTTACAGCCACCTCGCAAATCACCATAAAAGCGGCACGCCTCTGATGCGTCCTTTAAAAAATGGAACTTATCACCACCTCTTCGGGGATGATCTGCTCATTGCCCCCATTTACCGGGACTCCTCAGCGCTTATGGTCTGCCTGCCGCCGGGAAAATGGCGCTACTTGTTTGATGATGAGCAGGCCATCGTCGGACCGAAAACGATCAGCCGTGACTTTCCGCTCGATGAATACCCGGTTTACGTGCGCGAGGGCGCGATCATTCCGATGAAAATTGAGCGCGATTACACGGGGATCGGCTCAACGGACTGGGCGGATTTCCTGACGCTTAATGTTTACCCCGGTAAACATGATTCAATGACAATTCACCACACCGATGGCAGCGGTCAACTCCACGTGAATGTCAACCAAAATGAAGGGCGGCAGTTAGAAGTTACCTTAACAGGCGTCCAAAAATCACATATTTTGCGAATTCTGCTGCCGGAGGAGCCGCTTGCCGTGGAACGAAATCAAATTGCGCTTCGTAAGGGAAGTCAAAGGTTTTGGCTCGAAACGCAAAAGCGATTGATTATCAAAACACAGAAATACGATGATTGCACGTATCGTATTCGTTGGTAAAGGATTATAATCAATCCGGTTTCGACGACACCTTCAGTACCAGTCGATCAGCTTATAGCGACGGAAGCAGCATTTTTCAGTCAACGAAAATTCTAATACTGCCCCGGAATTTTTGAAAAGGTTCGGCATGAATACATTCTCAACGCACAAACTGCTGGTAATTTTCAGCATCACTTTCATTTCAATCATCACTATTTTATCAACCGCATTTCATTACCCGATTCACTTCATCGACGCGCTATCCTCGGAAGTTACCCCCAATTACACCGTACACATTTCCGCCTGGCGCGTATTGGGGGAGCCCTTTTTCGGACCGGTGCTTTATGTCTTGCGCGCCGATCAGCCGCTCAAGGAATACAGTGTCCTGCTGATCTGGATCCTGTCTGCGATGCTTCTTTATTATATATACACCGCACTGCGAAACAGGAACAAACTATCAGCCGTAATCAAGGTACTGTTGTCCGGGCTTGCCAAACTCCTGGTTGCTGCAATCATTTGGATCGCGGTGTTATTGATTATGATTTTCGCACCTCTGCCGAGTAATACCATTGTGAATCATACTGCCGATCAAATCCTGCTCAATATCCATGCGCACACGGAATATAGTCATGACGGTCTCATTTCGCATCGGGATCTACTGCAATGGCACCACCGTAACGGCTTCGATGCATTTTTCATGACCGATCATAACCACCATCTTAAAACGCTGGAAGCGGTACAGGCGCAAAAAGCTGGTACGCTTCCGGCAATACCGTTGATCCTCGCCGGCGAGGAGTTCTCTGGCGGCAATCACATTCTACTGCTCGGTTTAAAGCGCGATTTCAGCACCCGCGGATTATCCGATTCTTCCGCTGTCGATTCGGCTCACGCGAATGGCGGCGTGGCAATCGTTGCGCACTGGTTCGATGGTGAGCGCCGCCCGCTGCAATACCTGGTCGATTGCGGCGCGAATGGCTTTGAAATCGTAAACCAGGGCACGGGATTGAGTTACAATCGGCAGGCATTCCGGAAGATAGTGGATATCTGCACTGCAAATGACTTGCTCATGCTCGGAGCATGCGATTATCACGGATATGGCAGCGCGTGTTTCACCTGGAATGCGTTGACCATATCCGGCTGGCGCGATATGGATGATGTTCAGCAACAGGCTGAAATTCTGGATATTTTGCGACAGCAGGATCAGGACCGGATTACGGTTTTGTGCTATCGGGATCGAGACATTTTTGATCGCAGCAAAGCGTACCTGAGTCCGCTGCTTTCATTTATCGGGTATTTCAGAAGCTTGAATTTCATGCAGCTTCTTTCATGGATCATCTGGATTCTTATCTTTCTGGCAATCAAAATAGCGCTTGCGCGCCCTGATCGTAAAAAATGGTTACAGGCGAATTCACTTCGCCTGTGGGGTGGCATTGGTGTTCTAAATGCAGCTTTCATTTTAGCGATCGGCATCATGTTGCTCCGCCGAATTGACTTAGCAACAAGATTCAATGAAATTTATGCGGAATTCGGGAATTTATTTTTATTCATCGGTCTGGGTTCGATGCTGTTTTCCATGATCCTGGTATGGTGCAAAAAGAAACGTCGCAATTGAGCTAAAACCAGTTCGGAACGCGTAGAAAAAATTCGCAATGAAAAAATTTCCGGAATAGCCGATTTGACAGAAACAGGTTCATCATGATAATTTCAAAATCCAATTTGCTAAAATTTGCCTTCGGTATCGCTCTGCTTGTCATGGTGAGTCAGCTTGGCGCAGAGCGCGGCAGGGAGACATCATCGAATGATGATTTACAGCTCTCTGCTGTGTCAAAGCAAATTCTGAGAATTCGCTTCAATCCGCAACTCACAGGCATATCCGCGACTGGCGATACCTCACATCGGATGCTCACATTCGGTATTAAAAACGCTTCCTGCCGGATGTTTAAAAATGGGTACGTGCTGCCAGTCAGAAAAATTTTAATTAATCTTCCTTCAAATATCAATCCTGAAGTCCGAATTATCAGATGTGTGGAAAAAGCGGCTGCCAGAGATATCATACCAGCCGGCATATCCGTCACCAATACGGATTCGATTGAAACGATTATCGAAAATTCTGAAACCATCCCGGAAGTCACAATTGGTGCCGGCATGCTGCCGGCAGCTCCATATAAGCTTTCACCTCCGGCGCTCCTGCGAAACCGGTATGTTTGTGAATTATTGCTCTACCCTGTGCGCATTGATAGCGCCCGAAATCAATACCTGCTCTGCCGGGAAATCGAGATGGAAATCCGGCTGCCGGGCGCAAACCATGCGTCCGCTTCGGTTGTTCATGAACCGAGTGCTTTTGGCAGGATATATTCATCGATATTTATTAATCAAAGCAACGATGCATTGCTGACTCGCCCAGCCGAATCCGGATCAAAATCGGTTCAAAGCATTAATGAAAACCAATATTTCCGCATAAAGATAGGCGATGAAGGTGTTTATGCTCTCATAGCGCAGGATTTGCGCCAGCTTGGCATTGAACCACAAAGCATTTCCCCGGAAAACTTGCATATTTATTATGGCGGCGGCAGGGAATTGCCGGTCGATATTGCGCTGCCCGTTCCCGAATTCAAGCAAGTTGCAACGCTTTTTTCGGACCAGAACCTTGATGGTTCTTTCGGGGATGATGACGCACTCATTTTTTATGCCCAGGCGGTTTCGGGATGGCATCGCGGAACCAACGGATGGCAGCACTATATCAATCATTATTCGGTCGAAAATGTCTATTGGCTGTATATCGCCCAGCAGCCACGCAAGGCGATGCCATACCAGCCGAATCAATCGACGATTGCTGAATCGCTCACCCCGAGAAACATCTCAACGACGCACATTTTCGAGGAACAGGAGCGGGTTCTGCCGGAGTATACCGGAATCGATTGGATGTGGGACAAGTTCACCGGAACGCGTTCCAGGCTTTATTCGGTTGCCATTGATGATTCAATTACCGGCGATTCGGTGAACATCAAACTCAGGCTCAAAGGCTTGTCGGAAGCGCATCACGCCATCGATTTGTATTTCAATGATAATCATTTCGAGACTATCGACCTGCCGTACACCCTTGGCAAAATATTTACCAGCAAATTCCCCACAGAATGGCTGCACCGGGAAAATGAATTGCGCATCAAATTGACCGGGTTGAGCAGCACCATCGGGTTTGACTGGTATGAAATGGAATACAAACACTATCTTGTCGCACGGGATGAACCGCTAGCGTTTTTTTCAGCCGGGCATACGGGCTGGACAAAATTCGAGTTGACTAATTTCCCCGGCAAAGCACCGCTCATTTTCGACATCAGCGATCCCTTTGAAACCAGATTGCTCCAAATCGCGGAGCGGGACTCGGTTCAAGCGACGGTGAGCTTCATCGATTCAATCGGCTCCGCTTCGGAAAAACGCTATTTAGCCATCGCACCCGGAAAAATCAAACACATCCCTTCGCCGGAAGCGCTGCCGTATTATCTCGATGCACATTTGAAGGATCCGTCGAATGAGGCGGATTATCTCATCGTTACGCACGAATCGCTGCTCGGACCTGCTCTGGACAGATTCATCGCGCATCGCAGTAATCCGGACTTCTGGCAGCACCAGGGAATCCCGAATTTAATGACCGTAACCACGCAGGAAATTTACGACCAATTCGCTTTCGGGCTTGTCGATCCGGTAGCGCTGCGCAACTTCCTGAAATACGCACTGGAGAACTGGCAGAAGGCTCCGGAATACGTTCTGTTTGTAGGCGATGCAACTTATGACTTCAAGGATATTTACGGGTTGGGAAAAATTTTGCTGGTGCCCTCGTTTGAGCTCTATAATAAAGTGAGCGATGACTGGCTGGTTAATTTGACCCGAGATCGCTATCCGGATATGATATGCGGTCGCCTGCCGGTGAATTCGCAGGAAGAGCTGGCAATCGTGGTCGATAAAATCATCCGCCATGAAATCGATCTGCCGGTCGGACTATGGCGCTCCAGACTCACGCTAATTGCGGATGATAGTTATCAAAAAAATGATTATCATCCTGAAGACTATGTATTTATAAGAGACTCCGAGATTTTGGCAAATGGCGGCGAAGTCGGCGATTTTGATATCTCAAAAATCTATTTATCAAGATACCTCTGGGATCGAAGCTTCAACAAACCCCGAGCCAGAACCGCCTTCATAGATGCGCTGAACGAGGGCACGCTTTTGATAAACTTTCTGGGTCACGCCAATTGGAACATGTTGACGCATGAAAATATTTTCCGAACACCGTATGATTTGCCGTTTGTCCAAAACCAATCACAGTTGCCCCTGTTTTATGCCGGCACCTGTGAAGTCGCCCGAATCGACGATCCGCATATCACGAGTATGGCGGAGGATTTATTGCTGCACCCGGATGGCGGCGTCATCGCCTGTATCGGATCTGCCAGGTGGACAATACATGCAGCGTCGTTCAATGTGAGTCAGGCGTTTTTTAAAATGCTATTCAGCGATTCGCTGCGCAGCGCTGTCACCATTGGGCAGGCGCTGCTTCAGGCAAAGATGAGTGCGGGCTTCCCGGATCAAACCGAGGTGATGTTCCTCATCGGCGATCCGGCGCTGCGCCTGGCTGCCCCCTCCCTGAAAATCAATTTGAATGTTGAACCGGATACCTTGAGTTTGACCAGGCGAATATTGATCAATGGCTGCGTTACGGATGGCGATGATTCCACAGTTGCGTTCGACGGCAGTTGCGGATTGCGCTTGTACGATGCTTCTACGATTTATACGAATCCGCTGTATGATTACAGTATTCCGGGGAAAGTGCTTCTTGAAACGGAAATACCGGTTAATAACGGCACCTTTGCTGCCAGCGTGTTCGCATCCGCCGACACATCTGCCGGGGGACCGCTGGGGCGACTGGTCGCGCATGCCTGGCAGAAAAATCAGGAGACGCCGTTCAGGGCTTTTTTCGCCGCCGGCAAAGCGGATTCGCTGCTGATCCAATCCGATTCGTTATCCGCTTCAGTATCGCAAGATACGTTGCCACCCGAGCTGTTGCTTTCGGTTGCGGGGATCGAAATTGCGAACGGTGAAACTGGCGTAAAGCTGACTGTGCCGTTTCAACTGGCTGGAGATCTTTATGATACAAGCGCCGGATTCGCTGTTCCGGTTTCTGAAAATCTTGGCATTCAATTCGCAATCGACGGGCAGGCTGTTCCTGACTTCACTGCGGCTGCACAACTTCAATTTGAATCGCCTGAAAATAAAAAAGGAACGTTCGCCTACCGGATTGAATCGTTGTCGCAGGGCACACACCAGCTCTCGCTCCTGGTGTATGACAAAAGCCTGAATCTGGCTCAATGGGAATCCGAAGTCGTTGTCGTCTCGAATAACCTGGTCATCGCCAACGCGATGAATTTTCCGAATCCGGCGCGCGAACATACAGCTTTCACCTTCGACCTGAGTCAGGATGCAGCGATTCAGGTGAAAATTTACACTGTCTCCGGTCGGTGCATTCGAAAATTGAAAGGGATGGGCGCATTGGGATTCAATATTTTCCCTGCGGATGGCTGGCTGTGTACGGATGAAGATGGCGACAAATTGTCGAACGGTGTTTATTTGTATAAAATAATCGCTACAGCCCTCAAAACTCCGCTAATAAATAACTCAGGTCAAACGCAGGCAGAACATATCGGCAAGCTCATTGTGATTAATTGAGCAGCCGCTGCTTCCCAAGCCATACCTGCTACCGTAGATATTTTCAGCTTTTCGCCAGCCATCAAGATATCGAACTCAAAAGTCACCTGCCTCGCGAGTGTGGGTGTGAGGAGCCAATCTTCTTTATAAATAGATTCCCTATCAACGGACTTCGGGAATGATAGGGAGGGTTTTCGGATAGGCTCTTAGAGCCCCGAGCAGCCACATCAGGAAGCACTGAGAATTCCAACCATAATTTATTTGCCAAAACAATACTATTTTGATAAATAGTTGCCGAAGGTAGCACAATATCAAAAAGGAACAATTCCTTCGAATTCTTGGCGCAACATCAGCTTGTGATGCTGAGAAAAAAAATCTTGATTGAGATCGTCAAAATTTTAGCATTACAAAAAGAACTAAATATGACTTGACATTTTATTTTATATGTATTATATTAAAAAAATCATTTAGGAAATCGATTGTCTAAAATTGAGGCTAACCGTGACAGCAACGCTGAAAGATATCGCCACCAAAGTCGGGGTCCATCCGTCAACTGTCTCCCGTGTATTGAGCGGAAAATATGAGAATTTCAATGTGAGCCAGGAGACGCGAGAGCTGATCATGAATACAGCCAAAGAAATCAACTACGTTCCCAACGAGACAGCCCGCAGCCTGCGCTTGCGAAAGACTCAGATCATCGGCTTGATCATCCCGGATATCCTGAATCCGTTGTTTGCGGGTGTGGCAAGAAGCATTGGCAATATTTGCGAAAAAAATGATTATAACTTCATTGTTTGCAATACGGATGAAGTTCAGGATAAGGAAATTAGATACATCGAAATGCTAAAAAGCAGAGGAACCGATGGTCTGATCATTGTGCCGGTTCAGAGAGAGAAAGCACATATCGAGAAACTGAAGGAGGAGCGCTATCCGTTTGTGCTGGCGATAAGACATTTTGGGGACATCGAAACGGATACGGTTGTGACCGATAACGATGGTGATGTATACAAAGCGGTGGAGTACCTGATCAAATTAGGTCACCGTCGAATCGCATTTGTCGGCGGACATAGCGAGAGCTATGCCATTCGCGCACGGGAGAAAGGGTACAAGCAGGCTTTACTCGATTATAATATCAGGCTGGATCACGATCTGGTTGTGGGCAACGGGTATACCGTGGAAAGCGGGTATGCGGCGGCGAAAAAAATTATGAATTTGCCCGAACGCCCCACTGCATTCATGATCTCTTCGAATATTATCATCGTTGGGGTTCTCGAAGCGATATTCGAAGCCGGACTCTCAATTCCCGAAGATATTTCAATTATTGGTTTCGCCGATTCATGTGCCACCCCCTATCTGAGCTGTCCTTTAACTGCCATATCTCAGCCCGTCGGACAGATTGCAAAACGCGCTGCCGAATTGCTTTTCAAGCGAATTGACTCACCCGAAAGCGAAGACTATCAAAAAATCGTATTGCCAAGCAAATTCATCGTGGGCAAAACCACCCTGAAAGCATTTGGCAGCTAAATTTTTGACATCATAGACGGAGTATTGATGTGAAAAAGGTGCTCGGGATAATCCCGGCGAGATATCGTTCAACGCGACTCGCCGGCAAAATGCTCATTCCCATCGCAGGCAAACCGATAATCCAGAGAGTGTACGAGCAAGCCAGCAAGTCCGGATTCCTCGAAAGGGTCATTGTTGCAACCGACGATGAACGGATAAAATCATTCGTCGAATCCATCGGTGCGACGGCTGTGATGACGTCACCGCATCAGCCCAGCGGAACGGATCGCGTTGCAGAAGCCGCGAAGCAATTCGATGCCGATATCATCGTCAACGTACAGGGCGATCATCCTTTCATCGATCCCAAAATGATCGATGAACTCGTTGAGATCATGCTGCAGCGGCAGGATGTAAACATGACTACGCTGGTGAAACGAATACGCCGGGAAGATATGCGCGCGCCGAGTGTGGTCAAGGTTGTCGTCGACAAAAACAGCAATGCGCTTTATTTTTCACGTTCATTGATTCCATTTCCTTTGAACAAAGAGATGCTCAATGTCTATGAACATATTGGCTTGTATGCCTACAGAAACGAATTTCTGCAGCGCATCGCACAATTTCCGGTGAGCAGCCTCGAAAAAATCGAATCGCTGGAACAGCTTCGAGTTTTGGAAAACGGTTATGACATATTTGTCGTCGAAACCAAATGTGAAAATCCGCATTTCAGCGGTTTCGGCGTCGATACGCAAAGTGAGGTTGAAAAAGCCGAGCAGATGCTGCGAAAGCTATCCTCGTGAATGAATTCAACGAGCACGGTGAGATATTATCCTCACTTTATCAGAAAGAACGAAACCATAATAACTGCTAGCCGAAATTCAGACTGTGTAAAATAAATCCATACCTATGATTACGTATCTTTTCTCAACGTTCTGCAAATTACACCTGATTACGAACAACGACCGATATTTTTCAAAATGGAAAATTTTTGAATTTTACAAAAATGACTTGACAATGTAATTTTTTTTTTTTATAGTGTAAAGCGTTAGGAAATCGTTTGTGGAAATCGATTGACCAGCGATTTCTTGTGTTCTTTGTAACCATGTCAAACTGCCTAAGTAATTGTTCTCGCCTGAGATAATCAACCAATCGAAAAATAAGAAGAGAGGTGGCAATGATGCAAACGCGTTTGTTATTCTTTATCTTATTTATCTCATCAGGTATTCTCTTTACCTCAGCTTTCGGTAGTATCACCGGAAAGATTGCCGGGAAGGTTACCGATGCCGAAACAGGAGAAGCGTTAGTTGCTGTTAATATCATTTTGAAAGGTTGGAGCAACGGAACCATCGTTGCGCTAGATCGACCGATGGGAGCCGCGTCTGATGATGAAGGCGAATACTTTATCATCAATATTCCACCGGGACGCTATGCCCTGACCGCCAGAATGATCGGTTACAGGCATCTCCAGTATACCGACATCGTTGTAAGTATTGGACGGACGATCAAGGTGAATTTCGCACTGTCAAAAGAAGTCATCGAAGGCGAAGAAGTTTCTATAACCGCCAAGCGCGAAGTGGTGAAACCTGATGTCTCCGCCAGCCAAATCATACTCAGTTCGGAGGAAACCGAAAACCTGCCGCGAAACACCATTCAGGAAGTCCTCGATTTATCGCCTGGCGTCGCAATCAACAATTTCAACAATTCCATCAACATCAGGGGTGGTGGCGATGACCAGGTCATGGCTTTTCTCGATGGCTTCGCCATGAAAGACAACACCTTCAACCGACCTTTTTTATCCTATAACCGCACATCCATTGAAGAAATAACAATTCAAACCGGCGGCTTCCAGGCGGAATACGGTGAATTGCGTTCAGGTATGCTCAATGTGGTAACCAAAGAAGGCGGACGCGATTATAATTTGATCCTGGATTGGAAATATCAGCCTTCAGGCTATCGCTACGATGGTCCCCAAAAATATTTGGAAGATAAATATTACCTGATGTACGGCAGCGAATGGTCCATGCAAGAGGACATTCTGGCGGAAAAATTTCCTAATCCCGAAGATAAATTCATCGGCTGGCCTAAATATGCTGAAGAGAAACTCACCGACAGCGACTCGCTGAATGATATGACACCCAATCAGCGCCGGCAGTTGTGGCTCTGGCGGCACAGGGGAAGACCGGAAGGCGAGAAACCGGATAATATTATCGACGCGACTTTAAGCGGACCGATACCAGGCGCCGGCTTGCCGGGAATCGGTACATTTCTGGAAAAACTCTCTTTCATGGTCTCTTATCGCGGCGATTATCGCGCTTATGCTCATCCGGGCTATCGGGATCATTTCGAAGAGCAAAACACCATGTTCAAATTGAAATACAATATCTCCAATTCCAGCAAGCTGTCATTTCTGGGGATGTTTTCAAAAGAATGGGGTCTTGGCGTGCTCGCTTCCCATGAAAGCTATTCCAAGCCATACATCATGCGAACGGACGGCGGTGGCGATGTTCTGACTCAAAATCACCATCTGGCGGAAACAACGATGCAAAATCTCGGTCTGCATTTCGAACACGTCGTTTCTCCCAGCACGTTTCTTGAATTTCGAATTTCACGCAGCAGCAGCGAATTCGATTTCGGACATGGTCCGGAACGCGATACCACAAAAATCAAGGAAATACCGTCTGAATATTACAAAATCCAAAGCGATACCCTGGAGCTGCCCGGATTATGGAATCCGCAAACCGGGCATTATGTCATCGGCGATACGATGCTCTTTGCCGGCGATCAAATCTGGTGCCCCTCAACCTGGTGGGATGAAACACCCGATGGTTGGGCATATAACGGCATCACTCGCAATGATGACCAGGTAGGCAGGGTTGATTTCGATGGCGTGGTTAATAATTTTGAGCGCTCCAGAGGATCGACGATTATCATTCGCGGTGATATCACCAGCCAGGTCAACAAACACCATTTATTAAAAGCCGGATTTTATTATTCCGAAAGCGTTCTTGAGAGGGATTATTACCAAATCCGCGAACTGGCGGAGGAATACACCCTCGAAAGCGGAGAAGATCTCACCACGCGCTACAATGAAATACCTCGATACGGCGCCCTCTATTTTCAGGATCGCATCGAAATCAAAGGCTTCATCGGCAATTTTGGATTCAGGGGTGAGTATTTTGATGCCAATACGAAAAGCTTCATACCGGAAGATCCGTTCTCGAATTTCTGGTTCATTCCCAATATCTGGGAAAACCTGAATCGCATGGAATATGCCCAAAGCAAATCCTACTATCGCTTCAGTCCGCGGTTCGGTATTTCGCATCCGATGACCGCGAACAGCAAAATCTACTTCAACTATGGGCATGCCTATACCGCACCCGACAATGTTTACCGCTACGGACTCGCCACACATCCAAGAATGTGGTCGAATATAAATTGGCGCGGCAATCCCGATCTGAAACCACCGAAAACAGTTCAGTATTCGCTGGGCTATGAACACGTGATCGCTACCAATTTCCTGATTCATACTGAAATCTACTACAAAGACGTTACCGACCAACTGGGAACCGTTTACTACCAGAATGTATTCTCGGATAATCCGACACAGCGCTATTTTACCTGGGACAACAAGATGTATGAAGATATCATCGGTTGGGAATTCAGATTAACCAAACGCCTGGGTCGCTTCTTCACCGGGTGGTTCCAAACCGAGTTCAAAGGTCAGAAAGCCGGAGAAATCGGTTACAAAACGCGCTTCGTCGAAGGTGACCCCCAGAACGTATCCGAATTCTCTGAAATTTTGTGGCCCGATGATTTCCTGTGGGAATGGACACCGAGTTTTATCGCCAACCTCGACTTTCATACGCCCTACGTGTGGGGTCCGAAAGTTCTGGGTCATGCGATCCTGGGTGGCTGGCGCGTCAATGGCATATTCAACTGGGCAGAAGGGGATCAGTGGACGTGGAATCCCGATAACAGCCCGTTTGTTCATAATAATATGAAAAATGCGAATTATTTCCGCAGCGATTTCTTCATCAGCAAGGATCTCGTGATGAAAGGCATTAGCTCAACGTTGTACGTTGATGTACGCAATTTATTTTCACGGAAACTGCTGAATTGGGGTGTACTCAGCGGACCCAATGATCGACCCGGGAAAGAGCAATACGAATATCTGAAATCGATTGAAGAGGGTGGTCATCGAGTGGGGCACTATAAAGCCGATGACATTGTATGTCCCGATGAAAAACCAGGTGAAAATTACATTGCTCGTGTTGGCGGTCCTATGAGCATATATTTCGGTTTACGATTCAATTTCACGCGATAAATTGGGAGCAGATTCAATGAAAAAGAAAATCATACCTTCATTCATTATCATTGCCATACTCTGTGCAATTCTAACCATGCCCGGCTATGCAATGAAAAAAGTCGCCCAGAGCAAGCTCCAATTTCTCAAACTGGAAATGGGCGCACGCGCAGTTGCATTGGGCGGAGCTTACGCAGCCGTCACCGGAGATCCCAACTGCATCTTTTACAATCCCGCCGGTATTGCGTTTGTCGAGGGCATTGCACTGGCATTCAACCATTCCCAGTGGCTGGCAGACATCAGCTATCAATCAGGAGTTGCTGCTTATAATACAGGTCGGCTCGGCACGATTTCCCTGAATTATATCACAGTCAACTATGGCACATTCGAGCGAACCATCGTCGATGCCCATGCCTGGGAAGGCTATCAAAGCCTCGGCGATTTTGAAGTGGGCGAATATGCCGCCGGTTTGGGCTATGCCGTTCAAATTACAGATCGCTTTTACATCGGTGCACAGGTAAAATACGCCTATCAAAAACTCGGATCGAGCACGATCTGGGAATACGCCGGCTCCGATTTCGAAGCGGAAAAAGATGTGGATAATGAAACCGATGTGGTGGCGTATGATTTCGGCACGTATTACAATTCGGGCTTCAAAAACCTGTGTGTCGGCATGGCTGTCCAAAATTTCGCCAACAAGCCCATCCCGCTTAATTTCCGATTCGGATTAGCGATCGATTTAAACCAGGTATTTTTGCCGAGTATGCGCAACAACCGCTTCACGCTATCATGCGATGTCATGCATCCGCGCGATTATGAAGAGCGCCTGCAATACGGTTTGGAGTATCAGTACAAAACCCTGTTTGCTATTCGCGGTGGTTATAAAGCTAACTATGACGAACAAGGGTTGTGCGGCGGCGTCGGGATGAATCTGAACATTCAAAATTTCAAATTGAACTTTGATTATGCTGTTAACGATTTTGGCTTGTTTGATATGGTGCAACGATTCAGCGTCGGATTGGCGTATTAAACATTCAGCAAGAGGTCACCACCATTAATTAATTTGATTTAAAAACAAGGATTAACGATATGCGATTCGTGAAGTATTTACTTCGCAAATCAAAAATCGTTAATCTTTAATCGTAAATCATCTTTTATGGTGTATTCAAATCGAGTGCTGAGTTATTGCATTGAATGTATAGAGGCTATCCGAACGCATCGAATCGCCTGACAGAACCATCGCGGTTAACCAGTTTTCAAATCAATGCCCAAATTGAACAGAATCAAAAAGTATGCTCGAATGTTCGGAGGATGAAGGAAAATGCGAATTCATATACTTACGCATCTTTTGCTAGGTTGTCTGATCTTCATCATGTTGAATCCGATGGAGATTCAGGCACAAACCACCGGCAAAAAGCAATTGCAGGTTGGCGAACTCTGGCAGGAGGATGAACATATTCCCACCGGCGGCTGGGAAAAAACGTTTATTTGGCCCGGCAATCACTGGCGACGCTCTGATCCTTCCGAAAATATTCTCACCAATGGGACCGCACGCGATTGCGGACTCTCATTCGGATTGAAAGACTGGACAGACTGGAAAAATAATTTCTACTCGGTCATTGTCGGCGGCGTTCATAATACACACCTGGTACATCCAATTGGCGGACGTTTCGGTGCGGTTAACCATACATTCCTGCTCTATGTGCGACAGCCTCCCCCAACACTCATCGTCGATGGCGAGCTTCAGCCACCCAGGCAGGCGTATGACGAACTCGATCCCAATCTGGTCTGCGATGCCAGCTTGCTGATTCGGTGGTCGCAGGATGTCGGGCTAACCTGCCAGCAAACGTATTATGCGTATGCTGCCTATCCCTTTGATAGCTATATGTTCCTCGATTTCATCATCACCAATAGCGGAAACGTCAATCGAAATGAAGCGACGGTTGAATTGAAGAATCAGGTGCTGCACGATGTGTGTTTCAATTTCATGGTACAGCCGCTGGTAACCTTTGAAGGCGGCAGACAGTCACCGCATACAGGCACTGAAAATTCCTGCGATGACTGGGTCGAATACTATGGGGAAAACTACCTGGACTACCTGGGCGCGGGTACTCCGGTCGATCCTGCCGGCGATCCCAATGCCGATTCACTGCGAATATTTTTCGTCTGGGATGGCGATAACAACAAATCTCCCGGCAGGGATGATACCGGCGAACCCGATTTCAACGAAGGCTTTCAGGAGCAAACACCGGGCATGGGGCGATTGCTGTCTTCGCAATACCTCGGATTCGGCGTATTGCATGCAGATAAAGCCCATGATGATGAATCCAATGATTTATCCCAGCCAATTTCAACCGTATGGCGTCCGGGCGACAATCGATTTTCGTCGTGCGATGAAGCCTATGACTATTTTTTCACCGAACGACACATGAAAAGCCCGCAGGAAATGGGCTATACCGAACCCAATGATCCGGTGCACGTTGCCCGCCCGAATCCGTATGTCGGCATCGGTCCATACGAAATGCCGTTTGGCAGCGATATCCACTTCAATTTTCTGGTAGCTGTGAATGGTCTGAATCACGATATGTGCAATTCGGTTGGGCTATCTTGGTGGACGCAATGGAAAGGCGGCTCAGGATTTTCGGATGAAGAAAAAAATTGGTGGTGCGCCACCAGTCGTGATTCGTTATTCAAGTATTTCGGACAGGCAACAAAACGATATTTCAGAAATATCGAAAACGGCCGGCATCCGTATGATGCGCCGGAAGCACCCATCGCACCGGATTTGACCGTAACTGCCGGTGAAAAATCGGTGATCCTCGAATGGAGCGATGTCTCCGATATCCCGGATCACGATACAGGTGTGATCGATTTTGCAGGCTATCGCGTCTATCGTTCACTGAGCCGCAACGATACCACATTTCAGATGATCTGGGAATGCGGCGGAGAAAGCGGCAATCCCATCGTTACCCGCTTTGTCGATGAAAATGTGCAGCGCGGATTCGCCTATTACTACTATGTCAGCGCCTACGATGACGGAACCCAGAATTGGGAACAACCTGGTCGAAGCCTTGAATCCGGCAAATACTGGAATATGATGCTTAAAAACAGACCGGTGCACCCTTTCATGAGCAGCAAACCGGTTCCCGATCTGGATAACATCAAAGTGGTTCCGAATCCATATAATGATAAATCGGTGAAATACAATTGGCCCGGTGAAGAAAACAAGCTGCTGTTCATCAATATTCCGCTGAAATGTACCTTGAAAATCTTTACGCTCACCGGCGATTTGGTTAAAACCATTGAACACGATGATGGCACCACCGAACAGGCATGGAACCAGGTGAGTGATGATAACCAATTGATTTATTCCGGAGTCTATATTTATCACATCCAAAGTGATATGGGCAATCGAGTTGGCAAATTTGTCGTTATCCGTTCCAGTAGAATCGAGGATGACTAAAACGATGAGATTTCGCCTATGTTTTCCTCTGCTAATTTTTCTCGGCTTTGTGCTGCCTCTGGATCGGGAGGCGGCGTATTCGCAGCATATCACTGGTATTAAAATACTGGCTGTGGGCGAATTGTGGCATGAAGAAGAAGATATCCCAAGTGGTGGCTGGCATCGCTCGTTTTGCTGGCCCGGTAATCATTACCGAACCCGATCAGAGGATAAACCACTGGATTTGATGAATGGTTGCGGACGCGAATGCGGATTGGGATTCGGCATGAGGGATTGGACGGATTGGCGTAATAAGTATTATTCATACCTGGTAGGGGGCGTCGGGGAAAGCTTGATGGTTCATCCGGTGGAGGGACGTTTCGGATGCATCGGGCATGATTTTAAAATCATCCTGCGCCGACTGCCACCAACGCTGATCGTCGACGGGGAACTGCAACCGCCACGGCAAGAATGTGATGAAGTCGATCAAAATCTAATCAGCGATGCGTCGTTATACATTCGATGGTCTTTTGATGTCGGTCTGACCGCAGAACAGACGTATCATTCTTACGCCACGTACCCGTTCGACAGCTATATTTTTATTGATTTTCTGATGACTAATTCCGGTAATGTCAACCGAAATGAAAGTACCGTTGAATTGAAAGATCAAGTTCTGGATGATGTTTGTTTCACGTATGCCATGCTACCCATGATCAGCCACGAAGGCGCGGAACAATATCCAAATTCTGTGAAGGAGAAAAATACTGATGATTGGGTGGAATATTATGGTGAAAATTACCTGGATTTCATCGGCAGCGGAACCCCGCTGGCGCCATCGGGCGATCCCACTGCCGACTCGCTCCGGATTTTTGTGGTCTGGGATGGGAATAACGGAAAAACGGATTGGGATGATACCGGCGATCCGGACATGAATACCGGTTTCTGGGAACAAAGTCCCGGCATGGGCAGGCTATTTTCTCACCATTATTTCGGAATGGGATTCCTGCACGCGGATCAGGCGCATGACAATGAAGCTAACGATTTATCACAACCTTTCTCAACGACCTGGCGCGTCGGAACCGACCAGTTCCCATCCTGCCAGGAAGCCTATACCTATCTATTCAGCGGACGCCATAAGGCCAGTCCGCAGGAGATGGGATTCACCGATCCAGCGGATCCGGTCAACGTCTCCCGACCAAATCCGTATATTTGCGTTGGTCCGTACCAAATGCCGTTCGGCAGCGACATTCACTTCACGATCCTGGCTTGCGTGAACGGATTGAATTATGATCTGTGCAATTCCATCGGCTTATCCTGGTGGACGCGTTGGAAAGGCGGAAACGGCATAACCGATGAAGAAAAAAATGAGTTGGCGGCAACCGGCAGAGATTCGCTGTACAAATATTACAACCAGGCGAATCGACGCTATTTCAGAAATATCGAGTTGGGACGCGATCCGTTCGATGCACCGGAAGCGCCGCAGCCACCGGATCTGACTGTCACCTCAGGTGAAAAGTCGGTGATCCTCGAATGGAGCGATGTCTCGCTAATCCCGGATCATGATACCGGCGTGATCGATTTTGCAGGCTACCGTGTGTATCGCGTCC
>JAFGMA010000039.1 GCA_016927835.1 Candidatus Zhuqueibacterota bacterium | reverse complement strand
TTAAGACACTTTATCGCGAAAACGCCTTTATATAGATTGGGAAGGCTTTTGAAGCGAAACAGTCGAATCAAGAAAGCTGCCGGCGAGGCTTTGAAGATGACGCGCTTCAAAGTAATCCATTCTGAAATCGAGGAAAAAGCAGCCGATCTGCTGGCAATTTGCATCAATCACTGATCAAATTCATTCTCCGTAATCGGAATGACATCCGCGAAGTATCAACGAGGATGGAATGCCCGATCCGCAAATCATTACCCTTTCGTGCATGAGGAAGGATTCTGTGGCACAGTTATCTATTCTTCTGAAAACAAGGTATCGAATTTTAAGAAACTATCTTAAATGCGAATTAAACCGGACGCTGAAAATTGAGTTGAGCCTGATTATCGCAGTCGTGCTCTTTCTCGTGCTCCATAACGTTTCGCGAGACTTCAACCACCTACTTTCCCGAAACAGCCTCGATGCTGCGTTTTCACGAATGGCGAAATTATGGCTGTTATTCGCTGGCGCCAGCTTCAGTTTGTACGCAACGCTGTTTTATCGCACCCTGCTGAACCGGCAACACTGCCAACTAAGCCTTTTCCTGCCCATCGCCTCGAAGCAAACGTTGCACGCTTTAGTCATTTCAACAATCATCAAATCAGTGCCACTTATCATGTTATTTGTCTTGATTCTGGCGATCTTCGTTTTCGATACCGCAATCTCTGTGATAAATACCGTTTCCCTGTTGCTTTTCATCGCCTCGGGATTTCTGTTCATCTGGATTTCGAGCACGCTGTTTATCCTCAGCGCAATCAGCATAAGGATTCTCAGCGGCAGACGCTTTTGTCTTTCACTGCTGGCAGGCGGTATTAATTGCGTGTGTGTGATTTTCCTCGTTCTCAAGCTTGACCTGTTCGAGTCCGCATCTAGCACCGATTCGCTCCACAGCCTCAAGGGATTCGTTTTTCTTGGAATTTCGATGTTGCTTATCCCGTTAAATTACAAACTCTGGGATAATTTCGCCTATGTCTGGCATCACTGGCTCGTGCGCAAACAGCGCTCTCGATTTTTCAAAATTCAATCGCTGTCGCAGCACATATACTTGCCGACTCGAATTATTCCGGCGTCTATTCGCCCATTTGTCGTCAGAGATTTGAAATTACTGTTTCGTGCATTCAAACCCGTCGCTGGTATCGTGCTCATCATACTCCTGATCGTCATTGCGATTTGCAGGCACACATCAGATGTGACCACACTCGCCAGCTCACTGGCGATCGTCTGCATTCTCGCCTTTTACATCCTGTGCACGAGCTATTTCAAGATGATTCAGGAAGGGCACGAGCAGATGCGACTGATCAAATCATTACCTGTCAGCGCGATCCGCTACTGGTACGCCAAATTCACCACAGCGCTCCTGCCCATGCTGCTTATTACGTTCATTACGATTACCAGCCTGGTGATTTTCAGGGGTTGGCAACCGGATTTGGTAATAAAGCTTTTCAGCGGGCTGCTTTTTATCGCTATCGTTTTTTCATTCGTGCAAACCAGTTTCATGCTGGCGATATTTCCATTCACGGATTATATGCCGATTCTTTTCAGCCTGTACCTGCTCGTGCTGATTGTAACGTTTCCCTTCTATACGTTAATTTCATTGGTGATGATTTTTGGCTGCTTTTTTCTCATGAAAAAAGCCCTGCGAAATTTTAACTCCCTGGAATTTTAGGTATGCTGACTATTAATCATATTTCCAAAAATTTCGATGATGTTGCAGCCGTTCGGGATATTTCCTTGCAGATAGCGGAAGGAGAGATTTTCGGTTTCATTGGCAATAACGGCGCCGGCAAAACTACCACAATTAAGATCATCGCCGGTCTCCTGAAACCCGATAGCGGAGAAGTTTTTATCAACAAGCGTGACGCCTTGAAATTTCCGCTCGAAGCCAGGAAGAACATCGGCTACGCTCCTGAAGAGCCGGTGCTGTACGACTATCTGAGCGGAATCGAATTTCTGGATTTTATAGGCGCAGTTAAAGGTGTGCCACCGGATAGTCGAAAAAAACAAATCGAGGAACTTCTACAACTTTTTGCGTTACAAGTAAAAGCTCGGGAAATGATAAAAACTTATTCGCACGGAATGCGGAAAAAAATGGCTCTTGCGGCAGCGCTCATGTCGAATCCCGGTATCTTGCTGCTGGATGAACCTATGACCGGACTCGATCCTGAATGCAGCTTCAAATTGAAGCAGCGATTATCGGACCTGGCTGCCGCCGGCACCACGGTGTTTTTTTCATCGCATATTCTTGAAACAGTGGAAAAACTGTGCCATCGAATCGGTATCATTCACCTAGGTCAATTGTTGTTCACCGGAACGCTCCAGGAATTGCGCTCTCAATTTAAGGAATCGCAGACACTCGAAGATATTTTCATGCAATTGACGCGCGATCAATCTTAATCCGGAACCGAAAAATAGTCGGGTCCATGAGCCGGCAAATCACCGCCAGGTTGAATGAGCTATTGATTTTTATCGAGCATAAAATTTGGAATAACGTGCAACTGCTGTGTCATTCAGGAGGAATCTTTTTTGTTATGTAATAGGATATGAATTTTTAATCCGTTACACACAATGAAACGGGAGTTTGATATGAAGCATTCGCATATTAAAAACATTCAACCCGAGATTTCATGGTCGCTGTTGCGGCAATTGCCCCAATATTTAAAATTGAATTGGCGCTTATTTCGCGACAGACGCGTACCGTTTTATTTGAAGCTGGTGCCCATCGGCGCTTTGGTATATGTTATCTCACCCATAGACTTGATTCCGGATTGGATGTTCCCGATTATAGGTGAAGTGGACGATATCGCAATTGTGATTATAGCATTTCGATTCTTCATGAAACGCTGCCCCCGAGATGTTGTCGCCGAACATGTCCGTCAAATTGAATCTGAATAAAGTGCTCCGGCAGGATTTGGTTTATGCCCTGACTACTTTGAATCGGGCAATGCGTTCGGAAAATACAAACGATATTTGCGATGATTCGATTGCTCTGTGATTTGTGCCGTGCTTTTTGCATTAACAAAAGGAAATTGCATTTTATTCTGCTTCAAATGTTTTCGATATCGTATTCAGGAAATAAGTTTAATATAAAGGATTTACACCCATGCATATCTTCCGGTTGCTGATGATGCAGTTTTGTTTGTTTTATCTCGCTGCTTTCGCCCACACACAACCGCTCATAAAAGTCATATACCCGAATGCAGGGCAGCGCGTTATGGCGAGTGATTCTACGTTTATTTATGGTTCAGTGACGCCATCAAACAGCAAATTATACATCAACACACAAAATGTCTCGGTTTACCCCAACGGAGCCTTTCTGGCGATGATACCCGTGGAAGCCGGCAATTTCGTCTTTCGCTGCACAGCAATTTATGATGCGGATACCAGCGAGACCGATATTCCTGTTTATATTCCGCGTTATATTACGCCAATCCCCGCCGATACATTCATGATTGATACCAGCTACATTTATCCGGATAAGCATTTTGTGCTATTTGCCGGCGACGAGCTGCAAGTAGCGATGAAAGGAACGCCCGGTTGCAGTGCGGTATTCAGTATTTCCGGTGTTGCCGATAATTTGCCGATGACTGAAATTCTGAATAGCCATACATTTAATTGGTACGAAAACGTGTTTGGGAAGGCGCTTTCCGGTCATCCGGCATCTGCGACAGGCATGTACGTCGGCTCGTATACGATCAACAACTGGGATTGGGCAGCAAACGCTGCGATAGCTTTCAAATTAATCAATGATAAAAATGAAACAGTTGAAGCTTCTGCCGCGGGAACTCTTTCTATTGAAGACGATAAGCGCCCGCTTTTCGCTATAATCGCGCAAACCATCACCGCAGCCAGCAGCGCGCCCGGAGGCGATGGATTACTCGTTTTGCCGGAGGGCTGCTCCCTGCCAATAACCAGGCGCTATGGCGAGCATGTGAATATTCAACCTTCTGAAGCGAAAAATGTCTGGCTTGAAGCCAGCGAAATCCAACTAAGCCAACAAACCGGCGTCATCGCGGAAGCGGCGATAAGAGGATTACAAACGAAATCCGGTGAGACTAATTCGCAGGTCACGATTTTGCTTTCGAAACGGATACCGTTTGAAATTAAGCAAACACAAAAGCCGCCCGAATTGGTGCTTACGCTTTTCGGACTTCAAACAAAAACGGATTGGTCGCGTGATGTTTTCGATCCGGTTGTTGAGGCGTTGGAATGGGAACAACCGGGCAATGACAAGTATCAATTGAAGATAAAATTGAAATCAACTCAACTGTGGGGCTATTCCGCGACCTACGAACGTAACAATCTGCTTATAAAAATAAAGCACCCCCCACAGATTGCCGGATGGCCCAACTCTCCTTTGAGAGGGATCATTTTCACCCTTGACCCGGCGCATGGTCCTGAGCCAGGGGCAACAGGTCCTACCGGGCTCACAGAAAAAGAAGCCACGTTGCAGGTATGCGAGCGCCTGAAACGGAAGCTGGAGAGAAAAGGCGCCTTTGTGTATTTGACGCGCGAAAACGAGCACGGTATCGATGTGCCCGGACGCGTGGCAGTTGCTGAATTCATCAGCAGCGATGTGCTGTTGAGCCTGCATTTCAACTCATTGCCGGATGGGGTGAATCCGCACACAAATCGTGGCACGAGTACGTATTATTACCATCCGATGAATTATAAATTGGCGCACATCATCCAACAAACCATGTTGAATAAATTAAAGCTGCAGGATTACGGACTATTCTTTCAGGATCTCCCGTTAACGAAACCGACAAGCATGCTGTCAATACTCATCAAACCGGCATTCATTACCTATCCTGAAGAAGAACTTCTGATTCGATCTGTGGGGTTTCAGGAAACACTCGCAGACGCCCTGGTCGAGGCATTCGAACTATTTTTCAGCAAGCTGAAAGAGTAACTATTTTGTTAATGAGTGAAAATGCTATTATATCTATATTCAAAAAGCACTATCTTTGAAGTTTTAATATTCACTGAATTCACTACCGGACACTTTTTCAATTGAGTCCTTTTTGCATGTCATTCCCGCATGTTTTAAGCGGGAATCTATGAGATGTTATAAAAATAGATGCCCGATAGGCTCGTCCCCGAATGTTTTTATCGGGGAAGCATTCGGGCATGACAAATTGACTAAACTCGTCATTTATTAAAATTTGTCCGGTAGCAAGTCACAGAATGAGAACAACCAGGGAGCAACAGGCATGGAAAACATCAGTGTTATTTTGCTATACGACGAGAAACTCGGGTATAGCGACGCCCAATTATCGAAAACTGTCGATAGCCTCTTGAATCAGAATTATCAGCAATTCGAAATCATCCTCGTTGATATGCGGGGTGAAAATGCATCTTATCCCGATATACCGAAACACAGCAAGTTGATTCATTTGCCCGGCGCTTTTAAAAATCGGGCGAGTGCGTTAAACGCTGCAATACGCAAGACCGGCGGAAAATATATCATAATTGCAAACACTGTCGGCTCGCTGGTTATGTTCAGACTGAGTACACTGGAAACATTCATTCTGGCTGCAGAACGACATTCACAGGTGGGAATGATTTACGCAGATTATCAACTCATTTTGCCCGACAATTCTTCGAAAATCATGCATTTGCATCATCCCCATCCCGGGCGGCTTCGGGATAATATGGATTATGGTACGGTTTTATTTCTCACACGAGAGGCGCTGGATGGCGTTGGCGGATTGGATGAAACGTATCATGCCGCTGATGTATATGATGTGAAATTAAAGGTTATCTCCGGGTATGGGTGTCACCATATTGCTGCTGCCAGAAACGGTCATCTGTATACGATTACATCAGTGGCGCAATCACACAACGTGTTTGATTATCTGCTGGCTGGCAAAGAAGTCCAACTCGAAATGGAAGCCGCACTGACTGAGCACTTGAAGCGCATCGGTGCTTACCTGGCGCCCGGTCAGAATTATCAAATTATCCCCGATACGAAAAAAGCGCATGATATTATCGCCAGCGTCATCATCCCGGTGTTCAACCGAAAAGAATTTATCGGGACTGCGATTGAAAGCGTTCAAGCACAAACGATTCAAAATGTTGAAGTCCTGGTAATGGTCAATGGCGGGAAGTCAGATCCGACGATCGAAGGCGTGAAACCATATCTTCCCGGGGGAAACCGCTATTCGCCCGACAAACCGCGGGTCAAACTGTTTGTCGAAGATATCAATAATCTTGGATTTTGCTTCAACAAAGGACTGCGGGAAGCAAAAGGAAAATATTATGTGCAACTCGATTCGGACGATCGCCTTAAACCGGATGCTGTCGAAAAAATACTGAACGTATACCACTCCGATCCCAGAATTGCGATGGTCATCGGCTCGTATGAAGTCTGGAAAAAGGATGAACAAACCGGTGAGTTGTCGCGCATGGAAGAAATACCCGTGGTGACGCACGACGAATGGACTGAGGAGAACGGACGCAATAATTTATTGCGCATCAATGGCGCCGGTGCCCCGCGTTCCGCCAACATTGCTATCATTCAAAAAATGGGGGGCTTCGGAATGAACGATGGCGCATATTCACGCAATTATGGCGAAGATTACGATCTGGTCATCAGAATATCCGAGCAATACCGAATCGGGCGCGTCTGGGATCCGATCTACGAAGTTGTGCGGCATTCCGGGGGTACCGACCATGCGATCGATCAGCTTACTATCGATCGTAACGACGATGCGAAAGATATGATGCGCCTGGAGGCGGTTCTGCGCCGGCAAAAACTCAATGGCGCACAATCTGATAAGCACGCTTGAAGCCTTTTCTGCAAAACAACTATTGATCAATCGGAGGGAGCCGGATTAATCATGAAAATTGGCATTGCATGTTACCCAACCCATGGCGGCAGCGGTGTGCTGGCGACCGAACTGGGCATCAGTCTCGCAAAGCGCGGACACGAAATTCATTTTATCAGCTACTCGCTGCCATTTCGTCTGAACGAATTTCACGAAAATATTTTTTTTCATGAAGTGGATGTCTCTGCTTATCCATTATTCAAATACCCGCCGTACGCGCTAAGTCTCGCCACGCGCCTGGCAAATGTGGTTATCGAACGCGATCTGGATATCATTCACGCGCACTATGCTGTTCCGCATGCCGTCAGCGGCTATCTCGCGAGGAAAATGTTGGGAAACAAATCGCACTTTAAAATCATCACCACACTGCACGGAACCGATGTCACACTCGTTGGGGCGGATCCGACATTTCAGCCAATTGTCAAATTCAGTATCGAAGAATCGGATGGCGTCACCGCGGTGTCAAATTATCTGAAGCGCAAAACGATTGAAGAATTCGAAATCGAGCATGATATTCGCGTCATTTATAATTTCGTCGATACATCGCGCTTCGACCGCAGCAAGACGTGCTGCGAACGTCACCATTATGCGGAAGACCATGAAAAAATTCTGATCCACGTTTCAAATTTTCGTCCAGTCAAGCGCGTGAGCGATGTCGTGCGAATTTTCGATCGGATTCACAAAAAGATCCCTTCGAAATTAGTCCTTGTCGGGGAGGGACCAGAGCGTATTTTCATCAGACAACTAGCAAAAGAGTTGAAATTACTCGACAGCATCCATTTTTTGTGTCAACAGGAATATGTTGAAAATCTTTACGCGTATGCGGATTTGCTGCTGCTGCCAAGTGAACAGGAAAGTTTCGGACTGGCGGCGTTGGAAGCGATGAGTTGCGGGGTTCCTGTTATCGGAACGCAAACCGGGGGATTACCCGAAGTCGTTGTGCACGGCGAAACCGGGTTTTTAGCCCCGATTGGAGAAATTGGCAGCATGACCAGGATGGCGCTGCGCGTTTTAACCGATGACGGGCTGCGCACTCGCCTCGGTGAAAATGCCAAACTGAGAGCCAGGAAAAATTTTGATATGGATTTGATTGTGTCTCAATACGAAAGGTTTTATGAAGAAATAAGCGTGCGCTAAAGGGATTGACAAAAAAAGGTAATAATTCAGCACCCATTTGAATGCACCTTAAAAGTTGATTTCCGATTAAAGATTAACGATTTTTGATTTGCGAATTTAAACCTTCGCAAATCGTATATCGTCAATCCTTATTCTGAAATCAAAAAAAATAATGGCGGTGAGCTTTTGCAAAAAGAGCAAACAAAAGGGTAACCTTTCCTGAAAAGATTACCCTTTTTTATCTAATCCCAGCCCTGATTTTCCAGCAATTGCTCTTCAGGTGTATCCCGGAAATATTTCGCTGGCACGCCAACGACCACCTGACGCGGAGGGACGTCTCGTGTGACAACCGAACCGGCGCCGACAACCGCATCCTCACCGATCACAATTCCCGGCAAAATCACTGCGCGTCCGCCAATGCGTCCGCCTGTTTTCACGGTCACACCTTTGAAATGCTTGAACCGTTCCTCTGTTCTTCCCAGGTAATTATCATTCGTCGTCATGACACCGGGTGCGATGAAGACATAATCGCCGATTTCAGAATAAGCAGTGATGTAGCACGCCGTTTCCAGTTTGCATTTTTTGCCAACTTTACAAAAATTTTCAACTGTCACGCCGCGTCCCACGATGGTGAATTCACCAATTTTAACATTTTCCCTGATAGCCGCCGTATCGGCAACGAGAACGTTGACAGCGATTTCCGCGCCTGCATAAACGACAACCTGCGCTCCCAACATGCAATTATCACCGATTTTCGTCGGAGGCAGTTTTTTTTCGTCTTTGAAAATGCTGCGTTTTGCGCGCATGGGTTGCTTGCCGATGACGGTACAATCATCAATTCGAACGTTTTCGCCAATCATCGTGCCTTCATGTATTACCACATTGTTGCCGATGGTGCAGTTTTGCCCGATCTGCACATTACTTTTTATTACTGTAAAATCACCAACTGTTGAGCCCGAACCCAATTTTGCAGAGGCATCGATTGAATTGTTCATATTGCTTATCCTTTTATTTCTACAGGTGTTCCATTTTTCTCGAGCGATCGCTGGGCGGCATCCAGCACTTTCAGTACTGCCAGACCGTCTTCACCATCGCTTTTGGGTTTTTTATTCTGTTGAATACATTCGATAAAATGCTGACACTCCAGTTGCAAAGGTTCTTGCATTTTAATGAACGGAATCTGGATATCGCCAGTGCGCAAGGTGATGGCTTCACCGTAGCCCAGGTATGTTCCGTTTAAATGGGCGCCTTTATCATAAATACGCATTTTTTCTGTGGATTCCATGTCATCGATAACAACCATTTTCTTGGAGCCGACCACCGTGATTTTCCGGATTTTATGCGGATCCAGCCAACTCACATGGATATGCGCCATTCGGTCATCCGGGAAATGCAGCGTGGTGAATGTGACATCTTCAATATCTTTGCGTAAATATCCCTGTCCCGTGCAAGTCACGCGTGTGGGTTGCTGCCCCATGAGCATCAGGATGATCGAAATATCGTGCGGGGCAAAACTCCACAGCGAATTTTCTACGTCCCGCACCACACCCAGGTTCACACGCGTCGCATAAATATAATAAATATCACCCAATTCACCGCTATCGATGAGTTGTTTCAGCTTAACAAAAGCCGGATGGTATTCTAAAATATGACCGACCATTAAAACCAGGTTCTTCTCATCAGATACCTTCACAAGCTCTTTCCCTTGCGACACATTCAAAACCATTGGTTTTTCGACGAAGACGTGCTTGCCACCCATAAGCGCTTTCTTTGCCAGTTCAAAATGCGTATCCGGCTGAGTGGCTATCACAACCGCATCAATCGCGTCATTTTGCAGAAATTTAGTAATATCAGATGTAACATTCAAATCTGAATAGCCGTCCTGCACTCGCTTAAGTATAGTCTCGTTCAGATCACAAACCTGGATCAGATCCACATCCGGATGATTATAAAACGTACGCAGCAGATTTTTTCCCCAATTTCCGATACCGATCTGACCAATTTTTACTTTTTGCATTTTCCCTCCTCTGATTTAAGCACATTTTAAGTTGGATTTTATATGATTTAAAAGCGTATTGTTATACTGCAAACGGTCATAAATTGAACATTTTTTTACTGTCATTGCGAGGCGTTTTTTTGCCGAAGCAATCTTTTCAGTGCTTAACCTAATGGGATTGCTTCGCTGCACTCCGTTTCGCTCGCAATGACATGAAAGTTCA
>JAFGMA010000426.1 GCA_016927835.1 Candidatus Zhuqueibacterota bacterium | reverse complement strand
GACATTATCATTTTGATTTTCTATATGTATTTGTAATTGAAATGTTCATTTTTGATTCTTTATTTTTCTATATCACAGTAGCTCACAATGAACAAGCAGGCGAGAAAAAAATTCATCCTTCAATATATCGATAAAAAGTGCCTGATCAATATCGATGATATCGTGGGGCGATGTAATATTTCTCCCATAACTGCCCGACGTGATCTGGATGAACTGGCAAATAGCGGGTATCTCATCCGAACCCACGGCGGCGCCATGAAGGACGAATCGGTTTCCCATTTATTCAGCTTTGCACGCCGAATGGATAGCAAGCGCGAGAAAAAATCAGCTATCAGCAAATTCGCCGCCCAATCCATAAACGATGGTGATACAATTTTTTTGGATTGCGGCTCCACAGTCTTCAATATTTGCAGCTTTATTGGTCAGAAGAAAAGCCTGAAAGTCATCACAAATTCCATCTCGATCTCCTCCGAATTATTAAAATTTCCTGAAATCAAAGTTGTTATGATAGGCGGCGAAATTCTGCCGGAGAGAAGGGCAGCTTACGGACCTACCGCCTGCAAGCAGATAAATCAATATCATGCGGATAAAGCCTTCATTGGCACCGATGGCATATCATTGAAAGATGGTTTGAGCTCGTACGATGATTACGAAGCGCAGATCGTCCTGGCAATGGCTGAAGCCTCGGATATAACCTGGCTGCTTTGTGACGCTTCAAAGCTGGAAACCAATTCCGTATTCAAATTCGCGCCGATTACGTTCCCGGATTATATCATTACAGATGCTGAGGCAGATCAGGACATAATAGATACGTATAAATCGAATAATATAAATATCATCGTGGTTTAATGGATGAACATTTCAAAACAGTGCAACAATTCGAATCTTACAGGAGCATGAAATGAACGACAGTTGGTGGAAAAAAAGCGCAGAAAATATACCCCATATCATCACCGAGTTACCCGGACCTAACTCGACTGCCCTTTCGAAGAAAGGCTCGCGGTTCATCAAAGGACTCAGTTCACAGGTGAAGCTTTTCCCGGTCTGTTTCGAAAAAGGGCACGGCATCACGCTCACCGACATCGATGGGAATACGTATCTCGATTTTTCATCAGGCATTTATGTGACCTCCTTTGGGCACTGCCATCCCAAAATATCAGGGACAGTCGCCCATTGGGCGAATACGTTGATGAACTGCCATGATTTTATCACGCCCATAAAGGAAGCGTTGGTCGAGAAAATGGCTGACGTTCTGCCCGGTAATCTGAATGCCGTTCAATTCTATAGTGATGGTACGTCCGCAGTGGAAGCCGGACTGCGTGCCGCAAGAGCCATCTCTGGCAAGCAGGAATTTATTTCATGCTACCGGGATTTTCACGGGAAAAGTATGGGAGCGGTGAGTTGTGCACGCATGGCGCGGGCGGATGTGCTCTCCTACGGTCCGAGCAGAAATGCAGGCTTTTATATGGTGCCTCGACCTGATATGTATCGACCGCTGTTCAAAAAAAGCGATGGCACCATCGATACGGAGGCGTATATCGATTTTTATGAGGAATTTATCAAGGAAGGCACGGTCAATAATATCGCCGCATTTGTGCTGGAACCGGCACAGGGCTGGGCAGGATCGATTTTTCCGCCGGATGACTTTTTCCCAAAGCTGAAGAAATTGTGTGAAAAACACGGCATTCTGCTATTCGCCGATGAAATCCTCACCGGCTTGGGACGCACCGGCAAACTGCTCTGTATGGGCCATTGGAACACGATACCCGATATCGTCACGCTTGGAAAATCACTCGGAAATGGATTTCCCGTGACCGCGATGATAGTCAGGGAAGAATATGCAGATATTCTAGAGGATATCTCGGTCTCCTCCAGCTATGGCGGCAATCCGATGGCATGCGCCGCTGCGTTGGCTTCGATTCAAGTCATTGAGGAAGAAAATATTTTGGAAAATGTTCGGACAATAGGCGCACTGCTGATGCGCCGGATGAAAAAGATGCAGCAAGCACATCCGATCATCGGGGATGTGAAAGGCAAAGGATTATTGCTTGGCATCGAATTGGTCAAAGACAAGGCATCCAAAGAGCCGTTCGATGAAGCCGGAAAACTGGTCTATCAAAAAGCGTTTTCCAAAGGATTAGCCTGGATTCCCGCCGGGCATATTCTGCGGATGTCGCCGCCGCTAATTATTGATGAAAAATATGCATCACTCGGCATGGACCTCATCGAAGAAGCCATTTCAGAAGTCGAAAAAGAATTCGGATATTAATATGAAAGATAAGCGTTTGAAATTCGGAATTATCGGGCTGGGATTGATGGGCAGAGAATTCGCCAGCAGCGTCGCCCGTTGGTGTCATTTGCTTGATAGTCCGTTAACCCCTGAGATTACAGCGATCTGCGATGTGAATAGTGCGCTCTTCCCATGGTACACGGACCATTTTCCGTCCATCAAACAGCAGACGAAAGACTACCGCGAGCTGCTGCGGAATCCCGAAGTGGAAGCGATTTTCTGCGCCGTGCCTCACAATTTGCACGAGGAAATCTATTGTGCCTGCATCAATTCCGGCAGGCATTTAATGGGTGAAAAGCCGTTCGGGATCGATAAAAAAGCCAATGAGAACATTCTCAAAATGGTCGGGGCGCACCCGGAATGTTTCGTCCGCTGTACATCGCAATTTCCCTTCTTTCCGGCGGTTCAGCGGATTTGCGGAATGATTGAAGCCGGATCCTTCGGGCAGATCATTGAAGTCAATTGCGGATTCAAGCACTCGAGCGATCTCGATCCGAACAAACCGATCAACTGGAAACGGATGATCGAAATCAATGGCGAATACGGCTGCATGGGCGACCTGGGTTTGCACGTATGCCATGTACCGTTTCGCGCCGGATGGAAAATAAATAATGTGCGGGCGATTCTCTCGAATATCATGAAAGAAAGACCGGATGCACAAAAAAATCGTGTGCCCTGCAAAACATGGGACAACGCGACCCTGTTTTGCGAAGCTTCCGAAGCGCACCGGACCGATTGCTTTCCGCTCACCATCAAAACCCAACGCATTGCACCGGGCGAAAAAAATACATGGTACCTCGAAATTTCGGGCACAAAAGCCTGCGCCGGATTTTCAACCAAAAATCCGAAGTCGCTGCGGATTTTGGAATACCAGGGCGGCGAGCAGGTTTGGCAACACATCGATATGGGGCATGAAACCGCATTTAAAACTATCACCGGCGGCATTTTTGAATTTGGTTTCTCAGATGCGATTTTGCAGATGTGGGCGGCATTTATGTATGAATATTATCATAAACAACCCTTGAAAAAATTCGCTCAATGCGCGACGCCGCAGGAAGCGGCGCTCAGTCACACCTTGTTTACTGCTGCTTTAATGTCTCAAATAGAACAGCAAACAATTCCGCTTGAGTGATGTGTTGCAGCAACTTGCCGATCTTGATATCACGGTATCTTCTTAATTGGGCAAAGCGAAAGGCAGCCGCGTTATGGTTTCCATCAGAGGTAAAATCGTAACACCGACCGATGTTATCGATGGGTATGTGCTGGTCGATGGCGGACGGATTATCGATGTCAGCCAAGTAAAGCCCGTTGATCTGAAAATATGCGATTTCGGAGAGGCATTGATCCTGCCTGGCTTCATCGACCTCCACACGCACGGTCTGGGAAAATACGAACCACTGGACACGGAGAGCCTCATCGGCATGGCGAAACTGGAGCCGCAATACGGGACTACTGCCTTACTGCCGACCGGAGCCGCCATGAGCAGCAGCCAATACGTTAACCTGGGTGACTGCGCGCGCCAGGCGATTGAAGCCGTTGGCAGCGATGGCGCCAGGATATTGGGCGTGCACCTGGAAGGTCCCTTTATCAATCCGAAAAGCTCCGGTGCAATGGCGTTGTCCACGCGGCGACCTATCACGCAATCCGAATCCCGTTTTTATGTTGAACAGATCGGTGATTTGCTTAAAATCATGACCTTTTCACCGGAATTGGAAGGGGGAGTCGAACTCATCAAGTACCTGCGCAAGCATGGCATCGTCGCTGCACTCGGACATTCTGTAGCAGAGGGAGCGCAATGTGCCGAATTCGTCGCAGCGGGATTGAGTCACGTCGTTCACATGTTCAACGCGTTTGTTCCATCGGGTGAAAAAGAGCAGGGTGTTTTAAAAGCCGGATTAATCGAGCACCTTCTGGTGAATGAAGCGCTTACCTGCGAATTTATTTGCGATATGCAGCATGTGGCACCGGAATTCATTAAAATAGCGTCGAAAGTGTTGGGTACTGCCAGGTTTGTCGCTATCACCGACAGCGTTTACGGCGCCGGTCTTGCCGACGGGATTTATGCCTTCCCGAATGGCGGGCAGTACCGCATTGCCGGTAGAGTAGCGCGTCTCGTTGGCGGCGAATGGGCGGGTTGTCTGGCTGGCAGCGTGCTCACCATGAACCGGGCGTTTGGCAATTTGATTGAATATTGCGATATCGATCTCGTGACAGCCGCGAAGTACACGTCAGGCAATGCAGCGCGCGTCATCGGCGTTGACCATGAAACCGGGAGCATCGAAACCGGGAAACGTGCGGATATCGCAGTACTCGATGATGACTACCAATGTCTGGCAACGTTCATCGGCGGCAATCTCGTGTACCAAAAATAGCGAAATGGAGAAGTGAAATGGACACACAATTCACCTACAGCCCATCAAAATGGGTTCCCTTCAGAGATAAAGCGGTTTTGGAAAAAGTGCGGAATATCAAGCGCGAAGACCTTACCAACCACCCAAATCCAAAATTTAAAATCAAAATAGTCAAAGACGACGAAGCCGAGTTTATTTTTGTAACCGATATGTTTTACCGAATTAAAACAGCCTCCGACAACGACCGGAAGGTGGTGCTCATTCTTCCGAACCCGGTTCCATCGTATAGCAAAGTGGCGTACTTGATTAATAAATTTCAGGTAAGTTGCAAAAAATTAAATGTTTTTGCAATGGATGAATACGCCAATGAAAATGGCGTTATCGCACCGGAGAATTGGCGGCAGGGCTTTGTGCATGCCATGATGAATTATTTTTATTATCAAATTGATGAGCGGCTGCGACCGCCGAAATCGCAATTCCAGGCGCCAAACAATTCGAACATCAATGACTACGGCAAAATGATCGCAGATATGGGCGGTGCGGATATGTGTTACAGTGGACCCGGTTGGACTGGTCACCTGGCATTCATCGAGCCGGATGCGCCCGAATTCGACGCGCCTTTGGAGGAATGGAAGAAAATGGGACCGCGTATTGTTACCCTCAGTCCGTTTACACTCGCGCAAAATTCACTTCACGGGAGTTTCGGCATGAGCGGAGATATCGCCCTCGTGCCGCCCAAAGCTGCCACAATCGGACCCGCGGAAGTGATTGCCTCCAAAGCCAGACTTGAAATGCACGCGCTGTCGGTTCACCAAACAGCCACCGCCTGGCAGCGACTGATTTCCCGGCTGGTTTTGCATGGTCCGGTTACGCCGCTGGTTCCGTCCTCGATTCACCAGTTGCTCGAAACCGACTGTATCGTCTCGGAAACCATTGCCCGGAATATCGAACCGGATTGGGAAAAGGGCTATTGATATGGCGAAATTGCTGATGGCGGGAGCCAGTGCAATCGATATCACGCCCCGCGAGTCTCAGTTTTTATACGGTTATCCGCATGTGGCGCGCTATAGTACCGGCGTCCACGATCCCCTGTTGGCGTCTGCGCTAACTCTTTCCGAAAACCGTGAATCGGCGCAGCACACACAACTGATGTTTTTGGTGGTGGATATTATTTTCGTGAGCAAAGGACTGAGCCATTCGGTGCGCCGGCAAATCAGCGAGCGTATCGGTATTCCGCCCGAAAATATTATGATCTCAGCCAGCCATACCCATTCCGGTCCCATCACCGTGGACTATATTAGCAATGAGAGTGACGCCGTCGTGCCTGCCACAGACCAGGCGTATTTGCGCTATTTGGAGCAGCGTTTAATAGAAGCCGGCGTAAAGGCATTCGAGGCGGCGCGACCCGCCAGAGTCGGATTCGCCGTGGCTGATAGCACCGGCATCGGCACCAATCGGCACGATCCTTCAGGTCCGGCAGACCATCAGGTTCCGGTGCTTGTGGTTAAGCATGCGGACACCGATCAATACATCGGTTGCATGCTGGTATGCTCGATGCATCCCACGGTTTTGCATGAAGATTCGACGCTCATCAGCGCGGACTTTCCCGGTATGGCGCGCCAATTTCTGCAAGCGAAATTGCTGGCAACGGGTTGCCCGGTACTGCATCACACCGGTCCTGCCGGTAACCAGAGCCCGCGGCACGTCACCAATGGCAATACGTTTGCGGAAGCGGAGCGCCTGGGTCACATCCTCGGCAGGGCAGTGCTTGGGGCAATTTCCAAAGCAGAGTATCGTTCTGATATTTCCTTATATTCTCACCAGCTAGAGATTGATTTACCGCGCAAAACATTTCCATCGGTCGAGGCGGCGCGGATCAATCTGGAAAAATCCCGTGACAGGCTGAAGCGGTTGCAGTCGGAACACGCCAGCCGCCAGGAAATCCGCACTGCCGAATGCGATTGGTTCGGTGCCGAAGAGACGCTGACACTTGCCAAAGCGGCTGCGGAAGGACGACTGGAAGCCGCTTATCGATCATGCCGGCCGGCAGAAATACAGATTTTTGGAATCGGTCAGTGGACATTCGTCGGGTGGCAGGGCGAAATTTTCGTAGAATATGCCCTGGCGGTGAAACATAGCTCAAAAAATACATTCGTGATTTCTTTAGCCAACGGCGAATTGCAGGGTTACATTGTCACGCCTGAAGCGGCTGCGAAAGATTCGTATGAAGCATCGAATTCCTTGTTCAGTCACGAGAGCGGCAAAATATTGGTTGATGAGACGCTGAAGGCAATTCACGAATTATCATATCGGATAGGCAAAAAAAATCATTGCAGATAAAATCCTGAATTCTTCCGCAAGGCAGGCACTATGGATTTTGTTTTAGGAATCGATCTGGGTACCAGTTATTTTAAACTGGGTTTATTCGACAGGGCAGGGGAGATTCGCGGGCTGGGCAGAATTTTCGTCCCCAAGGATACCGGAGATGGGTCGCGCAGTGAAGTGCCTGTCCATCGTTTCTGGGAATTGTTAAACCAGGCTTTAAATGATGCCTGCCGCCAGGCGGGCGCGCAATCCCAGCAGATTAAAGCCATCGGATATTCCTCGCAAGCGAATAGTTTTCTTTTGCTTGATAAACAGAAAAAGCCGTTGACGCCGTTGATTTTATGGAGCGACAACCGCGCCCGGGATATTGAAAATGTAGAGGCGCTTTTTCAAAAAAAAGACTTTCTGGAACGAATGGGATTGGGTATCGAATGTTCGCATCAATTTTGCGTGGCGAAATGCGTGTGGTTTCAAACGCATCAACCCGATCTCTGGGCACGTGCAGCGCATTTGATGACCATATCCGACTATTTCACCTGGTCAATAACCGATCAGCCTCTTGGCGATAGCGGCACTGCTGCCCTGCTTGGATTGCTCGATCTTCGCACCAGAAAATGGCAGCCGGATATCATCGATCTTTCAAATATTCAATTATCCACACCCCTTTTGCCCGGAACTGTCGCCGGAAAAATCACGGCAAGGGGCGCGCGGCGTCTGAATTTGCCGGCGAATATCCCGTTTGTAGTCGGCAGTCTGGATCATCATATTGCGGGGATCGGAGCGGGTGCAGGGCATATTGCCGACATGAGCGAATCCACCGGAACTGTTTTAGCTTGCCTGAAATTGGACTCAGGCTATTACCCTCGAAAAAATATCTGCACCGGAAATGGATTGAGCGAGGATCAGGTTTATCAGCTTGCATTCGAGGGAAATGGTGCGGGCAGCCTGGAATGGTATCAACGAACTCAAGCTCCCGGGCTTACGATTCCCGAGTTGGTGCAGTTGGCGGCGGCGGTTCCCATTGGCAGCGAGGGATTAGTTGCGCGTCCCAATGCCGATTCATATCCTGCGTTGGAGGGATTTGCGGGCATTTCTCCGAACCACCAGCAGAGCCATTTTACCCGCGCGATATTGGAGTCGACTGCTGCCAGCCTGGTTCAACTGGTGGATCATCTGTCCGGCGGTGATCCTCCGAAGAGGATTGTTGCTACCGGTGGAGGCGCTGCGAGTGATCTCTTGCTGCAAATAAAAGCCGATCTGCTGGGGATCGAATTCATCACCACCCAATCCAGTGTGCCTGCCTGCAGGGGCGCTGCCATGCTTGCTGCGCTGGCTGCCGGATGGTTTCGCACGCTTGAAAAAATTTCGGGTGAATGGGTAAAAGTCGATAGGCGATTCAAACCGATCTCTGAGAATCATAGTGCATATCTGGAATGGTATCACCAATGGAAAGCATTGACTGCGAAATAATGCATTTTGAAAATTGAACTGATAAAAGCTGAATTTCAAGCCATCGCTCAGGTACGATAGAAACAAGGTGCTCACGTAAATTGAGATCCCTGCGAACCAAACGTTCGGAGTTTTCGTGTGAAAATCGATAAAATCGCCCTGGCTGATTTCGATTGGATAGTTATTGTCGTTTACGGTCTGGGAATGCTGATCGTCGGATTCTATTTTTCGCGCATCAACAAGAGCTCGGAAGATTACATGCTGGGCGGCAGAAGAATGAAATCGTGGCGCGTTGGGCTGTCGCTATTCGCCACGTTATTCAGCGCCGTAACCTATCTATCGTTGCCCGGTGAAATGATAAAACATGGACCGATGATCTGGTGTCTGCTGGCGGCGATTCCCCTGGTGTACCTCATTGTAAGCTGGCTTTTCATCCCGTTCATTATGAAGCTCAAAATCTCCAGCGCGTATGAATTGCTTGAAATGCGATTGGGAAACCGCAATCGCGTTCTCGCCTCTGCTTACTTTTTGGTCATGCGCTTCGTTTGGATGTCGGTGATTATTTACATGTGCGCCGAAAAAGTGGTTGTGCCCATTATGGGATGGTCGGAGCACACCGCGTTGTGGGTCAGTGTCGCAATGGGTGTTGTTACCGTGATTTATACTTCCACCGGCGGATTGCGCGGCGTGGTGTTGACGGATGTGGTGCAAACATTCATTTTATTCGTCGGCTCCATCCTGGCTATTATTTTGATAATCAATCAATTGGGCGGGGCGTCCGAAATCATACCATCGCAGTTTCCGGCGCATTGGGATCGCTGGGTCTTTTTTGATACGAAAGCGCGCGTGAGTTTTTTGACTGCAGCGCTCTCTGCATTTGGCTGGCATATCTGTACCGCCGGCTCAGATCAAATGGCAATTCAGCGCTACCTGGCAACGCAGGACATCGCTGCTGCTCGAAAAATGTATTTCAGTTCGCTGCTGGTGAATGTTTTCGTTCATGTGCTTTTGGCAATTTTAGGTCTGGCATTGCTGGCTTTTTATCAGAAGAATGCGGCTTATCTTCCGGGCAATTCAACAATCATCAAAAGCGCTGATTTGTTATTTCCGCGTTTTATCCTCAAACTCCCGGATGGTTTTGCCGGGCTCGTACTGGCAGGTTTACTTGCTGCCGCCATGTCCAGCCTCTCTTCAGGGATCAATTCATCCTGTTTGGTGATCATCAAAGATTTCATCCTTCGCTTTCGTAAAAATCCACTCGCCGAAACCGAGCAAGTGAAACTGGCAAAACTAATATCCGTCGGCATCGGAATGATCATCGTATTTTTGAGCCTGATCATCGGTAATGTCAAAGGCAACCTGCTGGAATTAACCTATAAAACGATCAATCTACTCGTCGGACCGCTATTTGTCCCGTTTTTTATGGCGATGTTTGTCCGCAAGGCGACTCCCGGCGGCACGTTTGCTGGAACACTTTTCAGCAGCATCATCGCCGCGCTGATCAGTTTTTCAAGCGAGCTTTTTTCAATAAATATTTCGTTTCTCTGGATTATCCCCGGTTCGTTTTTGGCAGGCGTAACGCTGTCCTGGATTTTGAGCTTCTTATCCGGTTGCATTCCTGCCAAAAATGGGGAGCAGTAACCAGGCAAAAATCATTCATCGAAAGTGAATTGTCGCATTATTATATTTGAATGGGTGGTGCTCTTTTTATGCGAATTTTTAGTTAGAAAAAACAAGAACTTAATTTACTGATAAGGGAAAAGGGACGACTGCCAATTTCTGACGTATGATTATGCCAATCCTGTAAGTCCAGGAAATGGATATTTCTGCTTCGGCAAAGTCTACCATAAGAACGATAATTTTATTAAAGAGTCCACTTTAAAATGAGTCAACCCACGAGTTTCACTAATTTTCACTCGTTGATTTTATTGGAAATAATTTATCCCAATTCGTGCTTATTTGTGCAATTAGTGGTTTTTCAAATGGGCTCATGAAAATGCCTGTATTAATGGTAGTTTCAAGGGAGGCACACCCTATTTGAATTCAGGCTAACCTGAGCACGAATTACAAATTTCAATCCATTTCCGGAAAAATCAAATGAACCAACGCATACTTGGAAGAACAGGCATCGCGGTTTCCGAAATTGCATTTGGCGGCGTTGAAATCGGGCTCCCGTACGGGATAGGCGTAACCAGTCAGGCGGACATGCCCTCGGATGCAGTATCGATAAAAATACTTCACGCCGCTCTCGAACAGGGAATTAATTTTTACGACACCGCGCGATTATATGGTCGAAGCGAAGACATCATCGGCAGGGCATTCAAAGGACAGCGGGATCGTGTCGTATTGTGTTCGAAGTGCACCCATATTCAAAAAGACGGGGGAAAATTGCCTGATGCGGACAGCTTGTCTGCAATCATCAACAATTCCTTGCAGGAGAGCCGTTCGAGCCTTCAAACCGACTACCTCGATGTTTATATGCTGCACAATGCAACGCTCGAGATCCTGGAAAATTCTGCTGTCGCTGACACATTCCTGGCATTGAAGCGAGCTGGTATTGTGCGGGCAATTGGTGTGTCCACATATTCCGAAGCGGAAACAAAGCGGGCGATCGAGCAAGGGTATTGGGACGTCATCCAACTCGCTTTCAATTTGATGGATCAGCGTCAGGCTGCGTTTTTCGATGCTGCTCATGCTGCCCGGATTGGTCTGGTTGTGCGCTCAGTATTGCTGAAAGGCATTTTAAGCGACCGGGGGAGAAATTTGCATCCGGCACTCGTACGCGTGGAAGACCACCGCAAATGCTATCTCGAATTGTTGAATGCGCGTATTCCGACGCTGTCAAATCTGGCGACCAAATTTGCGCTCTCATTTCCGCAGGTATCGTCGGTACTTGTGGGCATCGATCGATTGGCGTATCTGCAGGGCGCGGTTGCAGCAGCGGACGGTCACTATCTTGATTCGGACGCTCTGGCGCGGGCGCAGGAACTGGCTTTCCCGGATCCTGAATTCGTTGATCTGCCTGCCTGGGATCGGGTGGGCTGGCTGAAGTAGCATAGCGCTTAAATTTTGTCGAAGTGAATTAAACATGAGGAGTTTGAAATGCTAAAACTCGGTGTGATGGGAATGAGTCCGGGTAACGGACATCCTTATTCATGGTCTGCCATCATCAATGGCGATTACGATGAAGCAGCAATGGCGCATTGTGGCTATGCCGGTGTCCCGGTGTATTTGGCAGCCAACCGCGACACGCTGGGCATTGAAGGCGCGCGCGTTACCCATATCTGGACGCAGGAGCGTGGCATCTCAGAACATATTGCTGCCGCGAGCCTGATCGACAATATCGTCGCGCGACCCGAAGGCATGATCGGGCAGATCGATGCGCTGTTGTTGGCACGCGATGATCCTGAAAACCATGTGGCAATGGCAAAACCGTTCATCGATGCCGGGGTGCCGATTTTCATCGATAAACCGTTGGCGGCTACCGCGCGCGACCTTGCTTACTTCGAGGAAATGAACGCTGCCGGCAAATTTCTCATGTCCTGCTCCTCCATGCGTTACGCCGCAGAAAGCGGTACGGTGAAAACCGAAAAGGCATCCTTGGGCAAGCTTGAGTTGGCGACAGCGGTCGGAAAAAAGGATTGGATCAAATATGGCGTGCATATACTCGAAGGGCTCTTCGCGCTGCTCGATGATCCCGCTGCGATTACGGTGAAACACGTGAGCAAGGCGCATCAGGACATTGTTTGTGTGGAATTCGAAAGCGGGCTGCCCGCGACAATCCATTTGTTTTACGACATTGTCCCGACTTTCCAGATATCCATTTTCGGTCAAACGGGGTGGCGTTTGATAGAGTACAAAAACTGGTATGCCATGTTCCGTGATAATCTTGTGGAATTCGTGCGCTCGGTTCAGCAGGGCAAGCCGCGTCTGGCGTTTCATAAAACTGTTAATATCATCCGGACGTTAATCGGCGCACAAGAGAGCCTGGAGCGAGGAGGTACGAGCGTGTCTCTTTTAGCCTGATCGCGAAGGTTTCAATCCCTTTCCCCGGATCGCCCGCTCTATCCTGTGAGGGATGAAAATGCCCCGAAATGCAAACGCCTGCTAAAATTCTCTTCTGTTTCTAACTGAGCCATTGCCAAAAAAGCTTGACTTTTGAAACAAAATGTCATATTTTGAGTACTGTTAATTTGACCGACCAGTCAGTCTAAATAATGAGGAATTATGCCAAAAAAAATTGATAAAGCAGCCAAGAAGCTGGAAATTATCAAACACGCCATGCGGGTATTTGCACAAAAGGGCTACGCCAAAACAAAGATGGCAGACGTAGCCCTTGCCGCCAAAATTGGCAAAGGCACAATTTATGAGTATTTCAAGAGCAAAGATGAAATTTTTAACTTTGTTTTCACTCATTTTATGGACTCAATGGAAACCATCGTTGCTAAAGCAATATTCAAATTGACTGATCCGGTTGAAAAAATAAAAACGATTTTCACTTCCTGGGCTGCCCATATTACGTCGCATGAAAATGATATTATGGAGATTATGCTCGATTTCTGGGCGGAGGCGGTCAGAAAAAAAGATGACAAAGAAATCGCCATGATCCAGTTGGATAAAATTTACGATGATTTTCGGAGGATTATCCAATCTATATTGGAGGAAGGCATTCGAACCGGATCGTTCAAAAAAATTGATGCCTATTACACAGCGTCGCTTATTCTTGGTGCGATGGACGGAATGATGATTCAATGGATTTTGAACAAAGAGCTGTTTGACATAAAAAAAGCGACTGAGCACTCTATTCAGGTTTTTTTAACCGGAATCTGTGTTGATTAAATTTTTTTCGGATTAATTTGACCGATAGGTCGGTCAATAAAATTACAATCAAATTTTAAAAAACGGGAGGCGAATCATGAAATTATTCCGGATTTTGCCTGGACTCATGTTGATTGTTTCGATACCAGTGTTCGGACAGGGGCTGACCGGAGAACAGATCATTAACAAAGTAAATGACATCATGAATCAGGAAACGATTCATGCAACCATGCAGATGACGATTCAGACAACTTCCGGCGAGAAGCGCTCGTTTGAATATGAATCATGGAGCAAGGACCGGGGGGAGAAAAATTTGGTCCGGTACATCAAGCCGGCGAGAGTCAAAGGATTTGCGATTTTGATGCTGAATAATGCAAATGACATCTGGTCCTATTTTCCACGAACCCAACGCGTGCGAAAGCTGGCGACCCACGCCAAAAAGCAAAAAATGCAAAACAGCGATTTTACCTACGAAGACATGGGTTCCGGCGATTCATTCATAAAAGATTTCACTGCCAAGCGACTGGATGATGAAAAATTTGAGGACGACGACTGCTACGTCCTGGATCTGACAAAGAAAAAGGATGCGGACACTCACTATTCCCGTATCAAAATGTACGTCATTAAAGAAAATTTCGTACCCGTCGCTGTGGATTATTTCCATGAAGATGATCCGAAACGACATACGAAGCGACTCGTTCAAAGCGATATTCGCGAAATCGATGGCGTACCCACCGGGATGAAAATGGTGATGACCAATCTTGAGGATAACTCACAGACCGAAATGAAAATTTTAAAGTGCGAATATAATGTTGCGTTGGAAAATAGCATGTTCACTGAAAGGGAGTTGAAAAAATGAAAATCAAGCGTCTGGCTCTGTTGAAACGGAAAATTGCAGCGATTTGCATTGTTCTCTTGCTCTTTCCCTTGATAAATGCAACTGCCCGCGATTTGGATATTTTTGGCTATTTCGAACCGCAATTAATGGGCGCCGAACTTGGTGGACATTTTTACCAGTTGAGTTCAAATAAGCTTCGCATTGATTTGCAGTCGCGGATTTCGGACATGGTTATGTTTGGCGCAAACTTCGATTATATTACTTATCACGGCACGACACAATGGAATGTGCTGGATTTTCTGCCGGAAAAAGTGCGCGCCGAAGCCCGGATGATCAGCTATTTGGGAATGGAACTGAATCCTTATCTTCTGCCTTATGAAGATCGGCAATTTTTGGACAACGCCTACCTGAAATTGACATTCAAATACGCGGATGTTACCATTGGCAAACAGCAGCTCTCCCTGGGAACCGGTTACGCCTGGAATCCGACGGATGTATTCAACCAAAAAGAGTTGATTGATCCCACCTACGAGCAACCAGGGCATAACGCGTTTCGACTGGATGTTCCGTTGGGGAGAGGTTTTCGTATAACTTCGATTTATGCGCCATCGGAAAAATGGGAAGATTCGGATGTCCTGGTGAAAGTGAAAGGTCGATTTTCACATTTTGATTTTTCTGTGATGGGCATTCAAAAATACTGGAAATATTCTGATACCCGCGTTTTCAACCTGAATCATAATAATTTTTTGCAATTGAAAACAAAGCGGCAGATTGGGGGAGCAGATCTGGTTGGGGAGCTTTTCGGGCTGGGTGTCTGGTTGGAATATGCCTACAATGATGTGAAAACAAATGATGCCACCATGAGCACTTATTTTTTGGAGTTGGAGAAATTGACGTCATTGATCTCATCCGTGCGGCTTTCATCGATGGAAATTCCCGATACATACTACGAATTGGTGGCAGGCATGGATTATACCTTTGATTTCCAAAGCTACATCATGTTCGAATTTTATCGAAACACCTCTGCAAAGACCGATCACAAGACTTACAGTTTAAACGACTGGATGCAGTATCTGCTGGCTGAAAAGAAGGCAATCGCCCGGGATCAGCTTTATGCGTATGTGCAGCACCCGGTCACGGACTTTATAAATATAGGAAGTTCTGCTATTTACAGCATTTCCGACGGCAGCCTGGCGCTTGTTCCGATGATTACCTATAATATTTTCGAAAATGTCGATCTCAGTTTGTTTGTCAATTACTATTTGGGCGACGAGGGAACCGCGTATGCTGAAAACCTGGGCAATGGCGGGATGGTTCGAGCGAAGGTCTATTTTTAAGGTTCTTCTGGATAAAAATTGATCAAGACAATCGATAAATTATATAGTGCCTGAACGAAAACAAGTATTTTCATGCTTAGCGGAGTCGAAGCATAACGTATTAACAAGGACTTATTACCCTTCGACTCCGCTAAGGGTGAAGAAATACGGACTTTTTGTTCAGGCTCCAATTATTTTGTCAATAGTAATGAATAGCCTGAAATTTAATTGCTTACCCAAAAAAGTAATCGTCAAACGCTTTACCATTAATCCCGTCATTATTATTTCGCTGTGCTCAATTGCCTGAATCAAGGTGTCGAGAAATGGTGTGTTCTGATTCATTAGGCATCACAGGTTTTTTGCATTGCTATCGACGGCACATTTTATCCTGATTTGAATGAAGTCGATCTGGTAGAAAATATCCTGAAATTGTTGAATTCAAAAAAGAGGTTGGAAAATGAGAGAAAAAATGCTGATTGGTCTGGCGAAATTGCATGTCAATCATCCCTGGCGAATGCTGAGCATTGTATTCATCCTCACGATCATCTTCATGGCGCTGGCAGAGCAGTTGGATGTCACCATGCGTTGGTCCGATTTGTTGCCTTCCGGCGACAGGCGAACGGTGCAGTTCAATAAAATTATAGAAGAATTTGTGTCTTCCACCAGTATCATTGTTGTGGTGCAGGGAGAAGAAAATCAAATTAAGCAATTTGCGGATGAACTGGCGCCGAAGCTTTTGGCAGCGATTGATACCACCCAAAATGCCAAATTTAAGAAAAAGATAGAAGAGAAACGGGCGAAGATTAAAAAATTGCGGAAGGATCAAGCAGACGATCCCCAAATTGCCCGGCTCGAAACTGAAATCTCCGAGCTTTCATCGAGAATAAACAAGCAGCTCATCCAGCGTGTGGATTATAAAATGGAACTGGGCTTTCTAAAAAATCATGGTTTGATGCTGCTGAAAGAAGAAAATTTACGAGATATCAAGGATATTTTTTATGACCCGAATTTGACCGGTCTCCTTTTTAATCTGAATAATGCCATGGAAAAGGAATATGTCGGGCAGGATGAGTCAATTTCCACGCGGGAAAAAGAAGACCAGGCGGTTGCTTTCCTGGATGGTATCCAGAATTTGGTTCAGGTGATGCGGCGATACGCACAGCAGGAAAATGTGCCGCAGGATGATGCGGTCGGCGCAGTGGACAAATTGCTGCTTGGCGAGCCCTACTTTTTGTCGTATGATAAAAAAGCGCTGCTGTTAAACGCCATTCCCAATTTCACCATGTTCGATACCGATCTGCTGGTCGATGGCACGGTTGTGGTGCAGGGAATTGTGGATGATTTGCTGAAAAAATATCCCGGTGTGACCGCCGGACTGACCGGCTTCATTCCCATTGGGCACGATGAAATGGTATACTCGGAAAAAAGCCTGGGCTATACAACGGTGATCGCCCTGATCGCGATTTTAATTCTGCTTATTTTTACATTGAGAATGTGGCTGGCGCCGGTTTTTGCAATTTTGAATTTAATCATCGGAATCATCTGGGCAGTAGGAACCGCCACTGTAATCGTAGGTCAACTAAATATTATGACCCAGATGATGGCTGTGATTCTGCTGGGATTGGGCATCGATTTTTCGATCCATCTCATCTCCAATTTTACCGAATGGCGCGCCCTGGGACACAGCATCTCCGAATCCATGGAAAACACATTCCTGAAAAGCGGCAAAGGCGTGGTAACCGGTGCGCTGACCACGGCGTTCGCCTTTTTAACCCTCGTCATCAGCAGTTCGCGGGGCATGAAAGAAATGGGATTGGTTACCGGCTTCGGACTGATTGCGATTCTCGTCGCAACATTTCTGTTGCTGCCGATTTTACTTGTCTTTAGAGAGCGACGCATCGACCAAAAACGCGGCAACGCAGGCGCGGTAAATGAATCCATCCAAAAAGATATCTCATTCCGTTTTCTTGGCAGCGCAAGCCTTTGGCTGAGCAAACGATATATTTTTACGCTCGCGATGGCGTTGATATTGACAGCGCTGTTAACCTGGTCGGCAACCAATATTACCTTCGACCAGAACTATATGAACGTTGAAGCGGAAGGATTGACATCGATTGCTCTGCAGGATACAGTGCTGGACAAGTTCGATATGAGCATGGATTACGCCTTGATTTTGACGGATAATGTAGCCGAGTCACGGAAATTTGCAAAACAATATCGGGATAAGGGAACCGTGGCGATGACCGAAGATATTTCTTTCTACCTGCCTTCCCAGCAGGAACAGCAGCAGCGAGTGCCGCACATTCTCGAAATTCGGGAAGCCATGGAGTCGGCGCTGGTGCGAAATAGTGTGAGCGCCGGGGAAATACCGGATTTTATCCAAGAAATTGAGCGTTTGAAATTCAATGTCATGGAGATGCAGACCCTGGCAATTGTCGGCGTAAAAGCCAAGGTGGACAAAAAATGCACCGAAATACTCGGGCAACCTGAAAAAGAGGGAACCAAAAATCTCATACAGGAATTGCAGGAATTGGTGAGCGAAGATAAAGATGGCGCCGCCCGGGGTTTTTCAAACATGCAAAAAGTGCTGGCTCCTTATTTTAAAGAATCTGTACTGAAAATGAGTTCCACTGAACCTATTGCACTCAGCGACCTGCCGGTGACCATTCTGGACCGATATAGCAACAATACACGGGACCAATTTTTGGTGACCGTGTTCCCTTCCGGCAACCTGTGGCAGGATGCCGATTTCCTGGATCGCTTCGTAAATGACCTGGAAAGCGTGACTCCAAAAGCGACCGGCATGCCCCCGGTATTCAAAGCGCTCATCGATATTATTGGCAAAGATGGGCGTAACGCGATGATCCTGACACTTGTGATTATTTTTCTATTGCTGTGGCTGGATTTCCGCAGCATCCGGTATTCGTTGATGGCGATGATTCCGCTGGCGATCGGTCTTTTCTGGATGGTGGGATTGATGCACCTTACGGGTCAGCAATTCACCGTGATGAATATTATGGGTTTGCCCATGATTCTCGGCATTGGCATCGATGATGGCGTACACGTGATTCACCGTTGGCAAATCGAAGGTGCCGGCAAAATAAACACGGTTTTTTCCAGCACAGGCAAGGCAATCCTGCTCACCTCGCTCACAACAATGCTGGCATTCGGCTCTCTCATCTTTTCGATCTGGCGCGGATTCGGTCAGTTGGGTGCGGCGCTATTCGTCGGTGTGGCAGCCTGCTTTTTAACCACGGTGATCGTGTTGCCGGGAATTATGGGATGGATCGAGAGCAGAAAGAACTTAAAAAATTAACACAGGGATTTTTTTTTATTGCATCGTTCATAAATATTTGCTAATTTCCGATGCATCGCCAGGAGCATGAAAATGGAAACTGCTGGTTTGCTGATAAATGAATTTTGCAACAATCTAATGGAAGCCCTGCCCCTTGTGGGTCTGGGCTTTTTTATGCAAGCATCCGATTTTAAAAAAACGTCCGCCCGAAACGCTTCTGCAAATTCACGTTGATGCGCTTCGATTGTTCCAGAAATGCTTCGAACGCGGCGGGCAGTTCCGGACGGCATAAATCTACGTGCTTCGGACGGAGTGTGGGGAATCGGTTTTTTTTAAAACGCTCAGCAGGTTTGATTAATTTGCAGTTAAAACAGGTTTGATTAATTTGCAGTTAAAAAAGGCTCTGAATGACGCCCAGGGAACGTGTAATAGCTGTTTATGAAGGAAAAACGCCGGATCGCGTGCCGCTCATGCTGGATTTGTCCCATTGGTACAAAAAGAATTTTAACGTCTTCTTCGATTTGAAAGGTTTCACCGAGGTCGAGCAACCACTGGTCGATTTGCATAAAAAATGCGGTGCTGTGCTGTATATCGAAACCGGCAGCCATTTCGATATTTACTTCGAAGATGATTCGATCCAATCGCAAGCGTGGACCGATAACAAGGATGTGTTTCACACACAAATCACAACACCGCTGGGCACGATTTCCGAGGAGCGCGTATTCAGTCGCGAATCTTACTCGTATCATATCCAAAAATGGCTGGTGCGGGACATCGGCGATCTGAAGGTGCTGGAATATGCCCTGACACAACGCAAATGTCGTCCCAGATTTGACCGCTATCAATCCTGGGCGAATGCCGCAGGTGAGTTCGGTTACATTTACACATTTTTATCTTACTCCGGACTCGGATTTCTCATCTCCCGTTACATGGGAGTCGAAAGAACGATTTTGGCAATTTATGATTATCCGGCGGAATTGGAACACTTCATCCGAGCGGTGAATGAAAGCAACCTGCGAATTCTGGACGAAATAATTGATTGTCCGTTCGATGTGCTGATTGTCGGCGATAATCACGATTCGAGCATTCAAAGCCCTGGTTTATTCAAGCGCTTCACATATGATTATTATCAGGAGCTTGCGCGGCGGATTCATCAGCGCGGAAAGTATCTCGCGGTTCACGTGGATGGCGAAATGAAAGGCTTGCTGGAATTGATGGCGGCGTGCGGAGCGGACTGCATCGATGCGGCGACACCAGCACCCATGTTTTCTTTGACACCACAGCAGGCACGCCAGGAAGCCGGGGACCATCTTATCCTGTCGGGAGGGATTCCGCCTACCGTCTTCGGGAAAACCGGCAGCGACCGCGATTTCATCGATTGTGTCAAAAAGTGGCTCGATACCAAAAACCAATCGTCGCGGCTCATTCTGGCAGCGGGCGATCAGGTACCGATTGAAGCGCCCTGGGAGCGCATTGCAATGCTGGCTGAACTTGTGGAGCAATTCGGTACATTTTAAAATTTGGGTGTGACACGCTTGTAACGACCATTAATTCAGACATTTTGAGCAATTTATTCATGAGCCCATTCTAAATACCACTAATTGCACTAATAAGCACGAATTGGGACAAATTAAGTTTAATAAAATCAATTAGTGAAAATTAGGGAATTCGTGGTTTGGCTACACCCTTGAAATTTCGTCTCAACATCGCTGAATGAGCTTTTTGATTGCAAGGCGCATGCATACCGCGTGCGTTTTCGAAACAATCATCCGCTCGTTCCGGAATCAGCAGCAGCCACAGAAGCCGTGAATCATTAAATTCAAAGAAAATTTTCAAACGAAAGGATAATCGACATGTGGGAATCACCGATAAGTGTGCTATTCTTAAGTTTTATGGTGTTGGGGATCCTCATGGAAGTGTCTTCGGGTGCAGTTCCCGGAACCAGAAATATCGGCTCGAATCGAGAGCTTTTCGTGGATGATGCACTGGTGGAAAAAATGATGGGCAAAGCCGTATTGCACCTGCACCATCCTGAGCGCCGTGAAATTGCGCTGGTGCACGATGCGCCCTGGGAAGGCAACGGATGCGGCTATCATACCGTGTTCAGGGATGGGGCGAAATACAGGATGTATTATAAAGCCTGGCAAATATCTGCCGAAGGCGATGTGAGCAATCCGGTGGTGATTTGCTACGCTGAAAGTCATGACGGCATTCAGTGGGTGAAACCGGAGCTCGGCTTGGTGATGTTCAATGGCTCGGTAAAAAATAATATCATTCTGGATAATGTCAACGGCTATGGTTGCCACGATTTTTCGCCATTTATCGATACCCGTCCCGGCGTCACCCTGAAGCAGCGTTACAAGGCGATTGGGTACGTTCGGGGACATGCAGCGCCGCATGGCTTGATGGGTTTCATTTCGGTTGATGGCATCCATTGGCAGCCTGTACAGGACGACTGCATCATTACCGAAGAAGGCTGGGTTTTCGATACGCAAAACATCGCATTCTGGTCGGGAACAGAAGAAAAATACATCATGTACTACCGAAAAACAGTGGATGGGGTCCGTAATATTGCGCGCGCAGTGTCCGATGATTTTATTCATTGGACAAAGGAGGGCGTGCTTGATTTCAAGAACCGGGCGCCGAATCAATCGGAGCAGTTTTACACCAATCAAATTCGACCTTATTATCGCGCGCCGAATGTTTATATCGGCTTTCCGTCCCGGTACTGCGATCGCGGCTGGATTCATGCCACCGACGCCCTGCCCTCGCCCGATTTACGCCGAAAACGCGCGAAAGGGCAACTTCGTTATGGTTCGGCAGTGACCGATGCCTTGCTCATTGCCAGCCGAGACGGGCACAGTTTTTATCGCTGGGATGACGCGTTTATTCGCCCGGGCTTGCGAACCCTTCACAATTGGGCTTACGGCGATAATTACATTGCCTGGCATGTCGTGGAAACCCAACCGACTTCCGACGATCAGCCCAACGAGCTTTCGCTGTATGCCACCGAAAGTTATTTCACGGGAAATTCCTGCCGCCTTCGCCGCTACGCACTACGACTGGATGGATTCGCCTCGATTTATGCGCCGGCGGATGAGGGAGAGGTTGTGACCAGACCCTTCATTTTTAAAGGGAATACGCTCAGGCTCAATTTTTCAACCTCCGCCGCAGGAAGCATTTTGGTGGAAATTCAAAACGCAGCGGGAGCGGCAGAGCCCGGCTTCAAACTTGCCGACTGCCAGCAGATTTTCGGCGATGCTCTCGACTTCCCGGTCGAATGGACCGAGAACAGCGACCTGAATTCTCTGGAAGGTCAGGCTGTTCGATTGCGATTTGTCCTGCGCGAAGCAGATGTCTTCGCTTTCCGCTTTGCTGAATGAAAAAGGCAAATACTAGCCCACGAAGCAAACGAACATATTGTTTTTTATTGCCAAAACAACAAGGCATTATTTAATCATTTCGTGTGCTTTCGTGTCTTTAGTGGGCATAAATAGTGTTGCCAAGATGCTTGAAAAATGCACGCAGAAAAAACCGGTCATCTAAAATTGGAATAAATCCATTGGATAAAAAATTAATCGTACTCGATCAAAAAGCATCCGACAATGCCTATTTGCACAAAGATTTTCATGGCGCCCTGTGCTATGCCATCAAATATCTCGTTGACCAATTTGGTCATGCCGCAACCGAAAGCTATTTGAAACAGGTGGGCAGGACGGTTTTTGCGCCATTGGCAGAACGGATCAAAACGTCGGGTTTGTCCGCACTCGAAACGCATTTTCGAGATGTTTTTGAAAAGGAAAACGGCAATTTCACCGTCGCGTATGAGGATGGGCAATTGGTATTCAGAATTGAAAAGTGCCCGGCAATCGCGCACCTCAAACAGTCCAATCAACTGTTTACAGAGCGATTTTGTGAATCAACGGTCATCGTGAATGCTGCGATTTGTCAACTGGCTGGCATTCGTTGTTCCTGTGAATATCAACCCGGTCAGGGAAAATGTATACAGAAATTTTGGAAGGAGACCAAATAGCCCATGCTTTCCTGCACTGAATTTATCCCGGCTTATAGCGAATTGTTTAAATTTTTGCATGCGAAAGGCGGAAAACAGGCGGTAGTAGATTTCTGGGAAAATCTGTCCGATGCCTTCTTGGGCAATTTGCGCGAACTGGCGGAATCAAAGGGTCTGCGCGGCTGTTTTGAATATTGGAGCCATACCCTGCCCGAAGAAGCTGCCGATTTTCGCATGACGCTGGATGAGGGCGCAGGCATCTTTAAAATAGAAATGCGTGCCTGTCCCAGCAAAGGGCGCCTGTTGGCAGCCGCAGAACTCACACCGTATCCGGCTTACTGCGAGCATTGCGATAGTTTGTATCGTCGGGTTTTGGAGCCGCTGGGATTCGAATACGATATCGATTTGAGCCAGGCAGACCAAGCCAGGTGCGTTCTCATCGTCAGAGAAAAACATATTATGAAGTGAACCAAAAATTTCCGGTTCAGAAAGGAATACAAATGCACGTTAAACAGCTCTTGAGCCTTGAAAACAAAATCATCCTGGTCACCGGTGGCGCTGGCAGGTATGGCAAGCCCATCGTTGAGGGACTCGCCGAAGCCGGGGGAACCGTTATCACCGCATCCCGCAATCTCGCTGCCGGGCAAACGCTTACCGAGGTATTCAGGGAAAAGGGATTGGATGTGCACGCCCTGCAGGTGGACCAGGCAGAGCACCAATCGGTTTTAGCCCTGAAAGAACAGCTCAAAGCGCAATTCGGGGGACTGGATGTGTTCGTCAATAACGCCGTGGCGCGTCCCATGAAATCATACAACGCGCCCCTCGAAGACTGGATCGAATCCATGCGCATCAATGCCACAGGCATGTTCGACATCACCCGCGAAATGGCGGATTTGATCGCGGGCGGTGGCGGCGGAACCATCATCAATATCGCTTCCATGATGGGCATGTTCGGGCCCGACCTGTCGAATTACGAGGGCACGGATATGGGAGAACCGCCGCCGGACTACTTTTTTCACAAAGGCGGCATGATCACCCTCACCCGCTACCTGGCGCGCGTGTTGGCAGCCAAACACATCAGGATCAACTGCATCAGCCCCGGCGGACTCCTTTCGGACACACCGCTCCCCGCAAGATTTCTGGAGAACTATAACAAGAAAGTACCCCTCGGGCGCATGGCAACCCACGACGACATCAAGGGACTGGTCGTCTTCTTAGCCTCAGACGCCTCCGTTTACATCAATGGGGAGAATATTTTGATGGATGGGGGGATGCATGCGTGAGATTTGCTGTTCGATCATATTATTTGGCTTTGCGATGAAAAAAAATAGCTAGGATTGGTATTTATAGGAATGGCTTAATACAGGTATGTATCAATACATCAAATGGTAGTTAATTGAGGCATTTTAATATTTTATTTTCATCCTTTCTAATATTGCCTTTGCATTATCATGCCCGAGTTTAGCGGCTATAATAAAATCAGAAATGGCTGACCTATCATTTCCGGTTTTATTTTTGATAATAGCTCTATAATAGTATGCGTTTCTAAGAATTATATCATCTTCTATTATAGCATTGAAAATTTCCAGGGCATCATCGTACCTTTTGTTTTGTATTAGATTTACTCCATTTGCAATTGAAGCACAGAAGTCTTTTTCATGGCTATCGGATTTTTGGTTTTTTTGAACATCACTGTTTAATCCCAGAATAGAAATTGGGTGTTCTTCCGATGCTGCTTTTTTGATCGGTGGTGCTATTTCCCGTGGATCAACCGGCAGTTTTGAGCTGTGTTTAGCAGCCCATTTCGCTGCTAAACCGTTGAGTGGGCTTTTTGTATTGTAGGATTGATAAGCGATCATTCTTCCAATCCGTATGATCAGATCATCCAGTCCTTCGGAAGCTGCATAGCTATCCTGTGTACACACTTCTGTTGCATTGAAATTTGGGTGGAAAATAGGTGTCAGCAGGCGACACTGAGGAGGGCGACGCGGATATTCCAGTCCTAGCTTAATCTCAAGTAGGTGTTGGTGCCGTTCCAATAGTCGACCATCTGGTGTTGCATAAATCCCTCGAATATTATACTCTATCTGATATTTTTCAGGCGGGGTGCCTATTGCGGCTCGAAGCTTAATCAAGGACCAACCATTGAATTGGCTTTTTAAACGCTGATAGTCGCTTTGCAATCGTCTGATTCGTGGTGAACTCATCCAAATATCCCTTTATCTACATGAAAATGGAGACTGGATTTTTTTAATATGATTAGTTTTCCATAATCCCGATGCCTATTAGTATTAAAAATGCGAGGAAAATTGCTATTACAGATATAATTCTTAATGGGCCGATTATTTGATGTGTAACTATATATTTACCGTCTTTGTCCCAGGATGTGATTCCCTCATGTTGCAATCTGTTGTAAGCATAGATGGGAGCAATAAATGCTGCAATGGGGATACCAAGCCCTTGACCGCGAATCCAAACATTAAATGTTCTTGAGAGTGCCTCCAAATAACTCCTGAGCTAAGCCACCGGCTTCGCCGGTGAGAATGGAAAATGCTATGCAAAAGTATTTATAATAAAAATCTTCTTTCTT
>JAFGMA010000425.1 GCA_016927835.1 Candidatus Zhuqueibacterota bacterium | reverse complement strand
GTGCTTAACCTCATGGGATTGCTTCGCTGCACTCCGTTTCGCTCGCAATGACATGAAAGTTCAATTTGTGCCCGTGCAAAGTATAATCATGACGGTGTTGAGTTACGCCCCTTCATTGACTTAACGCTGTTTACTTCGGATGTGCGGGCAATGAATAGCCGAAAATCGGAAATCATCAACAACATCAATCTTATCGAGTCCATTTTCAAAAAGCATCACAGAACAGGGTAAATTTTCAATTTAAGGCTTTGTGCTTCATGAGTGCGTTGAAGGCGCTAATACACCGTGACGACCAGCCACAGAATAATGATTATCACACCGACCATAATCCAGCTTCCGAAAAAGCCAGCATAATCATACCAACTCGGTTTAAGAATTTCCCAATTCGAGCCGGGAAAAATTTTATCGTTTTCGAATTTATCTGGCTTTTGAATATTTTCAGCGACCACGCGCGCATCTTCGTCCAGCGACTTTTGAACCGGGGTGTGCATTTTGCTGAAAAATGCATCCAGCTTTCTTTTTTCCACCGGATTCGTAAAAAAGCTGATAATGAATAAAAGCACGAACGGGAACAGCGCATCAAATGCGAAGCGCAATGCGACCAGACTGGCTTTTGAAAGCGTTGATAAATCATAGCCCAACCAACTGAACCAGCTCAGCACCCAGAGCTCTGCATGAAATCGACCCGTTCCCATTTTGGGCGAATCAGGATCTTCCGGATTGATGCGCACAACATCCTCAAAAAATACACCTACCGATTCAATCACATGCCGCTTTTCAATGGTTTGACCAACCGTGGTTGCGAGTCCGGCGTCGACATCTTCCTGCAATGCGCCGGTTTTAATCAGCACTGTTTGTGCCGATGTTTCAAGCAGCAATTTTTCATTTTTGCTGAATGTTTCAAGTTCGGGAAAAACATTGGGTATCAGGATGTATATGATGGTACAGATTATGACCTGTATGATAACCGCCCATCTCGTCAATCTTCGCCAGATGAATCCCAGCCAGATCGCCGCTCCGAAAATCGCCGGAAGCGAGATGAAATATTTGAAAAGTACCAGCAAATTATCTACGAACACCGCTGTGCCGATCCCGCCCAGCATGGTGAATGCAATAATAACGCGTCCGAGATTGATATAATGCTTTTCGGATTTGTCAGGTGCAAAAGGTTGATACAAATTTTTGATGAATAGCGCCGAATTCGCAACCGCACCGGCATCGAGCGTGGACATGTTCGCAGCCAAAATTCCGGCGAGCATCAATCCAATCATGCCTGCGATGCCGATGCTTTCGACTGAAAGCAAATTATACGTCATGTGCCCCCAGATCAAATCCGGATCGTGCAATTGCCCGCTGTAAAGCCCGATGGCGATGAGTCCCGCCAGTGCCCATGCGATCATTATCAGTCGCTTGAAAAACATCCCGCCAATCATACCGAAGCGAGCGGTCATCTCGTTTTTCGCCGATCCGGCGACCGACATGCTAGGCGCGCCGGCGATAATCGAAACCAGGTTCGCCAATACCATTGCAGCCACGGTGTACCAGGCATACTCGCTGGTTGAAATCGATCCGAACAACTGGAACATATACTCCGGAACCTTGGCGTGCAGTCCGCTCAATCCGTGGAGCTCCGATAGCCCGATCGGGATCAGGATAAATGAAAAGATGATGATGAGCACCCCCTGAATCGCATCGGTGACCACTGCCGCAACGAATCCCCCCATAATGGTATAAATTCCAACGATCAAGCCATATATGAAATAGAATACGATGGGATTGACATACGAGACAAATGATTTTAATTCCCCTTTTTTAAGGCGATTATCCAGTTCTTCGTATCGCGCCTGTTCCGTTTCGTTGAATCCCTGGTTGAGCCGGTCTTTGAGTAAACTATATTCCTCATACATTTCCACCATCTGTTTTTGCTGCTCCGTATACTCGCTCATCGGTTTGGGAGTCAGTGCCATCATGGTTTTTCCGGCAACCATATATCCCACGCCGCCGCCTACGAGCGCCATGAGCAGGGTAAACGTCGCATACGCGCCGGCAAGAAATTTACTGTCGAACCGTTCCGCAAAAAAATCGCCTACTGTTACCAGCCGCACCCTCCGGTACAACATGGTTGTGAACCAGTAAAATGGCGTCAGGAACAATACCAGGTACTGAATCCACATGCCGCCAATGCCCTGCCGGTAAATTTCACGGGAGACTGCCACCGCCTGATCCGTATTGGTCGAATTCCCGAAATTGAGAAAAAATTGGTAAAATTTACCGAGTGTTCTGCCGCCGAGATAAAAGTCGCCGGTGTTTTTCATACGCTTGCTGAGGCGCAAGCCAATCCATAACATCCCGATGATATATATTACAACAACCAGGATGTCATAACTATGGCGTTCAAGGAATTTCATGATGACTCCTTTGGGAGATACTTCAAATGAAACCGATAAAGCTATGTTTGCCTGTTAAATCCTGATGATCAAATTGCACGTAATTTTCTGAATTGGGATCGAAATGCAGTTAGCAATTTCCTGTTATTTCGAAGTTGTGGAGTGAATTGACTGTGTCAATTCAGTGCATCGACACAGTCGATGCACTCCATGGAAATATTGAAATTACGAGTGAATTAATAGCATCTTTCTGGAAATTTACGCGGTAATCATTTCTTTGTTCTACGCACTAAGGCTGCGATTTATGATTTTAAAAATGCGAAAAATGAATCACAAATATGGATCGAGGAATTTTTTGGCTTTCAAAATATCCACTCGCTGTTGAGGTCCCCGGATTTCGCGTTCAATGGTAACCGGACCGCTGAAACCTTTGGCTTTCAAGCGCGGCAGAAGCAATCCGAAATTGACCTTCCCTTCGCCGAGAGGGGTTTCCAGTCCGAGCGATTCATTGCGGTTGGGCCAAACACCATCTTTCGCATGCATCCCGCGCACGTATTCGCCAAAAATTTCAATGGCATCGAGTGGATTCGCCATGCCGTATAAAATTAAATTCGCCGGATCAAGATTGATGTACAAATTGCCCGTATTGACATCATGCATTGCGCGCAACAAAGTTGAAGGCAATTCCTGCCCGGTCTCGAAACAAAAAATTTGGTCATTTTCACCGCAATATTCCGCAACTTCTTTCATCACCTCGATGAATTGAATGTAGCGCGAATCCCGGGGATCGTCCGGGATGAATCCCACATGGCACGTGATGCTGTTGACGCCCATCTCCCGCACCAGGTCAGAGAATTCCTTTGCCAGTCGCAATCTTCGCTGTTGATGCGCCGGTGCCACCAAACCCATTGTATCGGGACCATCCGCCAGATTATATTTCTGCCCTTCGAAAAGCAAAAAGCATGAACTGATGGCAACGCCTGTGGCTTCCGATGCTTTCAACACCTGTTCCGGATCAAGGTTTTCAACCGCGTACTCAGCCACGCATGAGAGCTGGCAGGTTGGGACGTCGACGTCATGCACATATTCGAAGCTTTGCTGCGGATCATCGGACAGACCCACAATAAGTCCTAACTGCAATTTTTTCATTGAATAGTTTCCGTTTCGCACGATTCGCTGCATCACCGTGAGCTTTGATCTCTCTGGCAACACAGATGCCGTATTTTCAGAAGGCGGCACATTAAGCCTTTAAATCAAAAAATTGTAAAGGCAGCTACTTAATTACTCGGCAATTTATTTCATTCTATTTCTATGCGTTTATGAAAAGGCAAAAGGTACGGACAAATTGATTTCAATGCAAGTCTTTTTTGTTAAAATTGCAATCTTCATTTTCTATTGACTTTGAACCGCAAAACGGTTATATTTGGGAAAGCTTATGCGAAAATCCTGTGAATTGCTACGGGCAGGCGGGTTCACGCCCGGAGCAGATAATGACGTTTTGAAAAATTGGAGGTGCCATGCTTAAAATTGGATTACTCGGTGCCGGTATGATGGGCGGGGTTCATTCTGAAATGTGGTCGAAAATTCCTGATGTTAAGGTCACTGCCATTTCCCTGATCCAGGACAAGGAATTGCCGAAAATTCAAAAAAACCATCCGGATGTCCGGCATTTTAAAAATGAAGCCGACTTTTTCAATTCCGGTCTCGACGCCATCGATATTACCTTACCCACTTTTATGCACAAAGAATATGTCGAAAAAGGATTGGCACACAGGCTGGATGTTATCACTGAAAAACCGCTTTGCAGAACTGTCAAAGAAGCTGAAGAAATCCTTAAATTGGTGCAGCATTCAAAGAAGCATGTCTATGTGGCGCATGTAATTCGATTTTGGCCTGAATATATCTATCTGAAGAAGATACTGAAATCCGAAAAGCTGGGAAAATTGCGCAGCCTGTATATGGGGCGCTATACCGAAGTTCCGCGCTGGTCGGTCAATGACTGGCTGCTTAAGCGACCGCTGTCCGGTGCCACACCGCTCGATTTGCAGATTCATGATGTCGATTTCATTCTCTCCACATTGGGAACGCCGGATGACGTTCATTGCCGTGTACTCGAAAACGGACTCCACGTTTTCACCGAATATTTTTACAAGCCCGACAGTGTGGTGGTGATGGAGGCGGGGAATGACCTGCCCCAGGCGTTTGGATTTGAAATGACGTTTCACGCAATCTTCGAAAACGGGATGCTGCATTTCAGCAGCAGGGATAAAGAAGGATTGATGGAATTCACGGATGAATCAGAAAAAGTCGACCTCGAGAAGCATGCCAACCACGGGCTCGGAAGCCATATCCCTACCAGCGACAGCTACATGACAGAATTAGCGCATTTTGTCGACTGCATCAAGCAGAATAAGCCTTCCGAATACGTGCCTGTGGATACCGCGGCGCGGACGATCAAGATGATTCTGGAAAATCTTCAGGAATAGCGATGGCAAGGCTCAGCATCATTCACCATAATGAAATTACATGATCCAGCACCTCATTCCAATTGCGTCTTTCCAGTAATAGGAGTGCCAAAGTTTACTTTGGCAAGCACAACAGTTTTCACTCGCGTCGCAGTCTCGCTGACCAGAAAAACGCGCGCAAATGATCCTAAAAGCCTGCCTCAGTATTTTTAACATGGATTATTCATTCAAATTGCTCAAATCATAAATTTCTGGGATAATGCGACATTCAGACGAAAAAGCAAGCAAATAAAATTTAGCCACTGATTTTCACAGATTTAACACGGATTACAGCAACACAGCACAATAAATCCGTGTTCCATTCGTGCCAATCGGTGGCTTAAAAAAAATGAATTCAGTCGTTCGCCAGGGGCGCAACTTCGCACGCCGGGAGCGAGAGAAAGGAAGGTGAACTATTACCTTTTTCCCTGAAGCTCCAAAAGGACGTTTGAAAAAATATAAATCGGAAATGCGCCTTGTTTCGCAACGAATCAGCTAAAATATCTAATTGAAAAACATGATGTTCACCAAAATAGTTCTTGAAAAAAACAAATTGTTATCTTATATTAGAAAATCAGTGAAGCCCGAATCTCAACTGATCAAAACAGTGCATTTGTTATCAAGAAAGCGGGAATAACGTGCGTACCTTTTCCCTATTATTAATCATCATGATCATGGCGTGCCAGAATCCTTTCGCAACGCGCGAGGCAGAAGAACCCAGCCAGGAGAGAACGAACCGGGATATACCATCCGATCCGGAGACTGTAATGCGAAATCTGCAAAGCGCAATCTCTGAAATGAATGTTGATAATTATATGTTTTGTTTCCTCAATTCCGCACAGGACTTCCAATTTGTTCCCGATCCCTTTGTAAAAGAAAACAATCCCGGTCTCTTCGATGCCTGGGACGATGCATCCGAAAAGGGCTATTTTACGCAACTGGCGAATTATCTTCCGAACGATTCGCTGAGCATGCTGCTGTTGACGGTGGTATCGACCGAAGATTTTCAGGATTCGGTTCTGCTCCGACGAAAATACGATCTCCTGCTCCGCCATACCTATTCGGATAAAATCTCCAATCGCGCTGTCGGGCAGTGTGATTTTTGGCTGGTTCAAAAAGATGGCTATTGGTACATCAAACGTTGGCTCGATTTCGGGACGTCGGATGCAGCGTGCTGGAGTAGTATCAAGGCAGGTTTTGGCAAATGAATCTTAAACACGGTAAGAACAAAACTGAATCACCTTCTTTCCTGAGAATTCTGTTGATTATCGGCATCATTGGCGTTATCATCATTGCGATTAGTGAGATCTTTTTTCGGAAACCTGCTGACGATAAAACGCCGGATCAAGTCAGCGAAGCAGAATACGATGATCCCCAAAAAATGAAGATTCTGATTGCCATCAACGAAGTTTTGCTCGAAAACAATCTTCAGGCAGACTGGATTTCAAAGGAAGGGGGAAAGAAGGTTGTGCGCGTTCCCAATGAAATCCCTCTGATAAAAATTTGCCAGGATGTTGTCCACTGTGTGCAGGAGCAGGATGGGCAGATACTGAAGTCCTACGAGGAAATTCGAACCGGGGAGATCGTCCTCGAAATCGGTTATAAACGCCGGATCATCCAGGTATTGCGATTCAAGCACGATAGCACGCTTCACCCGCGAGTGGGAAAAATTGCATTGATCATCGATGATTTTGGGCATGCATTTACACAACTTGTACAAAATTTCCTGGAATTGGATGCACCAATCACAATTTCCATTCTGCCGGGGCTGCCTGAATCGCAGCATATCGCTGAAAGAGCCTTGATCAGCGGCAAAGAAATTATGCTGCACCTGCCAATGGAATCAAAAGTGGAAAAAACGCCCGATCACGGATACACGATTTATACCTCAATGGGCGATGCAGAAATAAAGCGTCGGGCTGAAGCCGCGATTCGACATCTGACCAGCATTAAGGGCGTGAATAACCATCAGGGCTCAAAAGCTACCGCCGATAGCCGTACCATCAGCGCGGTGCTGGAGGCGATAAAAAACTACAATCTTTTTTTTATCGATAGTCAAACCGACAAATCGAGCCTGGCATTCGAGCTTGCCAAACAAATGAAAATACCGACATCAAAACGGGATGTTTTTCTGGATAATAAAGATGACCTGAATTATATCCGCGGTCAGATCGACCTGCTGGCGAGAATCGCCTCCCGTAACGGCAGCGCAACCGGTATTGGTCATTTAAAAACGAATACATACAAAGCCCTCCGGGAAGAACTGCCGCGGTTGAAGAATCTCGGATATCAAATTATTTTTGCGTCGGAGATCGTCCAGTGACAGAATGAATTTATATTTAATGCACCATATTACTCGATTACCCGGAAGTCCATAAGAAATTTTTGCCAAAAATTTAATTAAACAGCCAATGCGCCCGGCGCGAGTCCTTTCAGGGATTCGACAATCGGTTGAATCATTTTCATTTCCAAACTCAATAGCCAGGCAATAAAAATCCCGAAAGCTGTACGGCGTGAGCGTATCAATGAATCTCGCTTCCAAATTTATCTTTCACTTAAATTGAGCGATTGGCATTTGGCTATTGGCTTTTAGCTAATTAAATTTCAATTAGTTAAAATGATCAAAGTTTGT
>JAFGMA010000424.1 GCA_016927835.1 Candidatus Zhuqueibacterota bacterium | reverse complement strand
CGGGATCGCCGTCGGGATCGCCTACGGGATCGCCGTCGGGATCGCCTACGGGATCGCCGTCGGGATCGCCTTCGGGATCGCCTACGGGATCGCCGTCGGGATCGCCTTCGGGATCGCGGCAATTACTGGTTTATTACGCCTCTATTACTTTCCGTTGCAATTGTTTTTCATCTTGCCGAAAGCAAAAGGGAAATTCTATCGCTATCATCCCGTCGCCTGGGATGATTTATGCTCGGTGCCGTTCCCCAAACTGGCTGAATTGCTCGTTTCATACGCGGCGGTTGATCCCAAAGCCGGCAATGCAGAAATCGAAAGACTTATAACGGAATATCCCAGCCAACGCAGCGCCGCCTTGCGCGCCAAAACCATTTTACTTATCCGTCAAACCGCTGCTGCGGTTGATTTAAGCAACCTTGATCGATATAGCGCTCAATTACCCGAAGGAAAAAAAGGCTTTCTCTCCCAAACGCAAACGCTGCATCAGCTCGTTCATGAAATTTCACAATTACAAATTCGCCTGGATACGATTCAACGTCCGATTCTGCGCGAACCCGTTGCACGCGTGCTGCGTACAGAAATAGAAAATTTTCAGCATCGTATTGCAGGATTTTATGAACCCTTAGCCAGCGAATTTCGGAAGGCTTCCAAGCAGTGGTTGAGGCTTGCCACTGAGCAATTGCAACTTGCAGAATCAATCGTCTTAAAAGAACCCAATCCGCAGATTTTCCGGGCGGGAGATCTGCTAAATATCGAACAGGAAGCGTTCGTCCCTCGCTACAATATATTCAGCGAAATAGAACAGCAGATTATGTTGAGCACCGGCTGCCCGGGGCTGGTGCTTTACGGTCGCCGACGAATGGGCAAATCAACCATACTAAACAGCTTGTATCGCTTTCTTCCCGGAAATGTCATCCCAACCGTGCTTTCAATGCAAAATCCGGAAGCGTTCACTTCGTTATCCGATTTCATTCAATCGATCCATTCTAAATTGCAAATCGCACTTCCGGAATTGAAGACAGCAGGCAACTCTCCGGGAAATCTTGCAGCGTTTTATCGTCTTTTATCCGATTGCGATAGCGTTTTACAGGAGCAAAATAAGCGGTTGTTGCTGGCGCTAGATGAGTATGAGAACATGGACATGAAAATCGGGGCAGAAATTTTCCCGGAAGATCTATTGGCAACGCTCCGCGAATCCATCCAAACACATCGGTGCATCACCTGGATTTTCACCGGCAGCCATGAGATCACTGAATTATCCCATGCCCCCTGGACATCTTATCTTGTCAGTGCACGCACGATAGAAGTCCCGATCTTCACAGCCGAGGAGACGCGATTGCTACTCACAGAGCCGATGAAATATTCTTCTCTGTGGCAAAAAGATGCCGGTAACCGACCGACGTTTGATCCAGAATTCTGGGGAGAGGGAGGTATCCAGCGGATTCATGGGCAAGCTGGCGGTTGGCCATATTTGGTGCAACTCATCGCAGAGACGATTATCGATTTAATAAATGATGAAGAAAAGCAGCAGGTAGATGGGGAGCTATTTGAACGCGCTTTGGACAGGGCAATCGTAAGGGGACACACGATGCTGTATGAACTGATGCATCGCGAGTCTCATTTTCCGGGTGAATGGGAGTATCTGTCTGCTTTTCGCGCTCAGGAAAAACAGGCACCACCCGATGATGAAACCGTTAATCTCTCGCTGCGTCGCCGCTTATTGGTTGTAGAAGAAAATGGTGAATGGTCTTTGCGTGTGCCGCTAATGGCGCGCTGGTTGAAGAAGCGGGGGTAATATTATAAAAACATTTTTCCCGATTCTATCGGGCGTCAAAACGTATCGCTCAGTGAAATGTGAATTTAAATTTTCACAAGTTCAGAGCAAAGAATAAAAACACCAATGACCCACAGACAACGCATTTTCGCAACCCTCAACCACCAGCGCCCCGATCGCATTCCCGCTGTGCTGGCTGCCCGACCCGAAGTCGATCGTGATTTGATGCACCACTTTGGCGTGCATTCAATAAATGAGGTGCATCACATCCTCGGCACCGATGGCTGGGCTGGCGTCGGAATTGGCATCGATTTTTCGGATTTCGAAAAAAAAGTAAACGGTGAGTTGACAGGCGATTGCCCTTACGCGGATCACGCCTATATTTTCCACGATGAAAGCACCTTTGAAGACGCCTGGGGGGTAGTTCGCCGAAAGGGTCGCGATGGAAAATATGTGGAATGGATCTCCGGTCCGCTGGTTCATGCCGCCGATCCCGACGACTATGATTTCCCCCAGATCGACCGACTCATCCCTGATGCGCAATTATCTCAGCGCGTTCAACAATTAAAATCAGAAGATAATTTCGTTGCCTCTGGCGTGACCATGCCCTTCAAAACCGCCTGGGAACTGAGGGGGATGGAAAATCTGCTAGCCGACTATTTGCTCAATCCCGCATTCGTTGAAAAGCTGTACGATAAAATTTATGCGCTCTACGGTGAAATTCTGCTGCGCACAACCGTCGCCGGAGTCGATATGATCGGTATCGGCGGTGATATTGCAATGCAAGACCGGCTCATCATGGGACCGGCTCTCTGGCGGCAAATTGATAAACCTCGGCTGAGGAATTTGATCGCGCGCTGCAAAGCCGTCAATCCCGATGTGCATGTCAAAATTCATAGCGATGGCAATCTCTGGGAAATCATGGATGATCTCATCGAAATCGGATTCGATGTGATCGATCCGATTCAACCGGAGTGTATGAATCCCGTTGAAGTGAAGCAGCTTTTCGGCGATCTAATTGTGCTCCACGGCTGCGGCAGCGTTCAACGCACGCTTCCGTTCGGTACAGTGGATGATGTGCGGAATGAGGTGATTCAACTCATCGAAAAATGCGGATACAATGGCGGATTGGTTCTACGCGCCTCGAACGCTATCAGCTTCGATACACCGGTTGAAAATGTGCTGGCGTTCTTCGAAACTGCCAGGGACTATCGGCTGGCGTGATAAAGCATAATTTCCAGATATGGGAAGCAAACATGACATCGAAAGAGAGATTATTAACAGCATGGTCATTCAAAGAAGCCGATCGTGTGCCAATCGAATTACAAATTTCGCCCAGCGCATATGAGTATCCTGAAGCAAGCAACATCGTGGCATTTATCGATTCTGAAGCGGATAATTTCCTGCATGCACCCGGTGGTGACTTCGGTTTTTTCGGATTGAAATGCACTTATCACGAAGAAATCATTGAAGATATTCCCAATCAATACAAACGCATCCGGCGCAGCTATAACACCGCTGTTGGTGAATTCGACGCGATTACAAAACATAATTATGATGAAATCATCCCCACAGATTTCCACTGGGAGCGGCGCTATATCCATACGCTCGAAGACATGGAGCGACTCACCGCGGCTCCTCGTGAGAAGATTCCCCTTAGAAAAGATGAATTTGTTCGTGCAGTGACCACGATTGGCGATCGGGGCGTGCCACTGGTTGGGATTTTGCACCCGCTGGGATACCTGGTGCGCCATGCGAATATGGAAGAGGTGTACGGGTGGTTGCTCACCGATTCGAAGTTGATGCACCAGTTTCTCGAAACAACCAATACGCAGATTGCGGCGGCAGTGGAGGCGATGAGTGCTGCCGGCATCGGACCCTATTTTTTCGTCTGCGCGCATGAAATGCTCATTCCGCCTTGGATGGGAATGCGGCAATTCGATGAATTTGTTTTCCCATACGACAAAATGGTCAATGACGCGATTCGTCGTCATGGCGGAAGGTTACGCATTCACTGTCATGGAAATTGCATGGATTATCTCGAACGCTTTTGGGAGATGGGTGTAGACGCCATTGAACCGCTTGAAGCACCTCCCCTGGGAAATGTGGATCTGGTTGAAGCGAAAAAGCGGATTGGTGATCGTATGCTGCTTTCCGGAAATATTCCCTCCCATGATTTCGTTCGTATGACTCGGGATGAAGTGCGCACCAGTGTGAAACAAACGTTATCAGCAGCCGCTCGAGGCGGAGGATTTACATTGCGCACGGTTGGCGGACATGCAGCAACCAATTCTGTTAAATCGAAAGCGCAAATGCTGAAAATTTTTGATAACATCGAAGCGTATATCGAAGCCGGATTGGAATTCGGATCATACCCGATTAAGCTTTAATTTCAAATATTTTTGTGTGATACGGTGAATCCAATTAATGATGCGAATTCAGCGTATGGTTGCATCCGATAAAAATGAATTTAATGTCGACGTCGCGGAGATCGCAGAAGTTTCGCAGAGGATTTGATTTTTTTCTCTGCGTGCCGTTGCGTCCCCTAATTTCTGCATTTAATAAACCGTTATTCAAAAGGATGATCGGTCTTTATAGCTCACAATCGGTTATCCAACGGAATTCTGTAACAATCGCAAATTTAGAAAATTCATCGTGACAAGGAGGAAGAATGAACGAAACACGCAAAGACGATAGCAGCTTAAACCGCCGCGATTTCATCAAAGCAGGTGCGATTGCCGGTCTGGGAGCTGCAATCGGCGGGATGAGTCTGACAAATTGTGCTACCATGCGTATCAAGGGCGAAGCGCGTACCGAATATCGTGTTCCGCCACTCAGCCCGGTGCGTATGGGATTTGTTGGTGTTGGCGGGATGGGATCGGCTCACGTTCGAAATTTTCTGGAAATCGATGGCGTCGAGATCAAAGCCGTATGCGATATCGTGCCTGAAAAAGTAGAACGAATTCAGAAATGGGTCGTTGATGCCGGGCACCCCAAACCCACCGGTTATACGCGCGGGGAAACTGATTTCGAACAGTTGTGCGCAGAGGAAAATATCGATCTCGTATTCACTGCGACGCCCTGGCGCTGGCATGTGCCTGTTTGCCTGGCGGCAATGAAAAATGGCAAGCATGCTGCCACCGAAGTGCCGGCAGCGGTTACACTCGATGAATGCTGGCAACTGGTCGAAACCGCTGAAAAAACGGGCCTGCATTGCATCATGATGGAAAATTGCTGTTATGATCGTACCGAACTCCTGGTGTTGAACCTCGTTCGAAAAGGAATACTCGGTGAACTGGTGCATGCGGAATGCGGTTATCTGCATGATTTGCGCGAGCTGAAATTTAGCAACAAAGGGGAAGGACTATGGCGTACCGAACATTCCATCAAACGCAATGGGAATCTTTACCCGACGCATGGACTGGGTCCCGTTGCCCAGTGTATGAATATCAATCGCGGCGACCAATTCGATTATCTCGTCTCGATGAGCAGCAAATCCATTGGATTGCATGAGTTTGCCGTTGAAAATTTTGGACCCGAGCATGATTTTGCCAGGCAAAAATTCGCCCTTGGTGATGTCAATACCAGCTTGATTCGCACGCATCAGGAACGTACTATTATCGTCATTCATGATTGCAGCCTGCCCCGTCCGTATACGCGAATTAACCTGGTGCAGGGAACCAAAGGTATTGTGCAAAAATGGCCTGATCGCGTCTATATCGAAGGCAGGAGTCCGCACCATAAATGGGAAGAGGTTGAAGCTTATCGCGAGGAATTCGAGCATCCCCTGTGGAAAGAATTAACCGAGCAAGCCCAGGGAAAGGGGCATGGTGGTATGGATTATATTGAAGACTATCGCCTGATTTATTGCCTGCGGAATGGCTTGCCAATGGATATGGATGTTTATGACGCGGCTGCATGGAGCGCCGTTTCTGAACTCAGCGAGCGTTCGGTCGCAAACAGAAGCAAGCCAATTGATTTTCCGGATTTCACCCGGGGCAAATGGAAAACCAATCCGCCGCTGGGGATTGTCCATGCATGATGACTTAAGCCCCGGAAAAATCAGAAAAACACTAGCTTGATTAAAAGCAAATGCGCAGCAGACAAAATAGTTTTCAACTGCTGCGCATCCATTTCCTGCTACCACTCCACTAAAAATTCGTATCGCCCGGCGCCTGCCTGAAACATGACAGCATGCGCATCCGATTTGATGTATTTCAATTGATTAACTTTGGCAGCAGGTGATTTTTTCTCATAAATTACAGCTCCGCTTTCCGTAATTTGAGGTTGCGTTTTATCCGGGATCGGAACATGAATTTGAGCGGTCGTATTCGCCGGCAGGTTGACACAGAGGATCAATCTTTTCCCGGTTATTTTCCAGTCGCATTCAACTTTGCCATACATGGTTTCCAGAGCTGCCTTGGCGTACGTCAAATCCCCGACCGGGCGCGGCGCGATAATCACCTGTTTGAATCCCGGCTTATACGGATCGATTCGAATGCCTCCCAGCCATTGGTAATACCATTCGCCAACCGAACCCAGCGCAAAATGATTACGCGAATTCATGCCCGGACCTTCGGTGTCACTATTCCAGAGTTCCCAGACGGTCGTCGCGCCTTTTTTGACCATATAGCACCAGGACGGGTAGGTTTCCTGCGCGGCAACGTCATAAGCCAGGTCATGCGTGCCCAATTGGCTTAACAAGGGCAATAAATACGCGGTTCCGATAAAGCCGGTGGATAAATGCTTGCCGCGTTTGATAACATCCTGAGCCACATTTTCTATCACCTTTGCGGTTAATTCCTCCGGTGTAATCCCGAATGCCAGCGGGAGTAGATTGGCAGTCTGGGTATCGCCTTCATAAGAATTGGTCGCTGCATTTAAATATTTTGCGTTGAATGCCCTGGCAATTTTCTCCGCCATCTCCGCATACCTGGCAGCATCTTCGCTTTTCCCGATGACCGATGCCATTTTAGACATCAAAACGGTATCATAATAATAATATGCTGCGCTCAACGGCAATTTGGGTGACGGAACCACCGCAACCCAATCGCCATAGCCATCACGTTCGTACAAATAATTTTTGCTATGCGCTTTCATATAATCGACCCATGCTGCCATGGCGGGATAATTTTCTGCTATGATGCGCGTATCGCCATAATGCTGATAAACCACCCAGGGAATCACGACAACCGCATCGCCCCAGGCGGGTTTTGCCGGTCCTGAAACAACAATTGCCGGGTTCACATCATGCACCGCGCCGTCAGCATCCTGGCAATCGGCAATATCATGCATCCATTTGGTGAAGAATCGTGCCATATTGCGATTGAAACATGCGGTCGGTGCGAAAATTTGAGCATCTCCCATCCAACCCAGCCTTTCATCTCGCTGAGGACAGTCGGTGGGAACGCTGTGTAAATTGCCCCGCAGTCCCCAACAAATATTATGTTGAAATTGATTCAGCAGGTCACTGGAACACTCGAAAGAGCCGGTCACCTCCGGATTCGAATGGATAACACATCCGGTAATGGCATCTTTCGCCGGGATGCCGGGGTAGCCGGTGACTTCGACATAACGAAAACCGTGATACGTGAAATGCGGCTCCCATACTTCCGTGCCATCCCCTTTGAGAATATAAGTATCAGTCGCTTTGGCGCCGCGGAGATTCTCGGTGTAGAGCAGACCATTTTCCTGGAGTGTTTCGGCAAATCGCAATTGAACTTTTGTACCGGACTCGCCTCTGACTTTCAACCGCGCCCATCCGACCATATTTTGCCCCATATCGAAAATATAAATTCCCGGCTGGGGCTCGGTACGCGCGATAGGGTGGAGCTCCTCCGTAATCTGAATCGTTGGTCCCTGTTGGGCTACCAGCATGGCTTTCTCGGCATCCAAAACAGATACAGCTTCCCAATTGCGGTCATCGAACTGCGGTTTGTGCCAATTCGGTTCCTCCAGACGCGCATCGACCTTTTCACCGTCGTACAGGGTATTTTCCACAATCGGCGATTCATGTGCTTTCCAGGTGCCATCTGATACGATCTCCTCGGTTGTACCGTCATCGTACTCTACCGACAGTTGTACCAGCGATTTCAACGGACCTTCGCTGTAAACTTCATTCCGCTTCCAGCCTAACCCACTGCTCCACCACATATTACCGAGCAAGACGCCAATGGCATTGTCGCCCTTTTTTACCAGAGCTGTTGCGCTATATGTTTGATATTGCAGCCTTGTCGGGTAATCGGTCCATCCCGGTGTGAAAATATCATTGCCGAGGCGTTCGCCGTTCAAATACATCACATAGCTCCCCAGTCCGGTGACATACGCCCGGGCGCGGCGGACCGGCTTTTGGAGTTTGAATTCGGTTCGCAACATCACTGACCGCGGCGGAGTGTACGGTTCATCCACTCTGCCCCAGGTGCTCCCGCTCCAATTTTCCATCGCCCTGGCTGCGATCCAGGAATTGTCATTGAATTCGATAGTATTCCAGTCAACTGGTGCGGACAGGGCAGTTTTCCACGAAGCGTCCGAACAGAAGAATTGCACGCCGCCATCGCTATATTCGATTTTCATGCTCAAAACGAATCCGCAGATATCGCCGGCTGTATTTGCTGCCTCGACTGCAAACACGTTCAAGCCGGTCAGCAGCAGCGGTTTGGCATCGAACTCAAAAACTTCATTCAAATTATCACCACTGCCGACCATTTTTCCGTTGAGCAATAGCTTGAACTTATTATCAGCAGTGGTGCGAATGACAGCGCGCTCAATGGGTTTATTCGCCGGCAGATTGAACGTGTGCCTCAGATAAACCGGGACATTCACGCCGTGCTCCTTCGGATGCCATATCCAGCTTTTCCATTCCCATTTTTCTTTTTCAGGGCGAATTTCGACTTTGCCGATCCAGGACGCTTGCCAGTCCTTCGGTTGCAGCAATGCCATTTCCCAGAAAGCAATGTCGCTATACGGCGATGGCTGGTCCATGGCATCCCAGGTGCGCACTTTCCAGAAGTAACGCTTTTTCGATCCGAGCCCCGAACCCTGGAATGGGACGTGCACGGACTCGTCCGAGTGCATTTTGCCGCTATCCCAGACATCGCCCTGATCCTGCTCAAGCCCGGATTCACTACTGGCGACGAGTATTTGATACGCTGTCTGCAGCGCACCTCGACGCGTGTCGTTCACCTGCCAGGAAAGGCGGGGAATTTTTACATCAATTCCCAGCGGATTCACCTGGTATTCGCAGCGTAAATTAATCGGCGAACCAAAGTGCTGCTTTTTTTGACCGCAAGCGAGCAGGAACAGGATTGCGGTGAGGAATGTGATACTGGTGAGCAGGATCGATGGTCTGAAAAATACGACGTCGATTTTCATCTGTTTTACCCTCCGATTTTTTGCCGTGTGCATTACGATTTAATTTAACCAATGAAGCGAATAAAATACTTAAAGCAGAACCTAAATGCAACACATTTTTGAATGAGGCTGCCGAAAATCATTGACAGGAAACTGAATTATCGGGAATATCAACATGTAAATGATTCAGGCGCAAGGAAACTCGGAAACGGGGATTGAGTAACTGGATTCGTGCGGTATGCCGATTCGGTACAAAAATCAGACTGCCGGATGAATTCACACACCGCAACCGGAAATCACATTGCTTGATTTGAACCAAATCTGCGGTGATTTCGTTAAAAAAAATCAACTGCAAATGGAAATCAGTTTTTCATAAAAATCAAATGGCTATGAATCCAAATCTCGGATGAAACTAATGCAGAAAAAACCAAATATCTTACTCATCACCACCGATCAAATGCGTTGGGATTGCCTCGGATGCATGGGAAATCCGCTGATTCAAACGCCGAATCTCGATGCGTTGGCAGCGCGCGGCGTGTTGTTTCGCAATGCATTTACGCCGGATCCGATTTGCGTGCCGGCAAGGGCGAGCATCATGACCGGCAATTATCCGCATATTTGTACCGGGATCAAGGACAATCACGGGAAAATCCGTGAAGATCAACCCCTGCTCACCGAAGTTCTCAAGCGAGTCGGTTGCCGCACCTATGCCATGGGAAAGCTGCATTTTCTCCCGTATTCACCGCCGGATCAGCCGCGCCTGGTGCACGGATTCGAACATGTCGATTTGCACGAAAGCGGACGGATTGTGGGGCAGTTTGATCCCAGGGGTGAATCGGAGGGAATCGAGGATTATTTCGATTTCTTGAAATCTGCAGGCTGGTTCGGCTACTCCCGAGCGCATGGCGTTGGAAATAATGATGTGCGACCCTGTCCGTCGCCGCTTCCCGCTGAATATCATGTGGATCACTGGATTGCGGATTGCACTATCTGCCAGATCGATCGACATCGGAGGGAATTCCCCGATCAGCCGTTTTTTATGTGGATGAGTTCGCCCAAGCCCCACAGCCCGTATGATCCGCCGCGCCCTTATGATGCGATGTATGATCCACGCCAGCTTCCTCAACCGTTCGGTTCGCCTGAGATGCTATTCATACGTGATCCTGAAATTGAGCGCACCCGGCAAACACATGCGGTAACCAGCATCAGTCCGCAAGCCTGGCAAGTGATCCGCAGCTATTACTATGCGTGCATTTCATTCATCGATGCCATGATCGGCAGAGTGATGGCGCACCTGAAACAAACCGATGAACTCGACAATACGCTTGTAATTTTCACCGCCGATCACGGTGATCTGCTGGGAGATTTTGGCGCGTGTTTTAAACGCAATCATTTGAACGGTTCGGTGCGAATTCCGTTTATCGCAGCCGGTCCGGGCATCGCCAGGGCAAAGGAGAGCAACGCCCTGGTGGGTCTGCAAGATCTGCTACCCACATTTGCAGCCTTTGGCGGCGCGGATATCGGACAGGTGGTGCAAGGAGAAAACCTGACCCGTATTTTGGCTCAACCGGAGTTAGCTGTGCGCGATTGGATTTATTCCACTACCGAAGGACCGTTGGGGCAGAGCGCCATGGTCACCAACAGCCGATGGAAATACACCTATTCCGAAGCCAATGCCACCGAGGAGATGTACGATCAAGTGAATGATCCCGGTGAAATCCGCAACCTGGCGAATGATCCGGAATATCAAAACCTGCGCGGAGAATTGCGCCACATGCTAAGGCAATGCGCTGTGGAATTAGAAGATACGGGACTCATCGACGGAGATGATTTTGTGCACAGAACAGTCGATGTGGAAGCATTTTCGAATCTGCCTGTGAATGGGATGGGGTGGAGGTGGTATTAAAAAATATTTATATGCCGTTAACGCATGTTGTACATTTCCAACATGTTGCATTGCATGCATTATCTCAAACAGGCATTTACTTCAGATAATGCAGACCATAATTTAAATTTTGCATCATGGCACACCGCATTGGGATATAAAATCTTGATTAGCAAGGGAAGGAGATCGCAATGAGTAGATGGCTCGCGTGCATCATTTTTTCCGTTGCAATTTCATGTTCCAATCCGAGCGAACCCGAGCTTATCGCTGATGTTGCAATTTACGCTGACGCTGGCTGCTGGCAGGAATCGGTGCAGGCTGCCCAGAAAATGTTCGAATGGATGGGATATACTGTCGCCTGGATCAAAGCCGGAAATATCAATAGTGGGGAGCTTGACCGGTATCGTTTGCTGTGCGTTCCGGGAGGCGATATGTACCAATATGCGCAGGATATTTCATCGCAGGGCATGGGCAATATCAGGAATTTCATTCGCAAAGGCGGCGGATATATCGGGATTTGCGGGGGCGCATATTTCGCCGCGGAGAAGGTGTTCTGGCAGAATAGCCAATTGTCCATGGCATCGCTCAACCTGTTTTCAGGTACGGCAAAAGGTCCGGTTAACGAAATTGTCGCCTATCCGAAGTATGGTATATGCCAGATCAATATTTTTGATAAGACCCACCCGATAGCGCAATCGGCAGCCGATAATATGTGGATATTGTATTACTGGGGACCTGAATTCACGCTCAATTCCGGCGCGAGTAATGTCGATATCATCGGATGGTACGAGCGCGGCGGCAGCGCAGCCATGCTGGCAATAACCTATGGCACCGGACGCGCGTTCATCATTGGGACGCATCCCGAAATTGAGGAAGACAGCGGTCGCGATGGCGTCGACTGGGGCGATGAATTGGATGACCACGAATCCGATTGGGAGTTGATGAAACATGCGACGCAGTGGTGCCTGCGAGATGGTGTAAAATGAGTTCTAATCCCAAATTGTGTAGCGTATTAAATCAAAATAATTCACCATAAATCATCAATCAGTCAATCCTGTATTCTTAAAAATCTGTCGCCAGCGGCAAGCCCGGAATTTCAACACTTAATCGATAAACCGCAGCCGTTTCCACTTCCGTGAGATAGAGCGTTCTCAGGTCCGAGCCGCCAAATTCAACATTAGTCGGTTTTTTGCCTGGCGCTGTAAGCTTCTGTTTCAGCGAACCATCCGCTGCCAGGACGTAAACCGCGGCACCCCCGAAATGCGCCACATACAGATTTCCGGCAGCATCGAAATTTATGCCATCCGGATCACCCCCTGGCAGCTCTGCAAAGACTACAGGTTTAACGAGCGCGCCGTCGGCTGCAATCTCAAATTTTACAATCCGATTGAGCGCTGACTCGCAGACGTACATGTTCTTTTTGTCGGGAGCCAGTGCGATGCCATTGGGGAACGCCAGTCCGGTAGCTGCGGGCATCACCTCAAGTGTCCGGGCAGCAATCCGATAGACAACGCCATCCCGATTTCGCTTATCATACTGGTTTGGATCGGTGAAATATAAATTTCCCCCGGAATCGAACGCCAGGTCGTTGGGACGGTTGAAGCGCTTTCCCCGGTATCCTGATGCAATGATGCACGTCTGTTGGTCAGGTTGGATTTTCAGGATCGCACCGCGTCCGAAATCGCAGGCATAAATCGACCCGTCATTGGTAATCGTCATCCCGTTCGTCTTTTCAAAGTTAAACGGATCAGATGCTGCCCGCAGAAAAGTGGTACTACCCTCAGGCGTGATTTTGGTAATCCAGTCGCCTTTGCAATTTGAAACATAAAGCGAATCTTTGTGATCCCATGCGGGACCTTCGGGAAACTTGAATCCATCGGCGATTTTGGTGAAAAGATGCTGCTGTGTCATGGGCGCTCGAGAATTGTGTTTTGACAATTTTTTGAAACCGTATCGCAAGCATTGCTGTGATAGCAGAGGGATTAATGCTATCAACATGCTTCTCAAAAGCAATGATTTGAAACGTATTATATACGCAATTTACAACTTAAATTCAATCTTTTTATGACAATTATTTCTTGACATTTAAAGTTTGATTTGTTATTTTAATTTGGGTGCAGATCGAATTCTACGACATAACTTAATTGAAAATTAATAAATTACATAAAAAATGACTTGATTAAATGTGATAAATTTCT
>JAFGMA010000423.1 GCA_016927835.1 Candidatus Zhuqueibacterota bacterium | reverse complement strand
TCTTTGAAACTGGATTGAATCTCTGAGGTTTTCATTCAAATTCTCCTTCAAATTGATCACCTGGGTCAACGTCGTTCAACTTTTAATATAATACGTTTTCCAATTAATTTCAACCCTATTTTTATTTGTTTTCCTGATGCGCGGGATAAGTTTTTTTGAACCTGATTCTATTTTTTTTGAACGAATTTCTTGTAATTTTTTTAAATTGTATCAGATTCACATCCTTGTACTACAACGTTAAATTGATATCAAAGTCTAACATCTCCCACGTTTTGATTTTAAAGCGCAGAGGCAGCAGAGGTTTTGCAGAGAATTTAAAAGCTGCCTCTTCTTTTCTCAAACAGGCGCATTTTGCAGTAAAAATTAAAAATACATCTTCCGAATGAGTCCTCCATTTTTATTCAAATCCGGAATTCCTGATTCACCTCTGCGGTTCGCAGCGTTCTCTGCGCCTCTGCGTTGGATAAATTTTGGTGACTTAATGTTGTAGTACCAGGCAAGGCGACCTAGATGTTGATCTGTCCGAACAAGTATCCCGCGAGTCCCGTAATATGTCGACTGCTATCAATCAAGCGCGGGTGTGACAATGTTGCATATCCGCCTCGAACCTCCTGTGAGCCTCTATGACCGCTTTTGCAATTTCTGTATTCGATAGCGTAATCCTGCTTTTGCCAGATTCGAAATGGTATCGGTAAAAAACATCATAAACCGTGATTGCCAGAATTGCCAATTGGGTTATATTGCGCGGTACGAATTCGGCAGGGAAATCTTTTCTATGCGTTTGCAAGAATACCGCTGCTTCGTGTATCGCCGCTTTTTGGTTGCGGTCATAAATAGTGAGATAATCGAATTTCCAGCGCTGTATTTGTCGAGTGATCAGTGCTTTATCATCAATTGCTGCTATGCCGGCAGCAGGGAAGATGCGGCAATCATAGCTGCGGCACGTCAGCGGACGATGCTCATATATCGAACATTTATCATCGATGAGCATGGGGCACTTCCCATTCTCATCGTACCCCAGCAGCACAGTACCAGCCGGCAATCCAGGTGCCGAGAATTGGAGTTCTGCCGGTATCCGGGCGAGGGTTCGTTTTTCATCGGGTTTGATATGAATGAAATAAGATGACCGACAGCAGGCGGTGCACTCACCGCAAGGCACAGTAATCCCGTTTCCCTTTGCCAGTGCCTCCCGTGTACGTTGAAGCCAGGAAGAAAACCTGCCAGCCGGCAACTCATGTTGTCTGGTCATATTCGAACCCATTTAGATTATGTCTGCTTTTGGCGCCTTGTGGAAGGTACATCCTGTCATTTGTCCTGAGTTCGATCTAAAGACAAATTTCAGGCTAAAAGACGGTGTAGCCGAAAACGCACCGCTTTGAAGCATCTGCCTGAAAAAAATCGGAGGCGATGACCATTCAATTCGAACTGTGATCCTCGCATCCTGCAAGTTTGTCGGTTGGTGCTGAAGCAACTGCCGCCCCAACTACCGCTGTGCATCGTAAAGCGAGCGAATCAAAAGCTCCTTTTTTATTTGCTCTGCGGAAATGCCTTTGACAGCAACCCGAACAGTCCTGGGTTCACCGGGAATCAAGTCGAAATAATTATCGCTGAAAATGGCATCCCGTGTTTCAAAGTCGAGTTCGACAAATTTTGCGTAAGTTTTGGATATGATCTCAATTTCCTGGACGCCGCCAGATTCGGTGATGCGCGCTTCGATGTCGGGCTGTCTGAAATTAAAATGTTTGTATGGCACGAAAATCGTACTCCCCGTCCCGATAACGCTGCTCCCCTGTTTGAGCGAAAACGCCAGCCAGGTTGAGTATTTCTTTTCTCCCGCCAACTCATGTGCAAAATTGAGTTGGGCGAAGCAACGGGTTGAGAGTTTTTCCAGCGCAATCTGTTCAGTTCCCCGTTTCAATACACCAGCGTCATCCATCAATCTCCATTTCAACTCGCCTTCGAAACGCGAGCGGGTCTCATTGCTGACATGCAGTTCGATGCTGGTTTCTGTTTCTTGCGCAGATACGAGGATTGGCTGAAAAAAGCGTCTGGCAAAATATTGCAGTGCTTTCCAGCGTCCGAAGAAATCAATACTCGCCCACGATGCCACGGACCAGCAGTCATTGAATTGCCAGTATAGCGTGCCCATGCAGCGATCCCGATTTCGGCGCCAGTGCTCGACGCCAAATCTGATAGCTTCTGCCTGAAGCAGTTGTGAAATATAAATTTGATTTTCGAATGTCGCGGGCAATCTGAAGATTTTGGAAATGTAGTAGAAGATCAATTCATTTCCGGCTGAATTTTTCTGATGATTCTCCATCACCCGGCTGAAAAAATTCAATTCATTTTCAGGTGCGAATGCCTTGATGGTTTTGATTGAGGGGAACGATTCGAACCCAAATTCGCTCATGAACCGGAAATAGTGCTCGCGATATGCGGTGAATGGTTTTCGCCCGTGCCAGACTTGCCAGTAGTGCCCATCACCGCGCGATTCATCATTCGGTTGATCGAACTGCCCTCCGGATGAAGGGGAGCTTTGCCAGTACAAGCGATCCGGATCTTCCTCGGCACAGATTTCGGGCAGCATTTTTTCGAACATTCGTGAATATCCCGCTTTCCATTCCGCCGCATACTCCTGGCTCCAGCCCCATTCGACCCATCCCCATTCCATTTCATTGTTCCCGCACCACAGGGCAAGGCACGGGTGATGCCTCAAGCGACGAATATTGTCAATCGCTTCCAGTTTCACATTTTCAGCAAACGATTCATCTATGGGGTAAATCGCGCATGAAAACATGAAATCCTGCCAGACCAGAATTCCATACTCATCGCAAAGATTATAAAAAGCATCATCTTCGTAGATGCCGCCTCCCCAAACACGCAACATATTGAAATTTACCTCGGCTGCCGATTTGATGAGAAACTGATATTTTTCAGCGGTGTTACGGGGCAGAAAATTGTCACTCGGAATCCAGTTGGCACCTCTGCAAAATATCGGGCATTCATTCACAACGACAGTGAATGTGCGACCGAATTCATCGGGCTTTTGCTCCACCCCCAGTTTTCGAAGCCCGATCTTTTTTTCGTATGAATCCAAAACATCGCTGCTGTCCATTAAATCAATTTGAAGTGTGTATAGCGGCTGATGCCCATAACCATTGGGATACCACAATTTCGGATTTTTGACGGGCAATTTCAAAAGCACCGTTTCGACTGTTTCTTCTTCGCATTCAGCGACAGCATTCCCATCCGGATCGAACAAGCGCGCGTTAAGTCGAAATGGCTCACCGGACAGGTTTTCCAATTTGATGCGGCAATTGACATCGACATGGCGCTCTGCATGATCTTGCCGAATCAGAACATCTTTGATTCGCGCACCTGAAAATCCGCACAACCGAACATCACGCCAGATACCCATATCGGGAATCTGCGGTCCCCAGTCCCAGCCAAAACTGGAAGCGCATTTCCGCAAATACGGACCGCCCTGGATCGCCTGAATCGGTGATTTTAAATGGTGCGTTTGATTCAGCGGAGTCACGTACCTGGTTGGCGAACTGATGTGGATTTCAAGCAGGTTTTGCCGCGCTTCGGCGGTTCGCCGCAGATGCTGCTTCACCTCAAACCGGTATCGGCGGTGCATATTATCGATCTGCGCGATTTTTTTCCCGTTTAGAAAGATTTCCGCAATCGTGTCGATTCCATCAAATTCCAGAAAGATGCGTTCGCATTCGAGCAGTTGACCGGGCACATCGAATTGCCGTGAGAATATCCAGTCTTTTTCAAATACCTGCGGGCACTGTTTTTCATTCAATCCAAAGAACGGATCGTCGATTTTTTTGGCAGCGAGTAAGTCCAAAAAAATGGAGCCGGGAACCCGGGCAGGAATCGATTCGTTCGTCCCTTTTTCGCGCGCCTGCCATGCGCCGTTCAGTAAAATTCTATTCATTTAATCCTCATTTTTAAGATTACAATCCGAATTGGCAATATGAATTGAAGCTGAGTAATATAAGAATTGCGTGTTTCATAAGTCAAGCATTTTCTTGAAACGCCGGCAAAACCATTTGCACCTTGATTAGGCGCAATTTTACAAACCAGCGTTGATTTACAAATCTAGCTGCATTCGAAACCCCGCTACTCATCCGCCAAATGGTTGATTCCGTAAGCTTAGGATGCGGGACAAATTAACTTGGGCATTTTCTTGAAAATAATTTTGATAAACAGCCACTTAAGAGAATTAAATGGGTAACTTATTTTATCCTAACTCCTTAAAAATGTGATCAGTTGAGATGATGTGTAAAGTTAAATTGCAAGGCGTCGATAGAATAAATAACGACATTATGTTAACTTTTTGGAGATTGATCATGAAAAAAACAAAACTATTATTGATGAGTTGTGGATTACTGTTAGCCAGACTTTTCGTCGTAGACTGCTATTCACAAACAGCGCCCGCAATTCCGGAGAATCATTATCGTGTCAAGCGGCTTCAACCGTTTATGGAACAAATATGCAAAATCCAGTTTGGGAATAATCAGCAGACACAAGCCATTATTACGCGGATTACGCCCCAGTACATCGAGGTAGAAGGTAAGCACGGTCCGTTCTATCAAAGCATAAAGAAAATTTCAATTTATGATGTTCAAAGCATCCAATCCGGAACGCGTCAGGAGCGATTCGCAGGCTGCGCTTCCCATGCCTATGCTGAGGGTGTTTTTGAGGCGGATACGGCAATTGTTGAAGTGAAACTCGACTCGATGCTGGCTTTTTTGGAGGATCATCCGATTGGCAACGATGACCAGCCGCCTGAAGAACCGATCGAAAAAATTCGCAATTTATTGACAGAAGAAGAACAATCGCTGACGCAAAAAGCATTATCAACGGCGCAACAATACAATCCGATTCAATTGCTGAGAACGCGCAGCAAAAACCGGAATTCGGATGACCCGGAAAAGCTCAGCACGAAAAATTCCAAATTGGCGATAAAGGAAGAGCCAAAGTAGAAATCGCTTAAAAGAACCGTTAATTTAAAGTGGCAGTGAAACGAGCGCAGCCGTTTGAGACTGCCGTTTTTTTGCCGCGTGCAATGCTAAAAACAGCGCTGATAATCTTCAAATACGATGCGATTCAAAGACATTTCCTCAATTTTTATCGGGAAGCCAACCTTAGTGATGAGCGCGAAACATTCAGCGAATATGTTTGTTAAACAAGAGATTGGATGAAGTATCGATGTCTTAATGCTATTGTATCCCGTTTTAAATCCCGCGAACCGGACAAAACAAGAAAGTACATCCCATGAATTCTCAGTCGATACCAATTGATTTTGCCGCGCAAGCTGAAATGACGGAACTCGTTCTGCCACAGCACACCAACACGCATGGCTATCTGCTGGGCGGATCCCTGGTTCACTGGATGGACATGGTTGCTGCGCTTGCTGCAAAACGACATTGCAAACAACCGGTGCTGACGGTTTCCATCGATCACATCCGATTTCTTCGCCCGGCGACTGTGGGTGAATATATCATTTTGAAAGCCAGTCTGAATCGCGCCTTTGATTCGTCAATGGAAATTGGCGTCAGGTGTGCGGCGGTTGAGCCGTATTCAGGGGAGGAGCGGCATATTTGCTCTGGCTATTTTACATTTGTCGCTCTCGACGCCGTGGGAAAGCCCGCCAAAGTTCCGGCTTACTCCCCGCAAACCGAATCGGAAAGACGTCGCTGGCAGGAAGCGGGAAGCCGGCGGGAGCGCGTGAAGACAAGATGATTGGGAACTAATCGTTGCTGTTTTTGCAACGCAAAATAAGTTTGCGCCGTTCCGCTCTCCCGATTTTCTGAAAAAACGACCGCATCTCACTATATCCCGCTTTTGGTATTTCCTGCTGTTTGAACTGGAGATAACGAAAGACTTCCAGCTCATTTTTATTCGATCGATATTTAATCTCATAATCTGCCAGTTTCGTCGAATCATCAAAATCGTCAGGTACATAATGCAGGACATACGTTTCCGGCAAGTTAAGTTTAATAAAATCTTTCGACTTAGGCAGGTAGTTAAAATGCACCGGGTGGATTCGCTCGGACGTGTTAAACATATCTTCAAATTGAGATTGCCGAAAAATATTACCTTCCAGAATGAGGTAGTTCGAATCAACAACTGCGAAATGGGGCACATCAACCTGGAATTTTATGACCAGTGGGTGTGCTGGTGAAAATAAATTCTCGATAGATAATTGCTCCAAAGACGCGCCTGCGCAATAATCAACCGCATTTGAAGCCGCCCACTGAGTTTGCTGAAACGAATTCATTTCTGCCAATAATCGACGTGTTCGCTGGGCAGGAACACCGTGCAAGTGCATCTCACAGCTTCCCGCCAATCTGCCGGAGCTATCCAATTTCACATCCCACGTCATCTGATGCAGGTTTTTAGCGGCTGGATTCGAAGGCGTAAACCTGAATTCATATTTTCCTTCCGGCTCAACAATAAAGGCGCAAGTACCCTGGTCATAATACGGCAGTTCACCAAATGCGCAATCTTTGTCCGTGGGATCGAGCCACAACGTTGCACTGTCGGGCAGCACTGCGCAAACAATGACATGGTTGAATTGATTATGCGAGGCAAGCGTCGTATCCACTTTCCCGTTCTGACGCGTTGAAACCAGCGCCGGGTAGGCTTTGAGTCCTGCCACGTCCATCATAGCGATCAGGAGCGCCGCCATATCCTTGCAATCGCCATAGCGATTCAGAAAAGTTTCGTGCGCAAAATGCGGCTGATACCCACCAATGCCAATTTCAATCGCCACATACCGCACATTATCACGAACAAATCTGAATATCCGCTCCAGACTCTGGCGTTGACTATTGCTTCCGCGAATCAATTCCCCGGTAAACGATTTTATTGCTTCATCCGGTTTCATCCGCTCTTCCGCCAGATGCAGAAACCAGGTGCTTATATCAGACCAGTTCGAAACAAAAGCCGGTGAGAATGCCACCCGATTCACCACATCCGAAACCGCTGGCATTGCCACTTCGTAGCGCAGCGGAGGCACATTCCTTTGTTCCCACACATATTCCGATTTGGTACTCGTCACCTTATTGCCGCTCTTGCCGGGCTCAATACTTGCAGGATAGGTTTGAACATAGTAATCCCAGTCGGCAGGAATCCGCATCGAATACCGTGAAAGCAGGGTGGGTATGGAATGCTGAAAGTTCCAGTTATTCCAGTAGCTTACATTCTGCAATTCTTTTTCATAAGAATATTCAACGATGCAGCCCGTTTCCACAGCCGGCAGCGTGAATCGTTTGGCACGAATGTCAGAATAAAAAATCCAGTCAGGATACAAATTCACATCAAAAATATTTTTTTCACTAAGCATGGTAATTTTTCCGTCCGGAGAAATTGTACGCGCTATAATATTTTTGACCTTTGATTGCGAAGAGTAGGGGATGGTGATATCTGCCCATCGCAAGCCAGCGCGGGCTAAAATTTTGATAATTCTATGTTGTGAAAAATGGGAAAAAGATATATTTTTAGTTGCATGCACGGTCATCCTTCCATCGTCGAGCAGCATAATTGCTTCTGCTTCCGAGTATTCCGTGCTGGTTGGCAGCTTGCTGAATTCGTAATCTTCCCACTCGATGAGTCTTGCCCAACGTCCCGGTCCGGCACATGAAAAATAGATGCTAATAAGCAGAATGAGCGCATAAAAAATTCTCCTGTGGCTGCCGGATTGCGACGATGCTGTGTTTTCGCTGAATTCTGGTGCCATCTTTCCCTCAATTCAAAATGTGAACTGGCGAAATTTATTCATTTTACGCATAGCAAATCATGGAGTTCATCCCCAATTGATATGGAACGATTATCCGCGAATTCGGTTCGAGTATTGAGTCGATTCCGGCGATAAATGGATTTCCCTTTCAATGCTATGAGCCTAATATCCGCAAAAACAGGGTAAATTCGCATGTATTGTTTTTGCAGGCAAGCACCGCGCTGTTTATCCTGGTGATATCCGTGCATTATGTGTAACATGAAAGTTTTTTTCGCAATAAATTATTTTATGGCACTTGCTTTGCGAAAATACTTTTCTGCGCGATTTTTCTGGAGAATATCAGATGGGGTCAACTTATGAAATTAGAACAATTTGAACACAAGATGGGTCAACATCACGAATTCAGTTGCCTGCGGGATATTTTCACCTATTACAAACATCCTTTTTCGGAAGCACTTATTTTTGGTTTGGAAGGCGCTTTCGGATTTCGGTTTAACGAATCCATTGCTATCAGCAAAGCCCATCCACTGCCCTATTTCATTGACGGATGTATCGCGCACTTTGCCGGGAATGCATGCCGGCATTTGGGAATACAGATGCAAAAATGCGCACCCTCGTCGCCTCAAAAAGCCTGGGAAGAGGTGAAGGCACTTATAGACCGGGGTGAGCCAGTCATCCTGTGGGTTGATATCAAAAAATTGTTGCCAGACTATCCGTTAAAAAGCAGCTTTGAATTTGGTCAATTTTCAATTATCGTGGTGGGCTATGATCAGTCCAACGCATATTTTGTAACGCATGATGCCCCCAAGCCGCACACAATTTCGATTAATCAATTGAAAGAAGCAGGCTGCTCTTCAACCACAGTTTTTCCGGCGAAGAATACCAGCTTTCAATTCTCCAGGCACGCCGAAGCTGTGGCATTGGAATGGCTGGTCCGGACGTCACTTCAGCGCACGGCTCACCAGTTTTTGACTCCTCAGGTTTCCACTCAGGGGAAGGAGGGTTTAGAGCGATTCGCGTATGAATTACCGCACATCCCGCGCAAGCTGTTTGGAAAGGAAAAGCAGATTGATGCCAGCAGCGGTAACTCGTTATTGCGGCGCCAGTTTGAATTATTCAGCTTTTTTATTGACGATTTGAATGGCGGCATGACGCGTAATTTATTTGCCTGTCTCCTTGAGGAAGCAGGTCATATTCTCGAACAACCTGAAATTGTGGCGCTTTCGTGTAATTTCAGGCAATCGGCAGCACTTTGGCAGGCATTCGCCAATGGCTTGAGGCAGGTTCCCATCGATTCCATCCAGCATGCCGAAACAAAACTACAGGAACTGGTTCGCATTCAAGTCTCCATTCTGGAAATTGAAATCGAGGCATTTAGCAAGTTGCTGACGCTTACGAAACGCTCATCGCGCATTGCGACTGACAGCGATTTTAATTTCAACCAACCGTTGTACGACAGCCATTCAGTGCCGGAAGCGGTGCAGCAGTTGAGCCAGAAGTCCCAAATCCGATTGAGAAATTGCTGTGTAAATAATCTGCGCTCTATTAATCTTGAGATTGAAAAAAATCAGCTTATTGTAGTTGCCGGACGCCTGGGTTCCGGCAAGTCTTCGCTGGTGATAGATTTGCTGGCAAAGCATAGTCGGGAGCGATATCATCCTGTTTCCTGTCAGGAAGATATCTTCGCAGAACTGGCTACAACCGGCGACGTGATTGGGATACCTCCGGTGGTTGAATTCACTATTCATTCGATGCAGCGCTGCGCCTGCGATACAAAAGTCGGGGAATTATCCAATATATTCCATTATCTGGGTCGATTTATGATGGAATTGGGGATTGCGTACTGCCCGATTTGTGGGGAGAAATTTGATGGCGCGTGGCGTTGTCCCGGTTGCTTCTACAGCGTTGAACCGGTTGATTTATCAAGTTTTTCCTGGAAGAATCGTCGGGGCAGGTGTCCGCAGTGCCAGGGAAAGGGCTTGATCCAACGCATCGATGAGGAAAAAGTCATTTACAACTCAGATTTGTCGCTTGATGATTTGCTCAAAAATAATCAATCAGCAGTTATGGCAAAAATCATGCTTTCCGCATTATCGGAGCAGTTTGATTTTGATCTTGAATTGCCCCTCAAGCAATATCCGCCCGGATTGCAGCAACTCATTTTGCATGGCACAAATGAGTTGGTTGAACTCGAAATCGGAGTCGATGCGAATCCGTTTAAAAAGAAAATGAAATACCCCGGTATTATTCCTGCAATCATCAGCACTTATGCTGAGACGGATTGTACGAGTCGTAAAACAGAAATTGAATCCTTCATGACTGAAGAAATCTGTCCGGTTTGCTCCGGTCTGGGTTTGCGTCCTGAAGTATTGTCGATGCGAATCGGTGATCTTGGCATAGCGGACTTTCTGAAAATGCCATGCGCTGATTTGAATGAATATTTCCTTTGCTGCAAATTTCCTGATGCGCTGCCTGAGATCGCGCGTGTTTATCTGGAGGAACTTCAAACGCGATTATGGTATTTGAACGAGTTCGGTTCAGGGCATTTGAATTTAATCAGGAACCTGGGGAGCCTTTCTTTCAGTGAATACCAGGATTGTAAATTATGCGATGTCCTCGCTGCTCGTTCTACCGGACTGATGTACATTTTTGACCACCCTACCACCGGTCATCATCATAAGCATCATTTGCAATTGATAGCCGCCTTTCAAAAACTCAGGGATTTTGGCAATACTGTCATCATTATTGATCATGAGCCATTATTGCTCAAGGCAGCAAACGTGATTATTGATTTGGAACCGGAAAGTGGCACAGGCGAAGGTACAATTGTGGCAACCGGGGATTATGCAAATATCAGGAGTCATCCGACATCATCTACCGGGGCATATTTAAATCACCAATTGCACCTTCCGAGCCGCCAGATTCGTCCGCCCTCACCGGGTGAATGCATTTCAATATGGGGTGCCAGGGCGCGCAATCTGAAAAATATTGATGTTCAATTTCCGCTGCGACGATTGAGTTGTGTTACAGGGGTTGCCGGCGCCGGAAAATCGAGCCTGGTTATGGAAACCCTGGTACCGGCGGTAAAAAGATTTCTCGAAAATAAACACGTCTCAGGCGCAAATTTTCGGGATATTCATGGATTGGATCGAATTGAATATTTAGCCGTTTTGAATCTTGAACCCATAAGAGCGGATGTTTCGTACCTTCTCTGTGAATATTTAGGCATTTGGGAATTGATCTGCCGCATCTTTTCTTCCCTTTCGGTGGCAATAGAAAAAGGATTCACAGAAAAATATTTTCATCTTAAATATCAACCGAGCGCCTGTCCGGCTTGTGAAGGAACCGGATTGCTTAAAACAAATTCACATTCGAATCTGGAATTGAATTTACCATGCCCTGAATGTCGGGGAAAACGCTTCAAAAAAGATGTCCTCGACATCCAATTTAAAAATCATACGATTTCTGATCTATTGAATCTGTCTGTTGAAGATGGATTTACGCTTTTCGAAAACCAGCCCAGCATTTGCCGCAAGCTCGCTGCGCTCAATGAAGTTGGCGTTGGCTATTTAAAGCTTGGACAACCGATTAAGTCGCTTTCGCTTATTGAATGTCAACGCATCAAGTTGGCACAAGAACTGGTAAAGCACGATTCAGGCAATGCATTATTTGTGTTTGAGGAACCTGCAAGTGGTTTGCATTTCAGCGATCTGAGTTTATTGTTAACGCTGTTTTCGGAGATGCTCGAAAAGGGCAATACGATTGTATCGATTGAAACGAATCTTGAAATGATTGAACGCGCAGACTTGATTATTGATCTTGGTCCGGAAGGCGGCGATGAAGGCGGCTATTTGCTGGTTCAGAATACGCCGGAAGAGTGCGCCAGATGCGCCGAAAGCCTGACTGGCTATTATCTCAGGCGCGGATAGAAAGCAGGAATCAAGTTCTAAGCAAAGAAAACAGGCAAATGCTTTCAGTGGTATCAAGCTGGCTCTCTTGAAAGCTGAGTCTGGCATTTAGGAAAAAAGCGTCTGAGGGACTGTGGCGAGTCTGGTTTTGAATACTATTTGTCGTTATTGGCGGGAATGCCAGATTTGACTATGCCTGCGATCCGATACCCTTCAAACTCAATTCAGTAGCCAGATGGCAACGCACAAAATGCCGGTCTCCTGTATCGGTCAGCTCCGGCACGTCCACTTTGCAGCGTTCAATCGCGTATCGGCAGCGCGGATGAAACATGCAGCCGTGAGGAGGATCGGAAGGATCGGCAACATCCCCTTGAAGCAGGATGCGATCAGATTTGTGTCTCGGATCGGGCTTGGGCACTGCTGACATGAGCGCCTCGGTGTACGGGTGCAGCGGAGTACGGAAAAGCTCTTCCGTGTAAGCTAATTCCATGATTTTTCCGACATACATCACTGCCACTCTGGAACTGATATTTTCGACAACGCTTAAATCATGAGCGATGAATAGATAGGTCAATTCCAGTTGTTGCTGTAAATCTTTCAATAAATTGATAATTTGCGCCTGGATCGACACATCAAGGGCAGATACCGGTTCATCGCATATTACGAGTTCGGGATTAAGCGCCAATGCCCGGGCGATACAGATGCGCTGACGTTGTCCCCCGCTGAAGGCATGGGGATAGCGATGCAAATACTTGACATTCAATCCAACTTGCTGCATTAACAATTTCACACGTTCTTCCAATTGTTTCCCGCGCCGCATGCCATGAGCCAATAGTGGTTCACCGACAATATTCAAAATCGTCATGCGGGGATTTAGCGATGAAAACGGATCCTGGAAAACGAGCTGCATGTGTTTTCTGAATTTCCTGAGCTTTTCGCCGCGCAGATCGGTTACATTCACCGGTTTATTGGCTTGATGAAAAATTACCTTTCCCGAAGTCGCTGGCAGCACATTCAGAATGAGTCTGCCAGCAGTGGTCTTTCCGCAGCCGCTTTCACCGACCAGCCCCAGCGTCTCACCCTTTCTAATGAAAAAGCTGATACCATCGACAGCGCGAATATGCCCGACAACTTTTTTAAAAAAACCGGAAGTGATAGGAAAATATTTTTTTAAATTCGAGACTTCGAGCAGCAGATTGTTTTGCGATTGATGCATAGAGGTTTTTAGAATTTAAAGGAGTATAATGTGAGTTGTTCCACCTTTTGCGTAAGTCATGCTTTTTATATGTCTACATCGTGCCAACCAAATTATGTCCGATTGTACGCCCATGAGCGCTGAAAAGTTCATCACAGTTGAATCTGCGCTCTGCTTTGCATGCAATTGGACAATGCTATTCGCGATCCATGATCATTCATATTCTCATTCACTGCCCGAATTCCAAAGAGAGCAAAATGGTGTTTCCCGATCCCGGGGCTCATTAAAAATAGATTTTATTGCTAACTTTTCCTTGAAGAAATATTGGAACTTGGACTCCCGTTCCCGGGCATAATTATTCGTCTTAATCGTGCGACTGGAATCGTCATCTGTTCTCTGTATTTGGCGACGGTTCTTCGCGCGGTATCGAATCCTTCGTTTTTTAATAAGGCAGCTATTTTCTGGTCGTTTAATGGCTTGTTCGGATTCTCTGCTTCTACGATTTGCTTTATGCGGTTTCTGATGGTTTTGTTTGACACATCTTCCCCATTCTCGCGTCTGATTCGTTCACTGAAGAAATATTTAAGTTCAAACACTCCAAAATCCGTCTGGACATATTTCCCGCTCGTAACTCGGCTGACAGTGGAGATATCCATGCTAATTTCATCTGCAATATCTTTTAAAATCATTGGTTTGATATATTCTTTTCCGTTTTCGAAAAAATCATATTGTCTGTCAATGATAGCTTGCATTACCTTCAAAATGGTTATTCTTCTCTGGTGAATTGAATTAATAAGCCACCTTGCCGATTCTAATTTTTGTTTAATATATTCCTTTGTTTTTATTGAAGTCTTCTTCTTATCCAAAAAGAGGCGTTTATAAGAAGGATTCACTCTTAAATGAGGAACATTCCAATCATTTAAATTTATCTTAAATTCGCCATTTTCCTTTACAACTGTCAATTCAGGGATGATATAGTTATCGTTGAAGCTTATAAATCCTTCGCCCGGTTTCGGATTAAGCTTCGTTATTTTATTGGTTACTTCCTGGAGTTCTTCCAAAGTAATTCTGAGTTGTTTGATGATTTTTTCGAATCGCCTGTTCTTGAAATCATCAAAATGATCGCGCAAAATCGTAATCACTAATTGGTCTGGCGCGTCCATTTCCATGATTTGGATTAACAGACATTCTTGCAGATTACGTGAGGCGATACCTACAGGATCAAATCGTTGGATAAGCCGCAAAATGTCAGTTACGATATCCACAGAAGTGTCAAAATTTTTAGCAATGTCTTCGACATCGATAAAGAGATATCCATTGTCATTGATATTCCAGATAATATATTCTCCAATAGCCACTTCAAAATCAGTTAATTTGATCATGTGTAATTGAGCGATAAGGTGTTCTGGTAGACTGGTCTCGGACACATCCTGGCGCTCATAAACCTCAGCGCTATTATCCTTTGGGATTTTTATGGAATAGTTATCCTCGTCATTCAAAATTGTGTCCCAATCAATTTCTTGATTTTCTTTTTGATCAGCAGATATTTCACTGTCGTATTCTTCATTTTCGTGTGCACTTTCAGGTTCTAATGATGCTGGCTCCTGGTCCGTTTCTTCTTCAAGATCAAATTCCTCTTCCAGGAAAGGATTTTGCTCTAATTCAAGCCTGATTCTCTGTTCAAGTCTCATCATCGGGAGTTGGATCAGAGATGATAGCAGAACTTGTTGGGGCGATTGTTTCATATAGAGCCCCATTTTTTGCTGCAAACCTAAACTTATATTCATTATATGATCATCGCTCCATTGTTTACAATTATCAGTAGGCTAAAATAATACCCGGAAGAGGAATTGTGTAGTCGTCGATGTCCATCTAACTACGCGAACCTGGAAAACCAATCGGTCAAAAATTGATTTTGGTTTCGACTATGCCAGCCACTATTTCTTTGTCATCAACCATTGGCGACGCACTTATGCGCGTGATCGTGCCTCATTGACAACAATGGTTTTATCTTTTAATTCAGCCCCGTTCAGCTTTTCCATTGCCGATTTCGCTTCCTGATTTTCAGGCATTTCGATAAAACCGAATCCCCTTGATTCGGCTGTAAATTTATCCTTGATGATTTTGATAGACGTAATCTGACCAAATGGCTCAAAAGCATCACGCAAATCGTCTTCGCTAACTTCTTTTGATAAATTTCCAACATAAATATTCATTTTGAACTCCTATTAATTGAATGATATTAAAATTGCATCCTACAATCCGATAGCTATTCACTGGTGAACGTCATTTTTTCTTGTTCAGGATTGAATAGGATAAATTAAATTAGTTTGTCACTTATAAAATCCACACCGAGGACATCTCCAATTGGTACTATCTGGTCTTTTAGGATGCTCAACCCTTTCGTCTTTGGCGAAATCATGATAAATTGCGCATTCCACTGCAAAAGCTTCTCGGGCAGAACTTGAATATCGAAACTTAAATAATGGTTTTGTTGTTTTGCTTACCCATGATTTTAATTTTGAATTTAAATCAGAATTTGCACGACCGATACGTTTGAAGAGAAAAGTTCCACTTTCATTTCTCCTGCCAATGACATAGTTTCCGGGAGAAATCCTATTGACCTTTTCATCAATCGTTTCGGCATTAAGCCTGAACGGTCCTTCCATTTTTAAGGATGCCATAATTTTCCCTTTCATTTAAAAGTTATTTTATACAGATTATTTTAGCTTTTATAAAAAGAAAGCCCAATCAAATTAGTTGGGCTTTAATAGTAAGCAAATATTTTTTAAATTTTTGATGCGATTTAAGGTGAAGTTGCAAAGATTCAAAAATTCAAATTAACCCACATTAGAAAAAGCAGGCTATTTAAAAATATTTCTTTTCAACTCAAATAATTTAAGT
>JAFGMA010000422.1 GCA_016927835.1 Candidatus Zhuqueibacterota bacterium | reverse complement strand
AAACGAAGAGCTTACGGCTATCGTGAAAACGACTACTTCAAATTGAAAATCATCCAGGCCTTTTCAACTTTTTGCTAGAAGAACCAAAAATATATATCACATCGACGCGGTCGCCGGACCGTATGATATGATTGCCACACTCCAGGCATGTGATTTTAATGAAATCGGGATGCTGGTGATTGATAAAATTCAGGCAATCGACGGCGTGACAAATTCAATCACATGCAATGTCATTCACTTCGAGCAATGACTTGCCAAAGCACTGTATCAGGATGCACGATCACGAACCCGAAAAAATTGCTGCGTCTTTCGCTGGAAACAAGCGCTATTTAACCTTCAGCCATTACCTGAAAAAACAATTCGGTGAAAAAGTCTGGAAAATTCCGGTGCACGGCGAATTCACCTGTCCCAATCGCGATGGGACCCGGGGTACGGGGGGATGCCTTTATTGCAATAACTACGGATTCAGTCCCGATTTGATTCAGCAGCAGGCAACGGTAGAAAACCAGATCAAAGCCGGGATCGAGCGTATACAAGAAAAGCGCAATGTCTCCAAATTCATCGTCTATTTTCAAACATATACTAATACTTACGCTCCCCTGGCTCACCTGAAACATACGTATGATGCTGTGCTTCAATTCAAGGAAATTGTGGGCATGGCAATCGGCACGCGTCCCGACTGCGTCGATGAAAATATACTCGATCTGCTGGCAAGCTACAAACCCCGATTGGATGTCTGGATTGAATACGGTCTTCAATCCATTCATAATCGCACACTTGCTGCCATCAATCGCGGGCATACGTATGAGGACTTTTTGCACGCGATAGAAATAACAGCCGGTTCAGGACTCAAGATTTGTATTCATGTGATTATCGGATTGCCAGGCGAAGCCAAATCAGATATTTTAAATACCGCAGTGGCGTTATCCAAACTGAATTTCGACGCCATCAAAATCCATCCGCTGCAGGTACACACAAACACGAAACTTGAAGCAATGCATCGCCAGGGAAAAATATCATTGCTTTCGCTGAAATCGTACGTTGACATTCTTTGCGACTTTATTGAGCTTTTACCGCCGACGGTTGTCATTCAACGGTTGACTGCGGAAGCACCGGATCAAATATTGGTTGCCCCGGACTGGTGTCGCAATAAAATGGCTGTGATCGCCGCTATCGATGCCGAACTGGAAGTGCGGAAAAGCTGGCAGGGAAAACGATTTATTCACCACGATTCATTTCAATAGCCGAAACAGGCAGCGTAAAATCAATGCCTTCCCGCTTGATGCGCATTAATATGCGTTTGCCTAATTCATGTTCGACAAAATTTTGATCGCGAATATCGTTAACATGAATGACTAGCTTTAACCGCAACGCATCCGCAGCGAATCCGGGAAGAAATCGGATATAAGGCGCCGGTTCCATCAACAGCCCCGGAATATACTTGGATGATAGACTGATTTCGTCGAGTAAAATATGTTCAATCCGATGTGGCTCAGTACCGGATTTGACGCTTAAGCCAATTGCCACTGAAAACCAGGTTTCTGGCAAGGAATAATTGAGCAACGATCGCCCGAGCAGGTGCTTATTTGAAATGATGATGAGATTATTCTGAATCGTTCGAAGCTGCGTCATCCGCCAGTCGATATTGTGAATGTAGCCGGCTGTCTGTGAATCGATTTAGAGGTACTGCCCCGGGATAAACGGCTTTGCCCGTTTGATGTACACGCCAGCGAAAAAATTTGCCACTTCATCATGCATAGCGCATACAACTACAACGGCAAAAACGGACAAACCAATCAATACAGCCGATGCTTGTAATCCGACAATTTCGAGAACCATGCACGAACTGAATATAATCATTGCAGCTTCAATGACGAGTAGAAAAACAGGGCGAAACATATCGCCTTCAGATTTTTCAGGCTCAGGTTGTTTTGAATATGCAGCGACTATCCTGCAACCAGCACGCGTGATTGAATAGAATAGCAGGAGGAGGACAATTTTCTTTCCGATTGCAATATAATTTGCTTTGCCATCATTGAAAAGGAATGCGAAGTACACGGTAGCATAGAGGCACCAGAGAACCGATGGTTTTTTGCAGGCGGATATGATGATTTTCCTGAGCAGCGATTCGTCGCGCCTGTTTCGGGAATTGGCAATAGCAATAACCGTTTTTCGGATCGCCAGGAAAACGATGAATAAAATAGCCCAGGGCAGGTAGCGAGCCACCGGAAGGACAAATTCAACGGTATCATGAAAGAATTGCATTTGCCATCTCCATTTAACACAATCAACCAGAAAATCGCTTGAATATAATCAATATTCGCAATAATATCAAGTATTCTATTATTAAAATAATTGATGCTAATTTTTCATTCTGAGAAAGAATCAAAAATTGTATCATCTTATTCGGCTTTTTCATCCAAATAACAAACCGATGGAGTTGCTATGGAATCCCGAACAAGATTGACCAACATGATCATCATCGTGATCGTGCTCAGCATTTGCGGCGTTTATTTGCTATGTACGGAAGATGAATCGGGTTCATCTAGCGCAAACAAAAACGAACCCGAGTTCGTCCCTATTTTCAACGGTAAAAACCTGGATGGCTGGCGCGTTGAGCAGGTTAGCGCTGTTTATTATGTGGAGAACGGCTTATTGATTTGCAAAGGCAATCCCAGACCGCCTAATGTTATTTTAACGGATAAGTCCTACGAAAATTTTATCCTCGAATTGGATTTCAGGATGGCTCCCGGCTGCAACAGCGGTGTATTCATCCATGCTCCCGAAGAAGGGCGTCAGTCGAAAACCGGCTTCGAAATCCAGATACTGGATGATTTCGGCAGAGAGCCAACCAAATACTCAAGCGGCGCGATGTACGATCTGGCTCAACCGGATACAAATGCCATCCGACCCGCAGGACAATGGAACCAATATCGAATTCTGATGGATTGGCCCATCGTGCGCGTCTGGCTCAACACTATTCAAATCCACGATGTGGACTTATCGGCGGATCACATCATGCGCTATCGTCTTCGGGTCGGTCCCATTGGATTGCAGAATCATGGTCATTTCATTGAATTCAAGAATCTGCGCGTAAAGGAATTGCCGGGTAAAATCGCTTACGAGTCTTTATTCAACGGAAAGGATTTGAGCAACTGGACCTCGCTTGGTGATGCCAATTGGCACGTGGAGAATGGATTTATCGTTGCCACGCAGGGTGATGGTTATCTTGTAAGTCAAAAGAAATATGAGAATTTCGAGCTTCAGACGCTGGCGATGCGTAATCATTTCGCCTGTGGCGGCATCTATTATCGTTGGCTCAGTCAGGATGATCCGGGCTATCTTGCCGAATTCTATGATTATATGGATGCGGTTCATTACACGGCGAAATATGTTGATCATTTTCCCGAATACGTCCTGCCCGCGCACAATTGTGACGGCTTCTTAGTCCAGTTGCTAAACTTTGAGCGCCAATCGGAGTGGCGCATCAATGGCAGCATCTCGGCAATCAACATGACTCACCAAAAAATCAGACCGGGATATATTGCGCTCTATCATACCGGAATGGATACCATTCGTATCAAGGACCTTCGAATCAGAAATCTGGAAGCGTGGTAGGATTCATCTGGAACTTTTCGAAATATTGCTCGTGATATGCCTTGTTTTCCGCCGTAATTTAACCTGCGATAATCAGATACGTCAAGATTAAATTCCAAATCTAAGGAGGTTGGCTAATGAAAGGTTTCGCTATTTTATTTATGTTGGTTCTAATTTTCTGTATGGGATGCAGTGATACACAGAAAGATACGACCCCAAAGCAAGAAGTTGTAATTACAACCGATTCAGGATTGAAGTATATCGATATCGTTGAAGGCAAGGGGAGTTCTCCTGCACGCGGCGATCGCGTAGCGGTTCATTACACAGGCTGGCTTGAAGATGGTACAAAATTCGACAGCTCTCATGACAGGAATGAACCTTTCCGATTCAAGTTGGGACTAAATCAGGTCATTAAAGGTTGGGATGAAGGCGTTGCCGGAATGAAGGTCGGCGGAAAACGCAAGCTCATTATTCCGTCGGAATTGGCTTATGGTGAAGCTGGTGCCGGTGGTGGGATAATTCCGCCCAATGCAACCCTGATTTTTGAAGTAGAATTGCTGGGCATAGATAATTAAGGAGTTGGGATTAAATAACTTGGGCATTTTGCTTAAAAATTATTTTGATAAATAGTCACATAAAAAAATTAAATGTGTAATTTATTTTATCCCACCTCCTAAGCAGTATCTATCTGAAAATTCCGCTTGTTAGCAAAACAAATCAACGCGCATGTAGAGAGGATACTGCGTAAGAGAGCCTATCAGAATACCTATTTAAAGGATAAAATGGTTAAGGCAGAGGCTGTCATTTCCGAATGTTTTAATCGTGGGTGCCGCCCACGGGAATCCACCAACCCATTTATGAATGGGATTCACGTGGGCGGCACCCACGATCAATGGATCTCGGGAATAACAAGGAGGATTTTCGGATAGGCTTTTATTCCATTACGGATACGCAGCATCTCATTCTTCCTCCATTTTGATGCAAACGGCAATTCATAAACCGCTGGTCACTCGAAGACTGGCAAACTGATTCCAATCAAGCAATACGCCTTCTTTCATACAGTTAACCTGACTTTATCTTTTCTGCGGTCCAGGAACAATCCACTCCACACCGTCGCGCCATTGCTTCTACCACATTTCTGCCATGATATGCCAGCGTGCGTTCGTCTATGATCTCCGTCTCCGGCATCTCTTTCTTCGCCTTGAGCGTTTGCTCATCCAACGGTTTGAAGTAACACTCAATGATTTTGATCGGTCCGGGAATGATGAACGGTTTAAATTCATCCAACCGGTTCAGCGCAGCCCTTGCCTTTTCGCGGATCAATTCTCGAGCTTTCGCCGGATGCAGACAATCGGCATGATGGCATCCGTAGCCCTTCTTAACGGCTGCGACTTCGATATCACCCAACAAATCTTGTGCTTCCCGGCAGGCAGCTTCATCGCCGCTGATCAGCACCGTGGGAAATCCGTAATCACCAGCCTGGGCAGCTTCGACGCCAATCTCCCCGATCCGCATCCCGTTGATTTCTATATATTCGACTGTTCGATGGTTATAGCTGTGGGCAAGCAAGCCATTTTTTGTGCCAGCCATGGCGTGGTGACCAATTTGAATCAGTGCATTGAATCCTTCGTCCCACCCTTGAAGTGGCGGGATCGCGGGCCAAATTGCGGGAACAATTGATGCCCGCCGATCCATTTGCAAAATATCAATCGCATTATGTCCTTCAGCCACTTTCACCCGCGTTGCGCCGGCGTCGAATGCCCCCTCAATCGCGGCATTAACTTCTCCGGTCATGAGCTTACGTTGCCATAGATCGAGTGGCGTGCCCCGGTCATGCCGGTCCCACTCAACGATTCCGCTTACGCCCTCCAAATCTGTCGTGATCAAAATTTTCATTATGCTCGACCGATTTCAGCTTTTGCTTTTTCCGCCGGGCAATTTGCCGAGAACCGATTTGGTTATCTTCACAAATAAATTCTGTTCAGCTCTGCCAGTCATGACCAGAACAAACGAATACAACCCGGTGATCAGCAAAACGGCGCCAACAATATAGAGCCATAAATTTTGCCTGGGCGGAAGGATGAAAATAGCTATAACGAGCAAGGTGAAAATGCCCATCACAAAGTAAAGAGCCGGTCCCACCGGAGAATTGCCATCGTGTGGTTTATTTTCTGATTGATTTGGATTCACAGCATTAATCCCTTCACTTTTATTTTTTCCGTTCGTACCGCTCGGGACTGGTGGTACAGGCGATGTTCCGGGTTTGTTCTTATTCCTGATAACTTCTTTGAGGTGATTTCGCTTTGCGCGCAGCCACCGTTTTAAGAAAGGCGTCGAAGGTAAGAACGAGCCATCCAGTTCTTTTAAAAAACATAATTTGATGAGCCGGTCCACAGCGCGCTCGATATCCGCAATTGGATGTAATAGTTTCCTGTTGAGATAATCCCAATTTATAGCTTTCTTCAATTTGGGATCAACAGTTTCGATCAGAATTTCCATTTCAGGCAGCTCGAGATTTTCAAATGATTCCATGAAATAGCCCTGACCTTCGCATTGAACGTAAACCCAGTCCACCGTGGTGTCTGTTATTTTATCAAGTTTGCCATTTTCAAACAGCTTCATTCCCAGGAGTTGGATGATATACGGTTGCTGGTACGAGTGCTCAAGAATTGCATCGACGGTTGCTTTTTCCGCAACGATCGTTGGCTTGCCATCCGCATCTTTATGAATAATCAATGCTTCCGCATCAAGTTTCGATAGCCTGCCCAGCTTTGTCGTGATGAAGCTCCCCAAAAACGGTTCAGTGATCCAGGTCTTTCGCTCCTGCAGTTTATTCAGATAGCATACGGACGGACCCCCGCACAAAATCCATTTTACGTACTGGCAATTTGAAATTGTTTTATAAATATCTTTTAATACAGCATCCTCGAACTGATTTAAAAGCTCAGCTTCATCGACCAGAATGAAGAAGAACCGGTTTTCTCCCCTGTCATCGGACAGCAGCCTCAGTTTTTCATTGATGGCTTTCATCATATCATAGAAAGTAGCCGGCGCTATCGCCACTGTCGAAGTAAGCAATCGACTCATCTGGGTATCTTCATTGCAGGCATCATTGATGGTTATTTGCAGATCAGATCCTTTCGGATCGGCAGCGGCAGAGAAATAGACACATGAATGATGGGTGAAATAGCGGATTCTTCTGGCAATTTCTTTCAATAGCGACGTTTTACCGGAACGCCTGGCACCGATGATCAAGCTATTTGTGCCTGCTCCCAGGGATAAAATATCTTCAATTTCATCCCCACGCCCATAGAATCCCGTTCCCAAAGCCGGCTGCAAGCTGAATGGATTTTTCATCCTTTTTGGAGCATCTTGCATAATCGAGTTTACCTCCCTTTTATTAATTCAATTAATGCAGGTGTCGCGCAAACTTGCGATACTGAAGAAAGCGCACCTGAATGAGCCGATTCGACCAGACCGAATTCAAAAAGCGCATCGATATATTTTTTGAGGAGTTGTTCTGGAAACGGTTTTCCTGAGAGAATTTTATTTCGAGCCTCTGCTGCTAATTCTTTCAAAATCCGTTGTACCCTGCTCTCTCTGGAAAAATGATTGCAAATCCCTATATGGAACGCCTGCCTGGCATCATTTAAGGTGATGCGCTTATTCTTTTTTTGCTTTGCATTTACAAAGCAATACGAACACGTTTGTTGAATCAGAAAAAATCGCCCCAATGTAACCTTTAGAACATAATCGACCGCGCTCTTGTCGAAATGCAGAACATTCGGTCCGACAATCAAATGCCTGCATGCTTCCGGATCAAAGGGTTCAAGCTGAATATTAATTTGTGCATTATACCACGGACTGCCTGAGTTTAAACCAATATCCTGACGTCTGACCCCGGCTGAGACATAATGTACAGCAATTCGTCCCTGGCAAAATATTTCGCGCATCCAGCTTAACCAGGATGGATCCCAGGCGTAAAAATTATCCCATTCATCGAGGAGCAAAACCAGCAAGGCATCCGCATGAATTTTTTGAAGCTCATGCATAATTAATTCAAGCTCTTTCACAAAAACTATTCTGGTTAAATCTGAGCTTTCCTTTTGTTGGCTCGAATCGATCTTTTTTTCAATTGCTTCCCGGAATCCCGAATTTTCACTCAGATCGTTCTGCAAAAGCGTTGCATAGATAGAAGCAAGCAAATCGCCGAGAAAACGATTTTCGCGTTTGCCGTCCAGCGAAAAAAACACCGGATAAATCGGAGGCGCAACTGCGTTCCGGAGATTCTCATTCAAAAGGTCTTCAAACTGGAATAAAATACTGGTTTTGCCGATGCGCCTTTCCCCCCAGAGCGCCAGGCTGTTTTTCTCGATTAACGACTCGAGTTGATTCAGATACGCTTCCGGTCGAATCATGTGGCTATCGCCGCGCACAGGCTGCGAGGCTTCATACGGATTTGGCACATCCGGCAGCGGTACGCTGGCTAATTCTTTCGCCCTTATTCGACGAATCAAATGAATGACAACGAAAATCAGAATCAAAAATAGTGAACCGCCGGCAATACCAAGCTGAAATTCAATCCTCTCCCACCAATTCAACTCGCGTTGAAATACCAGACGCCTGGTTATTTTGTGCGCGCCATCTGCATCTTTATCTGCAGCATTGATAACAATACTTGTTCTTTGTTCCTCCTTTAAGGGTATCAATTCTGAGAAATACAAACTATCTTTGTTCGCCAGGTCAGGCTTCCGGACAATACGTTCGCCCGAAGTCTTGCTCAACGGCATTCCGTCTATCCAGAAATCGACCGAATCAATTTCCTGATCGTCCTTTACCCAACCTGTTAACATATATTTCGATTTTCTGACGACGAACGAGCCTTTCACAGGATCAAATTCTGACGGATCAGGGCGGGTGACCACAACTCTCGGTTCGGGTCGGCGATATTGCATGACCGTATCCCTTACCGTCAGAGTTCCCATTGAAGGCTGTGACAGCAGTTCAGTATTGATAAACTCCCTGAATGTTCTGGCTCGCGTGAAATTCCGATTGTCATTCGAAATTGAGGCAAGCCTATTGAGCGCCTCCTGATAGTTGCCCTGCAGCACCAAATCAATTGCTGCCAGATAATCGCGATCCTGCTCGCCCGCTTGTGCCGGCGTTTCGCCTTGTTCCCGGGATCTGTGTGCATCCACCTCATTTTGCAGTTCCGCGATTGCTTGATTTTTTATTTTTAAGCTGTCGTTTTGTCGTGCAATACGAACTCCGCGTGTTTGAGCTATTTGCGCAAGCGATTTATAATTGGCTGAAGTTAGCAACAGCGTTGGCAGCATTTGGTTATATTTAGTCCTCGAGACAACCTCTCGTTCTTGCCAATTCGCAATCGACAATTCTGCTTCCGCCAATGCAAAATCGCCATCGAGAAAATAAGCCAGACCAATGAAAAAATGCGGAATATATGGCTCTGCCATACCCGGTATTATTTGCGCTTCAGTGTGACCGGATCGCAGCGCTTCTTCACAAGCCTCTCTGAGATCGCTGTAATTGCTGCTCTCCAGTGCGCCCTGTATTTTCCGGATGAAAATCGTCAAATCCTGGCTCGATCCGGGAGGCGCCCAGAACAAAGACATCAGCAGAAAATATTTTAAAATGCGCCCTGCCATCACTGGAACCTGAGTTTGATTGCGATGAGTAACTCGCGGGTATTGATCCATGCATCATCAATGAGCATTCTGGCACCAAATGTTTTCGGCGACAGATCGCCGCTGGCTACCAGGTAAAGCTTATAGGTGGTTCCCCATTGCAGAATTCCCAATTCACAGCCTGCGGTTAAATGGTGCAGCGTTTCCTCCTGATTGAAGAACCGGATGAGATTCGGCGAATTAGACGCCGTTTGAAATGCCGGATTCGGCTGCCGGTAATAGCCCAGGCTGCACTTGAGGCGCTCCGATGACTCGTAACATAAGCCCAAATTAAATCGAAACTTATTCTCCAGTACAATCGCCGACGCATCTTTTTGCCCGGAAATGAATGACAGGACCTGCTTTTGCTCAGAATACCTGAAATATACCAGATCACTATGAATATGCAGCTTCCCAAAAGGAGCGCATGAAACGCCTGCCCCAAACCAGGTAGGTATTCTAAGTCTTCTGGTGATGGGAAAGGCGAACGCCCCTTCGATCGATTGCGTATCGCCCACTGCGCGCGATGGCGTAAAAACCGTTGCATCGATTTCGAATGTACCGCCCCGCGCCATTGTCAGCCCAAACCTGACATTCTGCAAAAAGAGCAGCCTTTGAAAGCTTAACACACCGCCGACTTGAATGGAGCCATTGATATCTGTCGTGTTGGCGACCGTTATGTAAGCCAGATCAACTGGTACGTTCCCATTTTTATTTCCACCATCGTAAATTTCCTGTTCCAGGCTATAATCCAGAATCCAGTATTTTACTGAAAGCCCGATGGCGAGATAATCATATATAATTTTCTTTGAATTTGTGAACGGATTGCCCAGTTTGGTGGCGAACGCAGCGCCCCATGTCTTCAACGCAATTTTTGATTCCGAGATGATGCCTGCCGTTGCCGCACCATATACCGGATCGTCAGGAGTAAACTGGTCGTAGAAAAAGCCATTTTTGAAATTAATCATTTCGTTGCGGTATAATGAGAATGCAATCCCGTGTTTATCGAAAAAGGGAAGCCACTGTATGGGAATCAAGGGAAATGAGACGCTGAAATTGCCAAGATTGCTCATGAGATTGATATGGTGATGCATTCGATCCGGATCGAAGCGAGTACCGGCATTCTCATGATGAATATACTCGCTGATTCGCAGGTGGCTGTAAATTTCGGAAGATGTCGGAATAACCAGCCCCGCCGGATTGACATCGCCAGCGGCGCCATCGTCAGCCGTAGCGATAAACGCACCTCCCCTGGCAAGCCCGCGCGCGCTGGGATACGAAGGCAGGTAATACAACGACTTCATCCCCACCCGATCAAGAATATCCTGCGATTGGGCGGACGCCAGCATTGCCGACAAGAGAAACAGAATTTGTTGCACTCTTGAATTCAGAAAAAATGATACTTTATTTTTTCCATACGCCATAATAATTCCTGCTTATTTCGAAAGGATCAATTTCTGGGTTGCAGAATACGCGCCTGCTTGCATATAACAAATATAAACTCCGCTGCTTACATGCTGCTCGAAATTATTTCTGCCATTCCATCGAATCTGATAATCACCTGCCGCTTGCCATCCACTCACAAGAGTCTTCACCACTTCCCCGGCAATATTGAAAATCGTGATTTTCACTTCACCGGATATTGGCACATTGTATCTGATAACCGTTCTCAGGTTGAATGGATTCGGATAGGCGTAAAGGCCTATGCTGCCTTGTTTTAAATCAGAACGGTGTGATAGGTCAACAGCATTTGTTTCTTGATTAATGGGGAGCAGCTTGTTTGGGGCAAACATCATATAGGAAATCAACGAATCATTGGTATCACGTGCTACGGGATCTGCCGCGGTTATATCCGGAATGGTCGGTTTAATATCCTGATGCAAAGAATCGAAATGTGCGGGATCAAAACGCAATTCGAGTATGGCACCTTTTCCCTTTGAAATCATCAGGCTTTCGTTGCCGATGAACTCTACATGCAATGTATCGTCGATGAATCGGACAATTGGTGCATAATCCTGGGCTCTGTTGACAGGTCTTGCGAATGATGTATCTAACGTTGAAAACAGGTTCGGATTGCTGTATATCTTAAGCCACAGCGACCTGATATCAACGCCATTGACGATACTCAAGTAGATCGGTTGCACCTCAGTTGAATCTGAAATATCTTCCTGGTTGAATTTCAAGCCGGCGAAATCCGTTGTGACAAAAGCGACATGCCCGATGAGTCCTACTTCTTTCATAGGATCAGGTGTTTCCGGTACCAGTTCTGCCGGGGTGAAAGTGCCCGGATCTCCCGGGTTCGCACTATGAAAATTACCATCAAATCCGCCTAAAACGATTGCATAATATGTTGATCCGGTGATATAATTCGCAAGGCTCTTGAAGTCCTGCAACTGAATCTCCCACCTAAGATCAGAAATTTTTTTGACCGATGCGGTTGGCAGCACGGAATCGGCATCAGCGATGCAATCGTTCGGATCATAAGAAACGAATTCCTTGACGCTTGCGTTGTTGCCTTGGATATCAGTTAAATCGATACAAAAATCAGCACCCAACCGCACCCATTGATTGATGCCGCCAACTTCGCATGAAATATTGAAATACCCAAGGGGAAAACCGGTCATTTCATCAAAATCCGGATCTAAATAGATATAACCGCCAGCCCATGTCGGATCTAGGGGATCAAGCAAATCTACCGGATTTTCAAAATATAGCGTAAATACCAATCCATCCATCTTATCCCATTCGCCTTCAATCCAGTCAATTGCAATATGCGGATCAAAAATTCCAGAACATCTATCTACGTCATTTATCACACCTGAAGCCCAGCTTGTTGAAGGAGGAAAGTTGCATTGAGCACACAACCGATGGGAAATCAGCATGATAACCAACAGCAACGCAATATGGCAGCGCAATTTTGAAAGTTTCATAACCATCTCTCCTATTAAAGTACATAATTCCAAAAGATTACGAGCTATAGCTCTACGTGCTGATGCTGCACGATGGTTCTATCAAAATGCAGGCATCAAAGTGACGTACATATCATTTAAATGAATAATCATTAATGATTTACCGTTTTTTGCCAGGCTCATCTTATATGGTGAATATGGCAGTGCGATCTTTCTGATAAGTCTGTTCTCGCTGCAATTTGCTTTATAAATTATTTTCTGTTTTTCATCAAGAATGTATCCAAAATTGCTATTTCCGGAAATAGCCATTTGAGTGGGATTTTCAAGATATGGTATGAATGAGTGCTCACTGTTTCTGTTGAATGCGTTACCTAGCTGGTCCGTTGTCACATTAAACGCATATAGAAAATTATTGTCATCTGAGCCGATATATGCCCTGGTTCCCTTAGCGTCAATAACCATATAACCCGGACTGGCTGGCAAGTCAGCCACTCTGCGCGCCCCCGAGGTTTCCAATGCTGAAACCATATACACGGCAGAGGAAGAAAGTATATATATTTTAGGCTTTGTCGGGTGAGTAACGAGTGCTGAAGGATGGTCAAAATCAGAATCAACTTCGAATTCAATAGATTGATTATCGGATAAATCATACAGCCATAAGCGCGGATCTGAATTGTTAATTAATATCAAGCTATCTGTGCCAACCATTCGTTTTGCGTCATTCGGCGTGTAAGCGAAATCATAGTCTTTTTTATCGCAATCAGACGATACCTCGCTAACGCGCTTCAAATATGATATCGTAAAATAGGCCTTATTAAGATAATTGCTTGAAAATACTGATGTCGGTTGCCATTCCAAATCAGGCTCGCACATATTTTCCAGTTTTTCGGGGAGATACTCCAAATTGAGCACAGTGATCTCCTTGCCCTGCCGGCAGATGAATGCACGTTTCGAATTATCGCCAATAGCTACTTGGGAGGGTTTGGATTTCAAGGGAATTGAGATATGCTGAATTTGATTGCAATCGAAAAGCGAATCACCAGGCAAGTGGAATGAATAGACTGAATTCGCCCTGGATAGCACGAGCGCAAAGTTGCTATCTGCAGCAAGATCAACCGGATACCCATCAAGCGGAATGTTGCACATTTCTGCGATATCAACTGCTAATCTGCCCTGAATGATGCGACCTTCCGCGCCTCGCGATTCAGCGATAATCGTATTCTGCCCGGCTTTTTTAAATGTCGCGATGCCGCTTGAACGATCGATTACAGCAAGCGCTGTATCCAGGGATACCCATTCAACAGAATTGGTAATTTCCTGCTCGGCTTCATTTTGGAAATAGCCTCTGGCATTAAATTGAAACGTCTCGCTGATGATGAAAATATTCTTTCCTTCTCCATCGCCGGATATCGTGATTTTTTCCAATACCGGACGTGCACCTTCGAGCGGGCTTTTGGGATTGCATTGTAGGAGGGTAAACAAGAATAATAGAAAAATAGAGAACCAGAGCAATCTAAAAAAGAATCGTTTATTATCAACAACTAGTGATTGGGCGCTATGAATGAAATAATACGAAGTTATTTCCATTTTCACACCTTTTCGGCTAATAAGCATCTTAAGCTGAGATTCCAGAAAAAAATAGCATGCTGCACGTGCCCGATCTCATCTTGATTTTTAACTTCGCCTTCTCAAAACGGTCAATCAGTTTTGTTAATAAAATGCAATGTATTAAAATAATTACATACACAATTGTCGCAAAATGGCTTTGATTTTATTTT
>JAFGMA010000421.1 GCA_016927835.1 Candidatus Zhuqueibacterota bacterium | reverse complement strand
TAATAGGGTAAACTATTATTATTGATCTCGAATTGAATTTCTGTATATAAGTTACGTTATCTTCTTAAATTTAATATAGTTGAATGTCTTCAGTATATTTTTGATTTATTAAAAAACTTTACCCCTTATTGGGAATGAAAATCGGTGTTCAATAAATAAGCCCGTCGCCCTCCACCGGTCGGGTGGCAAGATAGGCTTTGATGGTATTGGCTTTGCCTTTGACTTTGAATTCGCCCAGCGCTGTATAATCGAAAAGCCCGGAGGTTCGCTGGTACGTTATTTCGCCTACTGCGACTTGATTGGGTGAAGCAACAGCGGATTCAATCCGTTCGGCAATATTCACCGTATCGCCCAGGACGGTGTATTCCATGCGTTTGAGCGAACCAAAATCACCTGCAATCGCCTTACCCGTATTGATGCCAATGCGCAATGTAATTTGCCTGTTCGCCGGCTTATCCATGTTAAGATATTGCAGACGCTCCAGCATTTCAAATGCACTCAGTACCGCCAATTCAGGGTCATTTTCATGAGCAACGGGTGCGCCGAATATCGCCATCACATTGTCTCCGATGAACTTGTCCAGCGTTCCTTCATATTTAAAAATCGCTTCACTCGCCAGGGTGTAAAATTCATTCAGCATTTCAGAAACTTCTTTTGGCGGCATATTTTCGATCATGGGCGTGAAACCAACGATATCGGCAAAAAGCACCGTCACTTCGGTTTCCTGTGCTTCCAGGTGGACGTTCCGATCCTGCTGAATGATTCGGTTGATTAATTCGGGCGAATGATAGCGTTCCAACTGGCTTCTGATTTTGATTTCCTGTTGAATTCGCTCGTTGAGCCGTGCCTGTTCAATGCCGATTGCGGCGTGGTTGGCGAAAGCGATCAAGAGCGCCAGGTCGTCATTATTGAATGAGGCGGAGCTCGCCAGGTTATCCACGTAAATGATGCCCAGCACCTTGTCCTTGTTCCAGAGCGGTACACACATCGCCGAACGGATGCCCATGTGAAAAATGCTGTCGCCTTCCCCGAAGCGGTCATCCATGATGGCATCGGGCGTGATGATCGCCACCTTCTCTTCGGTTACTTTGCGGGCAATTGTTTTTGAGATGCGAATCAGTTTGTCTGCTTCGAGCAGCGGATCCTGTTTGAATTTCACTTCTTTTGGCACCAGCTTGCCGGTAGCTTCATCGATCAGCATTAAAAAGCCGCGATCGGCTTCGACAACTTCAAACGCTAAATCCATCACCAGCTTTAAATACTCATTGATGGGTTTAATCGAGATCAGCTCTTTTTCGACCCGATTGAGGATTTGCAGAATTTTGGATTTGTGGCGGACTTCAATGATCGCGCCATCAATATTCGATTCGATTTCCAGCGGGCTTTTTTCCACCGCTTCCAAAAATTTGGTGGCATCCCGCACCACGTTTTTCGATGTCAAATCCTGTTCCGAGAGCACGATTGGGAAATCATCGTTTTCGACAAACTCGCCTCCGGCATCCGATTCGAAGCGCAAAATGAAGCTGCCCACCTGAATGCGATCATTGTGCGCGAGTTTGCTGTACGTATTGCGTGTTAGCGGCTGCCCGTTAATGATGGTTCCATTGGTACTGCCGAGATCGCAAATGAAAAACTGGTGGTCCCGAAAGACTATTTGAGCATGTTTGCGTGAAATGCGCTGGCATCCATCCAGATAGATCTCATTTTCGGATGTTCTGCCAATATGCTGTGTGCCTTTTTTGAGGTGAAGAATTTTGCTGCTGGCATTCCCGCGCTGTATGATTAGTCTTGCCATGTTTGAATGAATCCGATTAAGAGTGCCCGCATCCGATTATGAAAATCGTCTCATGGACTGAAATGATTTTCATAACCGAATCCATTGCCCGGTGGTAGAATCCCATTTAGGAGGTGGGATAAAATCAGTTACCCATTTAAATTTCTTAAGCGGCTATTTATCAAAATTATTTTTAAGCAAAATGTCCAAATTAATTTATCCCACCTCCTTAGCGGTATGCAAAATGACGCGAGAGCGGCGTTTCGATTTTGCAGTGCAAACCGGAAGCACAAAAAAAAGGCTGTCGACTTGGTTTGCTCCATACCCTGAGGTTGCTCTCGCTGGCGGCAACCGGGAGTTGTGGCAGAGAGCCGGAATATTATTTTCTTGAAATTTAAATCAATCGTGCTAAAGTAGTTATAAATTACCAAAATGTCAAGAAAAAATTTCCTTGCTTTCTAAACGAGAATGTTGTATTTTTACCGAATTGAAAAGGAAAAAAAGGCGCACGAGAACGAGCGGGAGTATACTTAATGGATAGAGATATTTTGCTTGGAATCCTCGTCCTTGTATTATCTTATAGTTTGACGTTATATTTGATTTTTTGGTGTCGCCGGATGATTGACCGGATCGCGGCGAGTAAAAACGGTTCACTCCGCGAAATCATCAAGGAGCTCAAGCATGGAAATTAGGGAGTCTTCCGGACACCAAATTTCAACGGAGTTGTCGCGCGACTTATCCTTATTTCATGTGACGATGATGGGCGTCGGGATGATGATTGGTGCCGGCGTCTTTTTGGGAATCGGAAATGCAGTACGTGTTGCCGGACCAGGCGGGGTGCTTCTCACATTTGCACTCAATGGGATGCTCGCGATGTTCACCGCGATGTCGTACGCTGAACTAAGTTCAGCCATTCCGAAAGCCGGCGGAGCATACAATTTTGCCCGAATTGCGTTTGGCAGGGGAACCAGCTTCATTTCCGGCTGGATGGAATGGTTTGCCTCCAGTGTTGCCGGAAGCGTGTACAGCCTCACATTCGCAATTTATACGTTGAATTACCTGGAACAACTCGGTTTGCTCGAGTGGCTGCCGCTGACAATTCCCCTCGCCGAAAAAATTGTGGCGATATTTATCGGTTTAATATTTATTTACATAAACTTTCGCGGCGCATCCGAAACCGGCAAGGCAGGTGCTTTTTTCACGTTAGGACAAATGTTTACGCTGGCGATTATTGGTTTCGCAGGTGTATATGTCGCTATTACCGATCCGTCCCGATTCAGCAATTTTAAGCCTTTTCTGCCCCATGGCTGGGCAAAGCTTTTCGTTACCATGGGATTTACCTACGTCGCTTTTGAAGGTTATGAAGTAATTGCCCAGGCAGGTGACGAAACTATCGATCCCCGAAAAAATATCCCGAAAGCCATGCTTTATTCGGTCATTGCAGTGGTAACAACCTATTTGCTGGTATCATTTGCAACGCTTGTGGGAATCAAAGCCGGAGCACCTGGTATCAATCCTGACGGCACAAACACCATCATCAATGTTCCCTGGGAATGGATTGGTTCTTATGGCGAAAAGGAATTTGGTGTGGCGGCTTCCAAATTGATGCCGCTGGGAGGATTTCTGGTTACGATAGCAGTTATCTTCGCTTCGACATCCGCATTGAATGCAACCATCTATTCAGCGACGCGCACCTCTTATGCCCTGGGGCGCGATGTGATGCTGCCCAAATCGTTCGCAAAAATATCGAAAAGATTCAAAACGCCTTATATCGCGCTTGCTTTCACCTCAATTATCATTCTTTGTGTGGCAACGTTCCTCCCAACGATTGATGTCGCATCCAGTGCCAGCATTATGTTCCTGTTTCTGTTTTTTCTGGTCAACGTATGCGTCATAAAGATTCGGAGGAACGTCGGCGATGAATTGACGTATGGTTTCATTATGCCGTTTTTTCCGCTTTTCCCGGTATTGGGCATCCTGTTTCAATTGGCACTCGCAGTTGGATTGGGGCATATAAGCAAAATCGCATGGATTGTCGCCCCAACGTGGATAGGGATAGGCTTTTTAATTTATTTCAGCTACTCAAAAAAACACGCGGTTGCAACCGTCGATGAAATCGTAGTGCTCGAAGAAGAGAAGGCGGAGGTATTCGATGAAAAGTACCGCGTTCTGGTTCCGGTTGCGAATCCGGCAAATGCACTGCCGTTGGTGAAAAACACCCTCAAGCTTTGCAGCGCCAAAGATGCGAGTGTCGAGCTGCTCCACATGGTGCAGGTTCCCTCCCAGGTGCCGCTCGCTGATTCGGACAGGTACATGCTCGAAGGTAAAGAGGCAATTACCGAAGTGATGCTCTACCTTGAGCCGCGTTTCCCAATCAATTCTACGATTCGTTATTGCCGTAATGCTGCCCGGGGCATTGTTTCAGCCGCACGCGAGAAAAAAATCGATATGGTGATATTAGGGTGGCACGGAAAATCGCATCGCCATGATTTCATCTTCGGCAGCACTGTTGATCCGGTAATCGAAAAAACACCCTGCAACGTTGTCGTTTTCAAGGGCGCCTCCGATAAGCCGTATAAGCGGGTGCTGGTGCCATTCGCTGGCGGACCTAATAGCGCCATCATCCTTGAAATCGCTGCTATTCTGGCAGACAAGCCCGGCGGAGAAATCGTTCCGTTGAATATTGCCGCACCCGGAAAACCGACGCAGGATATCGAATCCTTCCTGGAAAATACACCTTCATTGAAAGCCTTTGATCGCAATTTATTCAAACCGAAATATGTGGTTTCGCGGCACATTGTGAAAACGATTCTCGATGAATCGAAAGCGTATGATCTGGTTGTCATCGGTTCCAGCCGGGAACGTATGCTGCAACAAATGGTGATGGGTTCCATTCCGGAAGAATTGGCGCGCCATTGCACCAAACCGCTGGTGATGGTGAAATCGACGGAAGGGATACAATCATTTATCAAACGCTGGATTTAGTATAATGCGAACGGGTGTGTCCGAGTACCCGTGAGCAAATCGTTTACATTAGCGGAGTTTATTTGGAAAAGCGACAAATTGAAATAAATGGTTTGAATTTGCCCGCGTATTCGACGAATACGCTCATCATTGGTACGGGTGCTGCTTCGCTCAATTGTGCGAATCATTTATTCAATTATGGGCAAAAAGACATTGCGATCGTAACCGAAAAAGTCGGTGGCGGCACCTCGAATAATACCGGCTCCGATAAACAGACGTATTATAAATTGTCCGTTTTCGGAAAAGAACCGGATTCGCCGTATGAAATGGCAAAATCATTATTCGACGGCGGGAGCATGCACGGCGACCTGGCGCTCATCGAATCGGTGATGTCCGTGCAGGAATTCTTCCACCTGGTGCAAATTGGCGTGCCTTTTCCGCACAATCATCTAGGCGGTTTTGTAGGCTACAAAACCGATCATGATCCGCGGCAGCGGGCAACTTCAGCCGGACCCTATACATCACAGCAGATGTTCCAATGCCTTCTACGCGAAGTCCAAACCAAGGGAATTCCAATTTTCGATGATCACGATGTCGTGGCTCTGCTGCATGCAGAAGGGCGTGTTATCGGTGCAATCGCACTCGATAAAACGAATTTGGATACGGAGAATGCGGGTCTGGTTATTTTTCATGCGCAGAATGTGGTTTTCGGCGTCGGTGGTCCCGGGGGAATTTACAAAACATCGGTTTATCCCGAATGCCATAGCGGCGCCGTTGGGCTGGCGCTGGAAATTGGTGCGCGGGCTGTCAACCTTACCGAATCACAATATGGGCTGGCGTCGGTCAAATTTCGATGGAATGTCTCCGGAACGTATCAGCAGGTGATTCCGCGATATTTCAGCACCGAAGCTAATGGAGGCGATGAGCAGGAATTTCTGAATCCCTATCTACCAACGATGGGGAAACTGGCGACGGATATTTTTTTGAAAGGCTATCAATGGCCCTTCGATCCGCGCAAAATACCGGATTACGGTTCCTCGCTGGTTGATGTCCTGGTGTATATCGAAACGGTTATGAAAGGACGCCGCGTTTTTATGGATTTCAGGCGGAATCCAGTGGGCGATGCGCGGCTGGGCAACTTTTCGTTCAAAATTCTGGAACCTGAGGCGTTGACCTATTTGAAAAATTCAGGGGTGCTTTTCGGTACACCAATCCAGCGGCTCGAAAAGATGAATCCCATGGCAATCGAGCTCTATTTGAAAAACGGAATCGATCTGCACTCCGAGCCGCTTGAAGTGGCGGTTTGCGCGCAGCATAACAACGGTGGTTTGAAGGGCGATATCTGGTGGGAATCAAATATCCGCCACCTGTTCCCGGTAGGCGAAGTCAATGGCTCGCACGGCGTTTATCGTCCCGGTGGATCGGCTTTAAATTCGGGACAGGTGGGATCGATTCGTGCCGCCCAGCGTATCGCTTATGCTTATTCTGCGACAGATATTGATTTCAGCGCCTTCGTCGCGCAGGCAAAAGCGCAAGTGCGGCAGGTAGTCGATCTCACAAATGGCATGCTGCTGCATCAGACCCGTGGAGACTGCCACCTCCAATTTCGCAGCGAGTTTCAACAGCGCATGACAAATGATGGCTCCCACATCAGAAATGGGCAAAGAATTACAGATGCGGTGGCGCAGGCGTATGCACAAATCGGGCGATTCGATGAATTACCCTTGAAAAGCCGCAACGAGTTGCCTTTCGCTCTACAAAATCGGCACCTGGTGTTGGCGCATGCTGCTTATCTCGAGGCAATTCGTGCATATCTTGAAAAAAGCGGTGGCAGCCGGGGCTCATACCTGGTGATGGACGCGAATGGCATGCCGGTGCTGGACGCTCTCGGAGATGCTTGGCGTTACAAGGCGGAAAATCCTGATTTGCGAGATTGGATGCTGATCACTGAACTGGGAAAAAACGGCAAATTTATATCAACGTGGGAACGCCGGCGAGCGATTCCGCAAAAGGATGATTGGTTTGAAGCTGTTTGGGCGGAATACGTTAAAAAGGATGTTTTTCGCCGAAGCCAGGCTTAAGGCAGAATTCATCGCTGAACCAACTTGTTTTTGTAAGCAAGAGCTATTTAGGAGGTGGGATTAAATAACTTGGACATTTTGCTTAAAAATAATATTGATAAATAGAAACTTAAGAAATTTTAATGGGCAATTTATTTTATTCCACCTCCTTAAATTTTTTGTATTAGTTCAGCACCCATTTGAAGTCACTTTAAAAGATGATTTACGACTAAAGATTAACGATTTTTGATTTGCGAATTAAAACCTTCGAAAATCGTATATCGTTAATCCTTATTCTGAAATCAAAAAAAATGGTGGTGAACTATTGCATTTTTTTTCCAAAAATCACCATTTAGGCATCCCGGGTGATGCAATGCTATGGAAATGATATGTCCTAAAAACTTCGGGATCAAGGCTGAATCTTTTCGCCAATCCGAACATCTAAAACAAAAACTTGTCAATTACTCATAGTTGGTTCGCGCGCTCACAATCGCAGGAGTCGATGAATCAATCGAAGCGCTAAAGGAAAATGGAGGTCGTATGGAGAACGTCATTATTATCGGTGGTGGTCCCGCAGGTTACACAGCAGCAATTTATACCGCTCGCAGCCTTCTGAAGCCGCTCGTATTTACAGGTGAAACTCCGGGCGGACAAATTACACTCACCAATGATCTTGAAAACTATCCCGGATTCCCTGAAGGCATTTCTGGTATTGAATTCTTCCAGAAAGTCGATCAACAGGCGAAAAAATTTGGAGCCAGGATTGAGAATAAATTCGTAACCGCTGTGGATTTATCATCGCAGCCGTTCAAAGTGTCGGTAGGCAAAAATGAATATGAATCCCGTGCGTTGATCGTTGCAACCGGATCATCGCCCCGAAAGCTGGAAATACCGGGCGAAAAAGAATTTACCGGCAAAGGGGTTTCTTTTTGTGCGACGTGCGACGGTTTCTTCTTTCGCGAAAAACATGTTGCCGTTATCGGCGGCGGCAACAGCGCGCTGGACGAAGGATTGTACCTGACGCGCTTCGCATCAAAAGTGAGCATCATCCACCGGCGGAATCAGCTTAGAGCCGACCAGATTTTGCAAGACCGGGCGCGCAGAAACGGGAAAATCGAGTTTATTCTGGATACGGTGGTCGAAGAAATTCTCGGCAGCGATACGGTCGATGGTTTACGAATGAAGAATGTTCAGACCGGCAAGACAGAAAATTTGCCCATCGATGGTGTATTTGTTTTTATTGGGTATATCCCAAATTCTCAAATCTTTGATGGTCAACTCGAAATGACCGACGCCGGTTATATCAAAGCCAATTCACGCATGCACACCAGCGTTGAAGGTGTATTCGTCGCCGGAGATATTCACGACGAGTTGTACCGACAGGTTTCGACTTCGTGCGGCAGCGGCACAATCGCGGCGATCGAAGCCGAGAAGTTTGTGGCGGAAATGGAAGGGCGCGCATATCCTGGCAAATAGGATTGCCCCTGCATCCAAAATCTGCAAATCGCTATTTTAAGCGTAATCGCGAATATGCGACACGAATAGATACGGAGGATTGGAAAGGGAAATGTTATGGAAAACGATACCTGGGTTGTGGGACTGGATATTGGGGGAACCAAGCTTTTAGCCGGTGTACTCAATAAAAAAGGCGACATTGCGGCAACAGCAAAATTGCCAACAAAAGCCGCCACTGGCTTCGAAAATGGTCGCAAACGCATTGTAGAAGTCATCCGAAGCGCAGTCGCCGCCGCCGGGATGACCATGGAGAAAATTTCCGCGATTGGTGTTGGCTCACCGGGTCCGCTTGATTTAGCAAAGGGAACCGTGATCGAAACACCCAATTTGAAATGGAAAAATGCACCGGTTCGCGGCGTTATCGAAGACGCCTTCGGTAAGCCGGTTAAAATTGATAATGATGTCAACGCAGGAACCCTTGGTGAATTTACGTTCGGCGCAGGAATAGGTGCACAGCATGTCATCGGACTATTCGTGGGAACAGGGCTCGGCGGCGGCGTGATCATCAATGGCAAATTGCTGCACGGATTCAATCAAAATGCGGCGGAGTTTGGACATGTGATCATCAATCCGAAAGGACCAAAATGCGGCTGCGGCGTCAAAGGGCACCTGGAAGCGTACGTGGCAAAATCAGGAATTGAGCGGAAGTTGCGCAAATATATTCAAAGGGGCAAAGATACCAGCCTTGCTTCAATTTTAGCGAACGGTAAACAGCCGTTAAAAAGTAGTGTCATTGCTAAAGCATATAAAAACAATGATAAAATAGTTGTCAAAACCATCAACCGTTCAGCGGAATACCTGGGTTACGCTGTAGCCAACTTTTTGAATATTTTCAATCCCGAAATCGTGATCCTTGGCGGCGGTCTGGTTGAAGCGTTCGGAGATATGTATGTGACTCGCGTAACAAAGGTGGCGACAGCCAATGTGTTTCCGGTCGCGCTGCGCAATGTGCAAATTGCAAAGGCGCAATTGGGCGATAACGCGGGGATACTCGGGGCTTCGGTGTTGGCATTTGAGGCATTGGGATGAGCCTGGCGCTAAAAACCGGAATGATCGCTTGATTAGTCATAATGAGCGCACCAGCCCACAGGGAAGAAGGCGCGGGCGATTTCAATGGATGCTATTAATCTGTTCTCACAGCTTTACATACGATAATCTTTGCATCCAAGCCGTCATCAGGAAGAAAATAAAATTCATTGTTGTAGACGCTCAATCCTTCGCGGGTGACACGATTGATCGATTGAATTTCAGGCAATACAATCGTTTTCAATACAACCAATGATTTTGAATCGAGGACATGCAGCGCACCTTCGCTCCCACCGGCACCAATGAGATAACCACCGATGCATTCGAAGTCCTGAATTTTTAAGCCCGGATTATATTCCTTTTTGCAAATCAATTCACCGCTGTGAGTCCAGCAGTAAATTGCCTCACCATCCCAATTGGCGCCATAGATACGATCCTTATCGCAGGCAATCGCACCAATATGATCATCGAAAGCAAATTCGAGCACAATTTTCAAACTTGCAGGTTCAATTTTCTGTATCAGAGATGCCCCGCCTTTTTTGTACTCTGCCAGCGCATGCCAGATGTAACCATCGTAGAATTGAACGCCCGAAGGATGAACCTTTTGATCCCTGGTAATACAATGACTCTCCAATATTCCGTTGCTTCGATTCAGTTTGAAAAGGAAAGCCTGCTGCGGTTTTTCGGTTTTTACGCTTGTGATGTAAATGAAATTGTCTGTCACCGAGAGTCCCTGGACATGCTGCAAATCGGCGGAGAGCGGGATGTGCCGCGAAAAACGCATGCCGGTGATGGTTTCGGGTGAGATCGATTGTGCGCCTGAACTTGCCATGATCGCGCTAATTCCCCAAATGATGATCTGAATGATTAAAAAATTTATCGACATGTTCTTTGAAATCCTGGAAAATTAAATGGTTCTCTAAAAAATCATTGTGTGAATAAAAGCTGTCAACCAACCCTCTGTAATACCACTCTTGATCCTTGCAGCCGCGTTTGAACCGTTGCCACAGGTCATCGCCAATTTCTGTGTATGCTTTGCTTATCGATCTAATATTATGGAGCTTATCGGCACATGCGACGATGCGGATATCCAGCGAGGCAGTTCTCAAGCGATCCAATGTTTCCTGCTTTCGTACTTCCCAGGGCAGAGATTTATCGAGTTCGCTGCAACCTTCGACAATCCTGGCAACCGAGTCACCGAAATGACCGTCCTCAACCGTATCATGTAGCAGCGCAGAGATGATGAGCTTTTCGCCGTAGCCCCTGCGGCAGAGAGCCATCGCGACTGCGAACGGATGCGTTATATAAGGCAAATGCGAGCTCTTGCGAAATTGGTTCTGGTGTGCTCTGGCAGCGAATTCAATGGCAAGATCCAATTTCAAAGTTGTCCTCCTTCTGAGTTTGCGCATTTTTACTGGAAGTCACCTGAAAAGTTCCTCCCCTGCCAGGCTGCATGGGCTGGAATTTGAGGAAACGATAAATATTAAATATTCGAAATGTTTATATTTTTACTTGATTATTGGGTTAATATTCTATAATTTTATAGCTAATAATTAAAAACTCAAATTATTGTAATAATTTTATTGCGTTACGGTCAAATCCATGTTGCCATCAGGGGCAGGAAAATGTACCAATTTGATTCATTTCGAACGCCACGCAACGGAGAGAGGAATCAATTGACCATTTGACATTTCAACACATCTTGCGTTGCGATCGGCGATGTCATTCCCGTAGCAACGTGTTTTTCTATTTTGTGGCTTTATTTGGGGGGGATTAATGTGGGAAGGAGTCTGACAATTGAGGTCAACAGGATTAAAGAACCGGACGATTCTGGAGCATTCGGATTTGGCAATCGCGATCCTGGAAAACGACTGCAAGATCCGGCAGGTAAACAACCGATTCGAACAGCTTAGCGGGTTTTCATGGAAAGAACTCGAAGGAAAAAAACGCATTTCGGATTTATTTCCGGTTGATGATGAATTCATTTCGAAGATCGCCGATGTGTCTTTGCCCGAGAAAGATGATGCTTATTTTGACGTTCAATTTCAGACGCCGCATGGTTCAAGCGGACATTTGAAACTGGAAATAAGCGCCATTCCCGGAAGCAGCCTCAAGATGGTTTCCTTCCGAGAATTCAGATCCAGTGATGAGTTGAATTCGTTGTCAGACCAGGATTGCAAATTCAGAGATTGGCTGAAACATATTCTCATTGCTTTAAGCGAAAATTCAAAAAGTGAAAAAATTTTCAACGAAATTGTGCATTCCTTCCAGGGGCACTGCTTCATCCATATTTGTGAGCGCAAAAGGGGTCATCTGATACTTAAAGCCGCCAATTTTCGGAAATCAAAATATATGCAAACAGGAGGTCTGAAGATTCGTGCGGATCTGAAAAAAATAAATGCCAACATTGAAAAAACCTATATGAAGACGGAGAGCATTTTCCAAATCGAATCGAAGTCAAACAGCCAGGTGACAAATTTTACATCAATCCTGTTGAAAAAAGGAAAAAAATTATGGGGCGTGATAACGATTGATGTATCGATAGCGTTTCAGCAGTTGGCGCAGTATGAGACATTGATGAATCAGATAAGTCAATGTCTTGGCGCGCGGTTAGAATGCGCTTATGCGCAAGAGGAGCAAAAATTGCGAATCTCGGAAATGGAGAAAAAAAATCAGGAACTTCAATCCTTCGTATACACAGTTTCGCATGATTTGAAATCCCCACTCACTTCGCTATATGGATTCGCCGAGTTGTTGAATGAAAAATACAGGGACCGACTTGATGATGACGGACGCGAGTATTTGAAGCATGTTTTGAATAACACCGAGTTTATGCATCGAATGGTTGATGATTTGCTTGAGCTCTCGCGAATCGGGCGTGTGATCGGTCCACGAACAAAATTTTCTACGAAGCGCCTGCTTGAGGAACAAATATCCGTCTTCGAGTATCAAATCACAAAAAAGAATATCACACTCAAGTATCCCAAAAAGATGCCTATCATTTACGGTCACCGGGATCGCATCGCAACCGTTTTTCAAAACCTGCTTCATAACGCGATGAAATATACGAAAAATCACC
>JAFGMA010000420.1 GCA_016927835.1 Candidatus Zhuqueibacterota bacterium | reverse complement strand
TGCCAGCTCACTGTCAACAGTGCAATCACCAACGCCAGCAAGCCGGAGAATAAAAAGGGCCAGATGGATAAATCAATTCGATAAGCAAAATTTTGAAGCCATTTATTCATAAAGTAAAATGCAATGGGACAGGCAATAAAATTTGCAAGCAGAACCAATTTGGTAAAATCATTCGTGAACATCGCCAATATCGTTTTGACATCCGCACCCAAGACTTTTCTTATACCGATTTCTTTGCTTCGTTTCTCTGCCGTAAATGAAGCGAGACCGTAAAGCCCAAGGCAGGCAATCACAATGGCTATCATGCTGAAATAATTGATGATGGTCATGGTTCTTTGCTCGGAGATATACAACCGTTCATAGGCTTGATCAAGAAAATGAAATTCAAACGGAACATTCGGATTAAAATTTTCCCAGACCTTTTCAATGTAGGATAATGCTTTGGATTGATTCTTTCCGTTTATTTTAATCAGCATCACTCCGTTCAATTCGGCCTCAGCACCGACATGCGTCATGATATGATAGACTTGAGGATTAACTTGTTCACGCAAAGATTTAAAGTTGGTATTTTTGATAACGCCGACAATAATTCCGGACTTGTTGTAATCGGCAAATCTCTTCCCGACAGGAGATTTCAATCCGGTCTCTTTAACCGCTTCTTCATTTAAAACAAAATTTGTTGTATCGGTGGCGTATTCTTCCGAGAAACTTCTGCCTTCGGCAAATTTGATATCCAGCATTTCAAAATAATTATAATCAACGCCTGTTAATTCCATAAGCACATCCTGCCCAGGCGCTTTGGTTTCCCAATCATAATCGACCAGATCCCTTCGCAGCTCTGTCGGCAAACAATCCTTTGCCGTTACACCCAAAATGTCTGAATTTTTCAACAGCTCATGCTTCATCGTCTGATAACGATTACCTACCTGCCCGCCGAGATGCAGGTAAACAATATTATCTTTTTGAAAACCTAATTTCTTGTGATGAATATACTGCAACTGTTCGGACACAACGATTGTACCGGCTATCAGTATTATTGAAATTGAAAATTGAAAAACAACAAGCATGGACCTCATTTTATTTGTTTTTGAGGGACCGAATATCTGTCCTTTTAATATTCTAACCGGTTTAAATGAAGAAAGATAAAATGCAGGATAAAATCCTCCGAGCAGAGTTGTTAAGAGAATGATCATGAAATAAGAGCCAAGATTCTTGAAATGATTAATCACAATTTCCTTGCCGCTTATTTGATTGAAGTAAGGTAAGATGATTTGTATAATTAAAATCGCTATTGCCAGGGCAATGCTGCTTACCAATAAAAATTCACCCAGGAATTGAAATATGAGCTGTAACTGTGTGGAACCAATCACTTTTTTAATCCCGATCTCACGCGTGCGGGTACCTGACCACGCAGTGGAAAGATTCATGAAATTAATACATGCCAAAAAGAGAATGAAAAAAGCAATGATTGAAAATAGATACACCTTATTGATATCATCCGAAACGGCAAAGCTTCCCAAAAAAAGTTTGTTATCAATGTTTGCACTGAGGTAGCATTTATCCAGCGGCTGCAACTCAAACTTTTTCCAGAACGAACCGACTTCTGGCGGTATTCGTATGGCGGCAATCGCATTCATCTCTTTAGTAATTGAACCAACATCCGTATTCTCTTTGAATTGTATATAGGTTGTATAATTGAATGCACCCCAGTTTTGAACGTCGTGCGGACTTAAGATTTCGATCACACGGAATGGCATAATGAAATCGAATTGAATATGCGATTGAGTCGGTATACTTTTTAAGACCCCGGTTACTTTTACTTCGTTCTGCCCGGCGAGTTCAATTGTTTTATCAATCGGATCGGTATCTCCGAAATACTTTTTCGCCATCTTTTCGGTAATAACAATATTAACAGGTTCATCGAGTGCTGTCTGAATATTTCCTTCTTTTAACGGAAACGTAAACATGGATAAAAACGCAGGATCTGCAAGTATCCCGTTGTCTTCGTAGAAGTTATTATTCTCATGCGTGAAAATCAGCCGGGGAAGTTTAAAGATGCGCGTATAAGAATCGATCTCGGGCAATTGAGCGGCCAATGTCGGGGCAAGCTGTGCAGGAGATATTGAAGCACCTTTCTCATCTGCAGAATACTTCACGACCCTGTAAATGGAATCGGCATTTTTGTTAAACTTATCAAAACCGAGTTCGTCCTGCACCCATAACAGGATTAGAATTGTACATGTTATGCCAATTGCCAATCCGAAAATATTTATAAAAAAGAATGTCTTGTGGCGGATGAGATTTCTTAACGCGATTTTGAAATAATTCTTAAACATGACAGATTCCTTACCTTCTCTTTCAAAATGTATAAATCCTGGCCATCCTTTAATCCCAAAAATCACGGTTCAGACAATTATTCGTATCGCAGTGCCTCGACCGGATTCGCCCTCGCTGCTTTTACCGCCTGCCAACTTACGGTCAGCAATGCGACGAGCAAAGCCAGCAAGCCGGAGAGTAAAAAGGGCCAAAGGGTGAGATTGATGCGGTAGGCAAAGTTTTGGAGCCATTTGTGCATCGCAAACCAGGCGATGGGCCAGGCAGCCAGATTGGCCAGCAGCACCCATTTGGCAATATCTTTTGTCAAAATGACCAGAATACTTGGAACAGAAGCGCCCAATACTTTGCGTATGCCCACTTCTTTTGTTTTTTGCTGATTCATAAAGGATGTCAAACCAAACAGTCCCAGACAGGAAATAAAAATGGCAAGGGCCGTGCTGATGGCGAACATCAGACGGATCACTTTCTGGAGCTGTTCCCGTTGAAAGGAGAAATCGCTGTAAAATTCATACCGCAGTGGCCGTTTGGGACTGAATTTCTGGCAGATTGCTTGAATATCCTGAACGCTTGCCGCAATGGTAGCCGCATCCACAATATTGGGATCGATCTTGACAAACAGATAATCATTCGCGTCCGGGCTCAGTCGAAATGCCACCGGTCCGGGCGGCTGGCTGAGCAATTGATTGTGATGAAAATCCTGAATGACACCGATGAGCGTATAATCCCGACCGTCAAAATAAAAAGGCTTTCCGAGTGAAGATTGCGCGTCCAGCCCCACCTTGCGAATGGCCGCCTCGTTCACGACGATGGACGACTGGGCGTCATTGGAGAAATCGGAAGAATAGTACCGGCCTGCCGCCAATTTGATATCGAAT
>JAFGMA010000419.1 GCA_016927835.1 Candidatus Zhuqueibacterota bacterium | reverse complement strand
GGAGCGAAGCAATCTCTATGTTTACAGTAAGTTATGAGATTGCTTCGTCGCTCGTACCTCGCTACTCGCAATGACAAACTAATGTTAATTTTAACCCTTAACGAGTATATCAAGATAATTTAAATTAAACTGTCCAGGTTATTTAATCCCAACTCCTTACAGAGCAACAAAGGTTTCAATTGTCAAAATAATTTTAGACAAAATGATTAAACGACTTTTGCCGTTAATCAATTTGCAATCTTTTATAACACATTAGTAAAAACCAGAACACGGATTGATTGGATGAAACGGATTTAAGCGGATATTTTTCTTTAAATTATTTCGTTTCAATAAAATTTTATAAGCCTTTTTTCTTACGATTAAAAATCTGTTTTCATCCGTCAAATCCGTTAAATCAATGTTCTATTTTTCTTTGCTAAGCTCCTGAAATCGAGAGCTTTTCATGTTTTGCAAACATTGCATTATAAATCATATTTTGCACCCAACGATATCGTTCTGCCTTTGTTGTATGAGCTATAAATAAATTCCTGACCTTTATATTCATGAAGTTTCTTCTCTTTGCTGTCGAGCAAATTTGTTGCAGATATTTTCATGCTGATCCGGGAAGTGAGTCTTTTAGAAAATGTAAAATTCAACATACTTGCAGGTTGCTCGTACACATCCGGGGTTCCCGATCTTCCGATTGCCGACAGGCGCTCGCCGAAAATATTGTAGTACAGGCTGGCACCAATGCCTTTTTCGAGATGATCATAATTGAGTGTAAGATTGAGCAGGTATGGCGATTGCCCTTGAAACGGTCGCGTATCATCAGCGTCCGGTCGCATGCTGCGGATTTTCACAAGCTCTTCCGGCGAGACATCGACGCGGGAATGAATCAGCGACAGGTTGCCACCCAGCGAAAAGTTGCTGAGTTTCTCATAAAGAACATCCAGTTGTTTGCGCGCTTCAATTTCCATCCCAAATACAATCGCTTCATCCACGTTTTGCCACTGATTCATATAATTCACGTCCAGGATGACTGTTTCAATCGGATTGGTAAATTTCTTATAAAAGCCACTCACCGCGTACAATTCGCCCGGACGGGAGAACCATTCCCATCTCAAATCAAAATTATCGATGAGGGTTCGTTCGAGGTCCGGATTTCCGATAAACGTATCGCCGCCATTGAAATCGAATGAGGAGAAAGACGATATTTCGCGAAAAGTCGGGCGTGCCAGGGTTCTGCCATACGCGAAACGGATATTCATATTTTCGATAAGATTGTAAATAAGGTTAACCGAAGGCAACACGTCCTTTGTTTTAATCTCACCTTCAGGCTTCAGCGGATTTTGGCTTTTAACGGTCATATCCGTTGTTTCGTAGCGCGCACCGGTGATGAACCGCAGTTTTTGCGTCAGTGGCAGATCGAGCATCAGATAAATGGCATCTATATCCTGATCGCCAGTGTAGTTACTCGACGATTGATCGGTTTCTGCGATGTACAAGCCGAAAGAATAATAGGTGTTTCCATTCGGCGCCACGCGCGTACCGACCACGCCCAGATTGGATTCATCAAAAAGAGCGTCCACATCACCGTTTGCCTGTCGGAAATAGGTTCCGATTTTATTCACTGGCTGATAGCTGAATCGCCGCTCTGTGAATTCCCTGTGTTTGCTTCCACTGGTAGCACCCATTTTCATAGTTCCGGCAAGCCCCTGCCACTGTTTGAAAGGCAGTGAAATATCGACTGCATATTCCTGATGTTCTTCGTCCATGAACCGGAAGTATCGTTCCGGAGCGAGATTCGATTTAATACCGTATTGTCCCTCAGGCGTTTCGTAGTTATAAAAATACCGCAGGTCCGGTTCATCCTGGGTTGACATGGAATACGACGCTCTCAAATTAAGGCGCATGCCCCAAAGGCTGGGCAAATGGCGATCACCATTGAGCTGGATATTTGCGAGATTTCGTTCCTTATATTGAAGAACGCGCGTTTGATACACCCAGTCCTGATCAATATCATACGGATAGCTACCTTCAAGAAATCGCGCGGTGCTTTCGCCATTTTGATTATAAAGTGCATTCAAGCTGATAACAGACAAAGGATTAACCCTGTAAGACATTTTCAAAACACCGCCCCAGAGCACTTCATCCTGACTGAGGTGATCGATGAATCTGAATGTATTTTCCAGGGCAGCTTTGGTTGAATCGTGTCCTTCGAGACCCCAGCGGTTGTATTCGCCATCATCATAAGATGAATAGTTGCGTTTGTACGTCAAACTTGCCAGGTATCCCAATGGGCGGTTGAATAAATCAAACTGGTTTCCGATGGATAACGCATAGCTTTGATTGAGCGGCGGCTTCGATTCCGATGGCGTCATTGTATTGCTGAATGCTTTGGTGTAGCGGTCGATTGTATACGCCAGGTTTGCATCTTTTCCGGCGGCACCAACATCGATGATTTGAATATCATCACCCACGACATCCGGAACAGCGCGTTGACCATCGTCCATGCCCAGCCAATCTGTCCCACCACCCTGATATGTTAATACATTGTTTTTAAATGTGGTTTGGGTATTGTAGGAAGATGATACTGAAAGCGATAGATTCAATTTTTCAGGGAAATCTTTAGTTTCGATGTTTACTGTTCCGCCTGAAAAATTGCCGGGCTTATCAGGGGTAAAGCTTTTTACTGTAACAATATTATCAACCAGGTTTGTGGGAATCAAATCCACTGAGCCGGCGCGTTTATACGGATCTGTACTTGGTATTTCAGCGCCATTCAATTGCGTACTGGTGTAGCGATCGCCTAAGCCGCGTACAAAGACATATTTTCCGTCAACTACTGAAGCACCTGTGATTTGCTTCATTGCTTCTGCGGCATTGCCACTCGCCGCGCGCGATATGGCTTCGGAGCTGATGGCATCACTAACAGCTTTGGCTTTCTGCCGGTCTTTTAATAGCAGCGCTTCGGTATTGCGTATCGCTTTGGCTGTCACGACTACTTCTTCAGCCTGAAGTACTTCCGATTTCGCCGCAGCATCAATGCGGGTCACTTCACCAGCCTTCACCACCACATCGGTCACCGTGGTTTTGGTGTATCCCATCATCATGATAAGCAGTGTGTGTGTGCCCGGGGGAACATGCAGGATTTTATAATTGCCATTGATATCTGCGGCAGCGCCCATCATTGTACCTTCGATGACGACATTGGCACCAATGAGCGGTTCACCGGTTTCTGCGTCAACAACGCTACCGGTAATCCAGCCTTTCGTTTTTATTGCTGTCTGTGCCGATGAATCAGATGCGAAAAGGATAGCACCTACCAACAGGAGCATGCTGAAGGCGACTGACCACCGTTGCATTTGCACGTTAATATCCCTTGAAAAAGGAAGACCTGATCCTTTTTTCATGATTTCACCTCTCTTGTTTTGTAACACCTCTCTTATAGGAATTTTAAAAAGCGCTAACATTTTAGCGGTCTAAATATACTGACAAGGTATTACAAATAGATTACATCCGGGTGACGGATAGATAACATTGGGATGAACTTTTAGTTAACATTTGTGCGACAAACACTCTCCGAATTTGACATTTGAAAGCCAGGCAAAATGTCATGACGTTACTTCGATGGCTTTGAATTTCTGTTTTGAGCGAAATCTGAAAACCTCCCGCTGGTTTTTGGAACGCACCCGTTACAGGTATCCGAATCTGATTGAGGATGACATAGTAGCTCGTTCAACCAAGCACCATTGAATAATTCCTTACCCGTCAGGATGATTTAAAGCTTGCAGTACTTTTTCCCAGGTATACTCTTTTGAAACATGTTCTCTGGCGCTCTTTCGCATCCTGATAAAAGCCGGCTCATCATTTTGCTTTAGATCGATAAGGGTTTCGATTTTCCGTACCCAATCCACCAGATTGTTTTCCTTTGCTACAAAACCTGTAATCCCATCCAGCAAAACATCCTTGGGACCACCTTTATTCGAAACCACCACTGGCAATTCGCACGCTTGCGCTTCCATTACGACCATTCCGAACGTATCGGTCATGCTCGGGAAAACAAAGATATCGGATGCTGAATAAATACCAGGCAAATGTCTTCGGGGAAGTTTCCCTGTGAAAAAGACGCGGTTAGCGCCATTTACTTTCTTTTTCAGGGTTTCAAGATAGGGTCCGTCACCGACCAAAAATAAATTGATATCATCACGTTTTTGCTTCAAGTGCTCGTATACATCGAGCAAGAAATCCAGGCTTTTATCTTTGGAGATTCTTCCAGTATACAGCAAATTGATTCCATCTTCGCAGTTGAATTTTGAAGCAAATTCCGATTGTGCTTTTTCTTTATGAGAAAACAATTGTAAATCAATCCCTTTGTTGAATAATTCCATCCTGGATGGTTCAAAACCCCGTTCACTGAGAAGGCTCAAATATTCTTTTGTCGGCACGCGAATAACATCCATCATTGAATAGAACCACCTGGTATAATTCTCGACGAGGTTTGTCAACGTGCTGTCACCAACGATTTGATCGATTTCAAGCGAAAAATCCGTATGATAAATCCCTGTAAATTTGATGTTTAATAATTTCGCCATCAGCACTCCGATGAGCCCGATGGGTCCTGGTGTCGAAATGAATATTTCAGTTGGTTGTTCCTGCCAAAGGCGTTCAATCGATTTCAGGATCGATGGAAATTTAAGGGTATACGTTTCATAATTAGGTAACTCAGCCGTATAAAAAATCGGGAGGAAAATCATGTTAGGCGGCAAAGCGGCGCTTTTTTCGTCGGGTAAAAAGGCTGAAGCGATTTTAAGCGGGAGCTTTTTTTCGAATGCCAGCCAACCCAGTTCTTTCAATGTCTCCGCAACGCCATTCAAATCGTTGATCGTATCGGTGAACCATATTATTCTATTTTCCTCTTTCGGAAGCTTGATCGACAGTCCGTCTTTTAATTCCTGGATCAATTTGCGATTTTGATACATGTGCTTCAGGGAGGTAATGAAAGGTAGAGATAGAAAAAGTCCCGGAATTGACGATGACAGATTAAAAATCATACCCAGCATATCGCCTTTCGAAAGGCTATCTTTAAAGCCTTCGAAGAATTTGACCAACAGCTCATCGAAAATTTCAGCAACTTTTTCGAATACAATCTCAAGGCGCTTCTCACTGTGCAATGGATTGATCTCTTTGATCTCTTCAACCACTTCAGCAAGCAGAGTGTCTATGCGGTGACCATTCTTCCGATTTTTGGATTTAAACCAACGCATTTTTAATTTTTCTTTAAGGCTGATTGAATCAGGTTTGAAAATCGAGTCGGATAATGAGAATAGCAGCGAGTTGGAAGCGGATTTTTTTGAGTATTTAATAAAATCATAGGCGACTTTATAAACCATAAAAGCAAGCATCTTATAATTATTATGCTTGCCGTCCGCCGACGTTTTTTTGCGCTTGATGCAATCGACAATGTCGGTGACCGTTTCAGCTGGCGCCAGCGTGTATGTATTACCGACGAAAAGCCCTGCATGATCATCGCTGCCGCCTGTGAAACTTTTTACCCATGGATCACTGCTCATTGGCTCAATATCATACTTGTCGCGCAGCATGCTGATGTGCTCAGGAGTCAATTTGTGCAGAATTTCCATCCAATTATGATTGAATAAAAAATTACGTCCGCCGTTGATCCCTTCGAACACATCGAACAGCAGGATGAGTTTTTCCAGATGCCGGATTGTCAATTTTCCATTGACGGAAAAGGTGGCATGGGCAACAGAATGCGCGATGGCTTCATCTCTGATATATTCTCTCAATTCATACATATTCGGTCTAAGGCGCTGTATTTCCAGGAATTGTGATTCGTTGATGTCATAGCATAGCAGATGGATTTTACAGTCATCTTCAGGAAAATAGGTCGTGCTCTCCACACCAATGATGACATCGTCGGGATGCTTTTCCTTCAAAAACAAGGCGCCATCGATATTGTTGTGATCGGTCAGCGTCACGAAATCCATGCCGCGCTCTTTGGATACTTTATAAATGTATTCAGGCTCGGTGTACGATTCCCGGGCACCAATTCGTTGTAAGAACCACTCTGATGGGTGTTCTGAATATTTCGAATGTACGTGCAGATCTATTTTAGCCATAGTTTGTCCTTTTTGCTGGTTCATTCAAAGCCCATGCTTTTTCTTTTTTAAAATGGCGAAAGTCAAGAATGTATATAGTAACGCGCCAAAGCCCAATTGAAAATAATAGGTTAAAAATCGCCACATCGGTGTAACAAGCCCGATAACAGAATCGGGGAGCAATATGCCGAAGATGACGTAAAATGATGCTTCGGCGCCACCCGAAGCACCCGGTGTAGGAACCACCAATGAAAAAACAGCAATAATCCATTGTAGCAGAAAGCACTGAATCGGATCGAGCTCAAATCCCAATCCCCGCAGCAACACAACAATGATGGAATAGCGCGCTACCCAGTGAACTGCCGTAACAAGAAGCGCAAGCAAAAAAAAGCGTTTCCCGCCTCTGCCGATCATTACATAAACACTTTTAATATCCGACAGCATTTGTCGGAATGTTTTTTTCAATTTGTCAGAAATTACCAGCGAGGGAAAAAAACGTTTCAGGATTAAGCGGATGGATGACACCGCCAATATTAAAACCGCTAATCCTGAAAAGATCAGGCGCATGTCGGGAATGGTTGCCCGCTCGAAGATGGAAAAGATCGCGTCGTGAGCCTCAGATGCTGATAATATGAAAGCCACAGGGACAGCAATCAGAAAGAAAGCGTGGTCTTCGATGCTCCCCAACAAGGTCAGCGAAATTGCAGTTCCCGGCTTTATCCCGTGCTGCATGAGCATACTCGCTTTCAGTACACCCCCTCCCATCGCAGTTGGGCTAATCCCTGCACCGAGTTCGGTTCCGATTGCGATGCTGAATATGTCACGGATTTTAATGTTTTCACCGAGAAACCACAGCCAAATTTTCATGCGAAGTAAATGCGTGAACCAGGGGATAACAGACAGCATAAAGCAAAGCACCCATTGAAAAACTGAAAGCCTGTTCAGAATAATAAAAATTTGGCTGTCCGTTAAAACATAAGAAAGAACCAGGTTCGCCAACAGCCCTATTGGCAAAAGTATCAGCAAACGCTTAACGATCTTATTGATCCAGTTATTTTCCAGCTTATAGCAGTGTATTGACTCATCCATGGCTTGGCTTAAAGCCTATTATTACTGAATTGGTCAGCGTGAATCGATTCGTAGAATGCGAAAAGCTGCTTTAAAATCATGTTCCGGCAGAAATACGATTCGACCAATTTGCGGGCTGCTTCCCCTTTTTGGTGACGACCATTTTCAGACAGCTCGACAATATTACAAGCCATTTCTTCTGCTGAATCAACCGCGCCTAATTTTCCCACTGATTCGGGCACTCTGTCTATCAAAGCACCAGCCCGTACACCGACAACCGGCAAATTGCTTGCCTGGGCTTCCAGGATACTTAATCCGAAAGTTTCGAATGGTCCCGCCGTCACGTAAATATCGGCGGAAGCCAGCAATTGAGCCAACTCCTGCCGATTTCGCTGATACGGAAGAATAAACAGGCGTTTCTCATGTTTGCTGAACGCCTGCAAATTGGGCTTTAATGGACCCTCACCTGCCATTACGAGCGAAAACCGATCTCGTGGAAGCCTTTGAAAAGCGTCGATTAACACATTAACCCGTTTTTCTGTATCAAACCGTCCGGCATAGACTAACAATATTTCCGTGTCATTCCTGAGGTACTTTTTTCTAAGATTAAAATTACGTCTGGATTGATTGAATACGTCCAGTTCAACGCCGAGCGGAATCAATTTCAGGTTGGGAATGCCTTGTGTCTCCAGTTTTAATTTTAATCCTTGCGAAGCGACAATTGTCGCATCACAAGCGCTATATATCATTTTCGAATAGCGTTGAGCCCATCTTTCGGTCAGCTCTCCCCAATCTTTGTTTAATAGTTTCGATGCCAGGGGATACACATAAGCCGTTGGAAAATCTGTGTGATAGAATCCGATGATCGTACATGGCTGCAATTTTCTATAGCGAAATGCTGCCCAGGGCAAAATGTACGCACTTCCCAATTCAATAATATCCGGTCGCTCATGCTTCAAAATTGAAAGCACCTTATTCAATCTGATAATAAAACGATAAGGTGGGCATTTCGGTACTGCCGGCGCTTTTACCTGGTACAGGGCTAAATTGCCATCCTGCTCATAAGAATCGCTTTCTCCCGGGATAATCAAAATGTGCTTCCAATCGGGCAGCTTTTTAATATACTCCCTTTTGGCATCGATATAAATCCGAATCCCGCCACCGGCACTCGTGTAGGCTTGTGTAAGATCGCACAAAGTCATCATCATTGGTTCGCTTCGGTTCGGTGATAAGTGCAAATCGTATGGTGATAGCTATTGATCAGGCGATTATTAATCGCTTCCCAGCTATAGTTTTTTGCAAACGCCTGCGCAGTAGCGGACATTTTCTGTCTAATATCTTTATTTTTCAATAAAATGCCAATCTTCGAAGCGAAATCCTTTGGTTGTTTTGCCTTCGCCAAAAAACCGGTTTGTCCGTTTTGAATAAGATCAGCGACACCGCCGCGATCCACTCCAACTGCCGGCAATCCCGAGGCAAAGGCTTCCAGGATAACATTTCCAAAAGTCTCGGTAGTAGAAGGGAATACAAAAATATCTGCCGATGCATACTTCTCGGAAAGCGCTTTGCCATATAAAAAGCCGGTAAATTCCGCCTCAGGAAGTTGCTCTTTCAAGGTTGGCATCATAGGTCCGTCGCCCACGATGACTAATTTGAATGACAAGCCTTTTGCTCTCAAAATCAGATCGGCGCTAATCAAATCATCCAGATCCTTTTCTTTTACCAATCTGCCGACGAATAGCAAGACCGGTTGATTTTCGCCATTCATTTTTTCCAATCGTGCAGGATTCCTGAATTTAGGCGAGAATTTCCCGATATCAATTCCGCGTTCCCAGAGTTCCACATTTTCGAATCCTTTTAATTCCAATTCAGAAACCGAACTGCGGGATGGCGCATAAATGCGCCTGAATCGGTTATAAAACCATTTAAGATAATTCCATCCAGCATTTTCGAATAATCGAAATCCATAATATTTAAAATATGCTGCAAAATGGGTGTGATAACTGGAGACAGCGGGGATATTGTGTTTTAATGCGCAGTTCAATCCGGCTGTGCCAATCAGCGTCGGGGCAGTTGAATGTACAAGGTCGGGCTTGAATTCATCCAGGAGCCTGTTAATCTTTCGAAGCATGGGCATGCTCACCCGGTATTGAGGGTATAAAATAAAAGGTATCGATGACACTTTCACCACCCTATCTGTCCATGCCAAATCGTGTTCAGGCTTAAACGGTGAAAAGAATCGAAAATCAATATGATTCGCAATCAGCGAATCGGCAAGATTTACCAGTGTTCTGGCGACGCCATCAGTACTTGGCGGCAGGCTTTCAGTAAAATAAGCAATCCTCATCTGCTATTCCTTTTATTATGTTATGATCAGAATTCCGATTTTTGAAGAGAGCAGACCCAGCAAACATCCGGCGAGTACATCAGTCGGATAATGAACACCCAGGTAAATTCGCGAGAATCCGACCAGTGAACTCCATGTCCAAATCGGCAGCAGCAAATGCGGAAAATTGTAAGCCAGCGTATTTGCCATCAGGAATGCAGCCGCGGTGTGACCGGAAGGGAAACTGTATCGATCAGGAGGAGCAACGAGGCAATGAATTCCGCTCAATCTCTTGAAAGGGCGGTCACGTTTGATGCCGTGTTTCAAGGACGAATGCAATGGTAATTCAATCGCAAACGCGACCAGTGCAATATAAACGGTTTCCCGGTGAGTTGTGCCACCCAGAACCAGAAGAAAGAGCCCGATTACCGCATACAGGTAACCGTCGCCAGTCCGGGTAATCAGGGCAAAAAATCTGTCCAAAAATTTTCGACCATTCCAGGCAAAAATCCGCCTGAAAAGATAGCTGTCAATTTTAAAAATATTATCTGACATTGCTTTTATCATGGCGTTCCCCAAAATGCGCTGTTATTTTTTTTTAACAAACATAAAAATTCGGTATTTCATATCTGTTACTTTACAATGAAAAAACGATTAAGAATTTGTTACCAACCTGTTAAAACAAGGCAAATACGCGTTTCAAGTCAAAAAAAAGATTGCCGTATGTCTTTCGCTTCCATCCAATATGCCTGTCGGTTCCGATTAAGCTACCATCCTCGACACGCTGAAAACGGGATTTTGTCCGGGGGGAAATGGGCAATTCATCTGCTGCGGACATCGATTACGGAAATTTTCATCTTATTTTAACACAAAATTCATCACCCCGTAACATCTCTGACGTAATTTTGAAATTCACATTGAATTCAAGTCAAATCGAAAAAAGAAAGGCCGCGACCGATGAATACAATTGATCTTCGAAGTATTATCGATTCAAGAAATCCCGGTTTTCTGGAACGCTTCCCCCAGGTACTTTCAGGCTTTCTGGTCAAATCATTGGAAAGCATCTTGCATTTAAAAGAGGTGAATCGGTTTCTTTCGCTACATAGCGACAAGCAGGGGTATGAATTTATCGATGAAATTTTTGAATATCTTGATTTCGATTTCTTCCTGTCGAGTAAAGACCGGTTGAAAATTCCGGCGGAAGGCAGGTTGATTTGCGTTGCAAACCATCCGCTTGGGGCACTGGATGGAATAGCGGCGATAAAGGCATTGGGTGAAGTCAGGCGGGATGTGAAGGTTATCGCCAATGATGTACTGATGACCATTGAAAACATGCAGCAGTTTTTTCTGCCATATAATATTTTTTCGCGCAAGACTCAAAAAAACCATTTGCATGCGATAAAAGAAGCTTTGATGAACGATGAGGCGGTGCTCTTTTTTCCGGCGGCAGAAGTATCACGTTTCGGGCTGAGAGGTGTGCGAGATGGTGAATGGCAAAAAGGACCGCTGTATTTTGCGGCAAAATATCAGGTTCCGATTTTGCCCATGTATATCAAAGCCAGCAACTCGGCGCTGTTTTATATTTTGTCATCAATCAACAAAGCTTCTTCCATGTTTTTGTTATCGCATGAATTGCTAAACAAACGATCTAAAACTATCACCTTCAAAATCGGGGATCCGATTCCGGGCAGCGTTTTCGCAAGAAATCTGCTCAGCAAAAAAATCCAAACGAAACTCCTGAAAAAGCATGTTTATCAAATAGGACAAAAGAAGAACGGTCTTTTCAAAACGATTAAGACAGTTATCCATCCGGTTGATCGAAAATTGATTAAACTCGAACTCGCCCACGCACACCTATTGAATGAAATGTCCGATGGCAAAAAGCTGTATATGGTTGAATATGAGAAATGCCCGAATATACTAAAAGAAATTTCGCGATTGCGCGAGATAACGTTTCGCCAGGTTGGTGAAGGAACCGGAGACAAGAAAGATTTTGATAGCTATGATAAATATTTCAAGCACATAATTTTATGGAGTGAAGAAGAACTCGAAATAATCGGAGCGTACCGACTGGGCATCGGCAAGGAAATTATTTCACTGTACGGTACCACCGGATTTTATAATTCATCATTATTCAGCTTTAAACCCGAGTTCGAGCCATATCTGCAGAGCAGTATAGAATTAGGACGCAGCTTTATCCAACAAGCTTACTGGCGAAGCAATGCGCTGGATTGCTTGTGGCAGGGAATAGGTACATATTTACATCGCCATCACGAAATCAAGTATCTGTTCGGAGCGGTCAGCATCAGTAACAATTACTCCGCGGTCGCCAGAAATTTAATTGTCAGTTTTTATCGCAAATGGTACGGCAGTGAAGATAATCTCGCGGAGGCAAAAAACCGGTTTGTCATCAGCAAGCACGATGAAGGCGAAGCGGCAGACATTTTAACCGGCACGGATTATAGTCAGGATTATCTGAATTTGAAAATCACATTGAAAAATTTAGGCTACTCGATCCCGGTGCTGCTCCGACAATACACCGAGCTTTGTGAACGGGATGGTGTCAAATTCCTGGATTTTTGCGTAGACGAAGATTTCTCAAACACTGTAGACGGATTAATCCTGCTTGACTTAGCGCGCCTGAAATCAAAAAAGAAACGACGATATTATCCGAGCCAGGCCGCCTGATTCGAAGCGATATTTTGTCTTCGATCAGTTTCATTAGCTCGAGCATTAAATTGCTTACCCAACCCAAAATTCACCTTAAAATTACCCGCCACTCTGAATTTTCATCCGGCTATTTGCCGAAACCAGGTAAAATCCTAACGATCTATCACTTGAAATCATATCGCTGAAATGAACCAGGTAATTGTAATGTCGCTGACAGACTTTCCATCTCGAAAGAAAAAGACGAAAAAGATGCATTAATTTTTTTGGGCTCTTCGATAAAAAAATTGAAAGAAACTTTGTTGTACCCACTTAAATACAATAGCCTATTCTAAATTGAATTCGAAAGAAACGCCTTGCGAGTCATGGACTCCCGATCAACTGATCTCGGGAATGACCAGCAAGATTGGCTCTACTTTGCAAAACCGCTATTTTCAGTTTAGCCTCGGAGGCATATTTTGATGAACATTTCATCACAGCACGCATTGCGACACTTTCAACCCAAACATGATTTTTTTATCGGCATCGATTCAGATGGCTGCGTTTTCGATTCAATGGAATTGAAGCATAAAGAGTGTTTCATCCCTGCGATCATCAGGCATTGGAAATTGCAGGCGATCTCGAAATATGTACGGGAAGCCGCCGAATTTGTGAATCTCTATTCGAAATGGCGCGGCACGAATCGGTTCCCGGCGTTGATAAAGGTTTTCGATCTGCTGAAAGAACGACCGGAGGTGATGCTGCGGGGCGTCCCTGTCCCTGAGATGCCGGAACTGCGCAAGTTTATCGATTCGGGCGTCGCTCTCGGAAATCCCGAACTGATAAAGGCAATTGAAAAAACTCACGATCCGGAATTGCAAAAAGCGCTGGGATGGAGCGAAGCGATTAACCAGGCTATCGCAGAAATGGTCGAAGGCATCCCCCCGTTTCCGTTCGTCAGGGAGAGTCTTGAAAAGCTTCAAAGCCGGGCTGATATAATGGTGGTATCGGCGACACCGGGCGAAACATTGCGGCGCGAATGGCATGAAAACGATATCGCCCACTATGCTGCCATCATTGCCGGGCAGGAAGCCGGCAGTAAAAAAGAGCAATTGAACCTTGCAGCGAGCGGAAAATATAGATCAAATCGTGTGCTCATGCTGGGCGATGCGCCCGGCGATCTGGATGCTGCCAGGCAAAATCATGCCCTGTTTTATCCAATCAAGCCCGGCTTTGAAGCTGAATCCTGGGAGCATTTTTATAATGAAGCATCGGATAACTTTTTTAAAGAAAATTATACCGGAGCATATCAGGCGAAGCTGATCGCTGAATTCGAAATGCTATTGACCGATATCCCGCCTTGGAAAAAATGAGATATTCTGTCAACGAATCGAAAGACACTCAACCGTCAAAATCTGCTTTCGCTGAAGTCAGGAGTGCATCGCCTTTTATGCGATGCGCTCCGGCGCATAAAGGCGCCGCACTCCCGCGTTTGCACACTTATCAAAAAATGGAACCGCCCGCAAGTGAAGACTTGCATTTCAATTCAAAAAGTGCTTTGAAAATATCATTTAATTTTCTATCTTCCCCAATATTTTAAACGATTCAGGCGGAACCTCGTTGTTGGCTAATTCGGAGAAAAGACAATGTTTAAGAAGCCAGACTATACCGTATTGATAAGCGAAACAAAATTCCGGTGGCAGGTCGGATCGGCATACACGGCTCTGCTGGACATTACCGGTATCCCGATTAAAGAATTCAACCTGGATCCGGCTGTCGGTATCGAGCTGTATCGCAAGGGTCGACGCCTGTTGCGGGAGATGTTTGGTCCTGATATCGGGTTGCCTGGAGTTTCCACGCCGCCCATAAGCTACGGTCATGTAAATGGGTTGGGCGCGGAGTTGATTTTTCCGGAAGACGGCGAAGTCAACCACAGCACGCTGTGCGGAACGCTCAAACAAGGAATTGAAATTTTGAAAAAGCCGGTGATTTTCGAAACCGCGGGTATGGCGCCCTTTTATCTCGAATACCGGCGAAAAATGCAGGCAGCATTTCCCGATGAGCCTGTTGGTTTCGGATATGGCTATGAAGGTCCTATGACCACGGCATACACACTTCGCAGGGATGCCATTTTTTACGATCCGTTTGACAATCCCGAGTTGACAAAAGAATTCCTGAGGCTGACGGTTGAGAGCATTATCGAGTTTGTTCGTTTCCAGGCAAAGGTGATGAATCGCCCGGCTATCGATCCTATCGGAAGCGGAATGTGTGACGATCTTTCCAGCATGTTCAGCCCGGGAATGTGGCACGAATTTGTGCTGCCATACATCCATCAATATTATGAGGGCAAAACCACCGGAATCCGGAGCGCACATATTGAGGACTTGCGCCCCGATCACCTGCCGTTTCTGGAGGATATCGGTCTGGTATATTTTGATCCCTCGATTTCACCAAAAATCAATCCCGCCATTATTCGCGATAGGTGTCGGGTGCCTTTTGGCTGGCGGCTGGGGAGTTTCCATTATCATAACATGACCTGCCAGGATGTCCAGGATTTCGTGTTCCAGGCAGTTGCAGACGGCGCATGCCGGGTGTTCACGTATGTCGGGGCAACGATGTGCAATGACCGGACCGCCCAAAAAGTGCATGCCTTCATCGACGCCGCCCGTGAAGCGGAGCGAATGCTGAATCACGGCGCTTCCCTTGAGGCTGTGCGCGCAAACGTGAGTGCTGCCGGGCGAAAAAAATTCTGGGAGCATTGGCTTGATTAATGGCTTTTATTTGAATTCCTGCTCACCTGGCTCAATTGACTGAAATTATCAAAACAGTGAAAGGAAATTTTGAATGTCAGCACCGATAAAACTTGCGATTGAAGGGGGAACACCTGTTCGCACGCAACCGATGCCGCCCAGGGCGCTCATCGGCGAAGAAGAAAAAGCGGCTGTAATGAAAATGTTTGATGAAGCCATTCAAACCGGCAATGCATTTGGCTATGGCGGAACATACGAGCAGCAATACGAAAAGGATTTCGTGGATTTTATGGGGGGCGGATTCGCCGATGCTGTGAATTCGGGAACCAATGCGGTTTTTTGTGCGCTGGGTGGATTGCAACTGGATGCGTTTTCGGAAGTTATTATCCCTCCGATCACTGATCCAGGGGGCGTTATGCCGGTTATTTTTGCCGGCTGTGTTCCGGTTATGGCGGATGCGGATCCGCGCTCCTTCAATACCTCTGACGAACAGATCGCTCCATTGCTAACCGAACGCACGCGCGCAATCATCATCGCACACATCGCAGGCGAGCCAGCGGACATGGATCCGATTATGGCGCTGGCAAAGAAGCGCCATCTTTTTGTAATTGAAGATTGCGCCCAGGCGCACGGCGCAACCTACAAGGGCAAATTGTTGGGCACGTTCGGTGATTTTTCCGCTTTTTCTACGATGTTCGGAAAACATCATTGCACCGGCGGTCAGGGGGGAGTCGTTTACACGCAAAATGAAAGCCTCCACTGGCAGGCACGACGATTCGCCGATCGCGGCAAACCATTCAACCTCGATGCCCCGGGCAATGTCATCGCCGGCTTGAATTGCAATTTGAACGATCTCTCCGCAGCCATCGGCAGCAGCCAGTTGAAAAAATTGCCTAAAATAATCGCGAAGCGCCGCTTCATCGGCAATGCTGTCAAAGCGGGATTAGCGAGTCGCAAAGCGGTATCCGTGGGCTGGCAGGTTCCTGATACGGAGCCGGTTTACTGGTTTCTGCGAATCAAACTCGAACTCGATCGAATCAAAACTGATAAAGAAACGTTTTGCAAAGCGTTATCAGCCGAAGGCATCCCGGCTGCACCTTCTTATCGCCATATTCCCGCTGAAGCGCCATGGTTTAAAAACAAAGCCACCTTTGGCAAAAGCGGCTTTCCCTGGAACTGCTCGGATTATCACGGTCCCCGGACGCCGGTCTACCGGGCGGAAAACGCCATCGAAGCTGCGGAGACGCATTTCATGATCCCGATCCACGAGAATTTCGGTCAGCAGGAAGTGGATGATATTCTCTCCGCCATTAAAAAAGTCGAAACAGCGTATCTGAAATAGATCAACCTTCTTTTGGATTGAATTGATAATCATGAATCCGGAACAGTGGCTACCGGTCGGACTGACACTATTTTTTTCAGGTCTGCTTCAAAGCACGGCTGGATTCGGTTTTGGATTGCTTGCGCTGCCGCTGCTGCTAATGCAGGGATTTTCACTGGTTCAGGCAGCCACGTTCACCATCATCGGTTCGGGCATGCACCGGGTAATGGCGGTTACCCATCTGCGGCGGGCTGTGAACTGGAAGGAACTGCTGCCGATGATCGGTGTCGGGCTGTGCGCGCTTCCGCTGGGGCTGTTCCTGATGGCGTCGCTGTCCTCGATGGCGCAGTCCCAGGTCAGGCAGATCATCGGGGGAACGATTCTGGTGGTCCTGCTGGTTCAGTGGTTCAGCAAAATCGAACCGCGCGAAAAGGTGCATCGCGCATGGGGATTTGTGGCGGCGTTTTTCGCCGGCATTTTGAATGGCATGGCGAATATTGGCGGACCGCCCATCGTCCTCTGGATTCTCGCCCATAAATGGCACAATGAAAAATTTCGCGTGACCGCACTCGCTTTCTCCATCACATTCGTCCCGTTTCAAATTGCTTCGATGACCGGTATCTTTGGCAGCTCTGTGCTGTTGAACGCCGCCAGATGCCTGGTATTTTTCCCGATCATTCTCCTCGGCGGCTGGCTGGGTTTAAAAGTTGGGTGGAGCATCGATATAAAATATTTGCGCCTGCTGGCTCGGTTGCTGCTTTTAATCATTGCGCTGGTTTCGATTTTCAGGAACTGAAATTGTTGTTTAATAGTTTCTCTTTGCCAGAAATAAGCAGCCGGTAGCATAACCTGCTATCTCTCATCCCGCACCAACCACACCTCCGCCACCTGACACCCCCTGCCTTCAACGCGATGCCATGTCAATTCCAGTACCCCATCCTGCGTTGCCTCGCGCGGAATGTTGAATTCGAACGGCTGCGGCGGCACTGGTCCAGCCAGTGCGTCGTGAATGGTGAATTGGTCATCGGCGATTAAAGTCATCTTTGCCCGGAAGCGCCCGGTGTATGTCACGCGCAAACGGTACGTTGCCTGCGGATCCAGATTCTCATAGCGCATTTGCAGCGGCGTGGTGTAGAGGGTTTGCGCCTGGCATTGCCATGAAAGACGTCCCTTTGCCTGCCAGGAAAATTCAACATGCGATGATTTGACGAATCCCGGATCCGCTTCGACTCCGACGCCGGGCAAAAGATGCGGCTGCTGTTCGGGATTTCCCAGGTTATCGTAAAATCCGCCGGAACCTGCGTCTTCCCAATTCAAGATTCGATTGAATCCGACGCGTTGGGTGGTTTCATCCTGCGTTTTAAGGCGATCGATCTCGGCTTCGATCCATTCGCGATTATTGAGCGGCGTATCCAAAAAATCCAGGACCGCTCCGCGTTCGGCGCCTTTCGCCCCATAGTTTTCGACACTCATCTGCATGCCGATATTCCGGAAAAGCTGTTCACCTAATTTCAGAATTTTCGTTTTGTATTCACCAACGTTTGATTCAGCGCGTACATCGAATGCAGCCGGCACGCTTTGTAAAATTGCCGCGATATTGCTCAGATCTTTCGCGCGATACGTTTCATAAAATTTATTTTCAATCATCGCCTCATCTTGCAGGCGAAGCCGGATATAATCATCGTAAAATGCGCGAAACAGGCACAGTTGAAAGCGCCAATTATCAATCAATCCAGGGGACGCTGCCTGAGCCAGGTTGTTCCATTGGCGCGATGTGTATGCGATATTTCCGTTTTTGAGCAATGGTCCATGCCAATTCTCTTCCAAATTCAGCAATCCCTGCGCCACCGAGTCGCTGTTTGCACCGGGCATGAAATAGCGGGCATATTGCTCGAGGATAGTGCCGATATTCTCACCGGGATCCCAATCAAGCGCCAGCCAGATAAATTTGTTAACATCATCGTGCACGCCCTCAGAATAGGCGATGCTGCCCGAGGCATATTCATCCAGCGTGTTGTGAATCTTCAATTGATGGATTGGCTGCGGATTGATGGGCTCGCGACCCAATGTGCACGCAAACGCCTGATCCCAATTTGGTACCGGAAATTGACAGCGAACGCAATGCGTAATATCCGGGTATCGCCGAATGAGATATTTGGGTGGAATCGCCGCCCTGAGTTCTGGCAGAGACGTGTGCACCCAGGGACCGTAAACCACGCCCGTCAACCAATCAGGCTGCTCTTTTTGCATGTATTGATACAGATAGTGCAGTCGTTCCTGATCGAATCCCTGTGGCGATACCCATAATCCTGCCCCGGGATGCACCTGTCTTAAAACGCCTGCAACTTTTTCAAGGAAAGGCATCAATAGCCTCGGATGCGTATCCCCGGGATCGCCGCCGGGCACAAACAGGTGATCCAGGCGCTCACAATTTTCGAAAATCCATTGGCGTTCCTTCAGTGCATTTTTCACGACGCGGGGATCTGAATAATCGCCATCCAGCGCAGCATACCACATCCAGACATCCAGCCCGTAGTCGTTGAGCAGCGCTGAAAGCTGGCGCATCATTTCATCCGTCTCCGTTTGCATGAATGCATTCCTGTCGGGATCGTCCGGGAAGCCGGGATGAATTTCGATGGAATTGGCGCCGAATACGATCAACTCTTTGATGTATTGCTCGAATTGCGAAATATCCCATTTATCATACGTATTGGGCAGCGACCGATATGCCAGTTGCACGCCGCGAATCGGGTAGGCAGGCGCCGTAATGACGCGCAGGTTTCTATCGATCCGCAGCCCGCTGTTCTCATAATTGAAGGCGCGCAACAAGCCACCCAGGGCATAAACCACTCCCCGGTCATCGTTGCCTATCGCGTGGATTGTGGTTGCAGCCCGGCTTTCTTCATCGATCCAGAGTTGATAACCTTCCGGTTTCTCGGTGGCATCTCGCAATAAGAGCTTTGAAAAATGCCCGGAACTGTCTTTGAGAATATCTTTTGTCTGTGCAATATAGATAACGGGAACCGTTTCTTCAGGCATGATTGAGGACAACTCGAAATTCAAACCGGTGCGGTTTTCGATTTCAGATTGAAACAGCTTAATGGCGTTCAGTTCGCTTTTACCAAGCCGATATTCCGCGACGATGACCGCGCGTTTAATCATTATTTCTTTTTCAAGAGAACCGCATTTGATGAAACATCCGAAAGAAACAGCGATTAGCGCCCATCCGATACATCCCGCTTTGCATTTCATTACCTGATTCCTTTCATTATCATTTTGCGATTATTCAAATTGGGAACATGCTTGCAATATAACAATTTTCTCCCATTTGACAAGCTTTTTTTGAACCTGCAGCTAAATATCACGAGAATATAACGCTGAGGTAAAAGAGATGGTTGCCAGCTTCAGGTTGAAGCATTTCAGAAATCGGGCACACGACGAAGTCACTATTACAAAATGTCTTGACATTTTTGTAAAATTACTGTATTATGCTGAAGCAGCCTCAATGGATTCTCAACGAAAAAGGAGTGCCAAAGCTTGCTTTGGCTGATGCTGCAAAAAAACGCATGGAAGCGGATTCTCGAACAGGAGTCTGTGCGTTTAGCGAATTTATTTCAATTCATATCCCGGCAGAACGTCGGGCAAACGCAATCTGATCACGAAAGCTGGTTTTATCGCCTCAAAAGATTAATTTGAAAAGCAGACAAAATGGGAAATGATCCGTATGGCAGTACTTGTAACCGGCGCAAGCGGATTCCTCGGAGGCGCCCTGACGCAGGAACTGGTTCAGCGTGGCGAAACTGTCAGAATTCTCGCACGAGAAACGAGCAATTTAAAGCATCTTGAAAATCTGGATATTGTTATCGTTTACGGCACTCTTGAAACGAAAAGCCGCCTTGAAACCGCGCTGGATGGCGTTCAGGTGGTTTATCACTGTGCCGGTGCTTCCAAAGACTGGGCGACGTGGGAAGAATTCTACAACGCAAATGTGTTGGGTGTACAAAATTTATGTGAAATCGCCGCGGCATCCGGGACGATCCAACGATTTGTACACATCAGCACTTCCGATGTTTATGGCTACCCGAAGCGCGCCTGCGACGAAACGCATCCCATCCGCGATATCGGATTGCCCTATAATCGCAGCAAGTATCTCGGAGAAAAGATCGTCTGGCAATTTGATCAAAATACCGGTTTGCCGGTTACCATCATTCGCCCGGTGACAATTTACGGTCCGCGCAGCAAGGATTTCGTTGTCGAGATCGCTCGTTTGCTGCTCGATAGCAAAATGGTGTTGATCGCCAAAGGCGCGACTCCCGCCGGATTGCTCTTTATCGCCAACGCTGTGGACGGAATCATCGCAGCCGCTTCGTCACCTCATACTGTCGGCAGAGCGTATAACTTGCGAGATGAGACCATTGAAACCTGGCGCGATTACGTGTGGGCATTAGCCGATGGGTTAGGCGTTCCGCGAACGCGGACGAATTTGCCTTACAGCGCTGCAATTGCCCTGGCTTACTTGTTCGAAGGTGGATTCAAACTTTTCCGAATTAAGAAGCGACCCCTGCTTACGCGCCACGCGGTCTTTTTCTCCAGTTTTGATCAGAGCTATGCCATCGAACGAGCCCGGCGAGATTTCGGTTTTCGCTCGAAAATTGATTTTCAAACCGGCATCGATCAAACGATTGCCTGGCTAAAATCAGCCGAGGGTCAAAGTTTGATTTTGGAAAATTAGATGGTCGTGCGATGCTGATCTTGATTCGCAATCGAAGGATGGTGCTTGTCAAACACAATCGAGGGAGAATTTCCGGGACTAAGTGCAAACGAAAACCTGTATACAGGATTAAATTAACCGGAGGCAAATTGATGAAAACAGCGATCCAGAGCCGTTGGTTTTTGCTCGTAATCTTGCTGCTCCTGCTCTGGTTGTCAACCGAGGAGTGCAAAGCAAAAGATACGTATGTTGCAAAAATACCGCATGACGGCGCACCGGTTGCCATCACCTCATGGCTTGTTGCAGGCATGTTCCCCAGTCCTGATCTGACGTATCCGAGTCAGGATGGGCATCTGCGCGTGGGATACACGACGGATTATCTACGTTCTATTGGTGGCGAAATCAATGCCCGCCCACGCAGCGGAACTGCTATCAAAACAGCCGACGGAAAAACGGCTCGATTCACGCTTCATCGTTGGCAAACACCTTACCTCGATCTCAATGAACTATATGGCTGGCAGAGCGAAGTTTGCGCATATATTTATGCTGAATTGCAGAGCGACGTAACGCAAACGGTCCATCTGCATGTGGGTACGAACGATGCTGGTAAGGTCTGGGCGGGTGGCAGGCTGATCATCGCGCATCCCGAAGATCGGCTGGCTGAACCTTCGCAAAATGCTGCCGCTGTGCATCTCAAACCGGGGCGCACACCGCTGCTGCTGAAAATCGATCAAGCCGGTGGCAAGTGGGGCGCTTTCGTGGAAATCTATGGCGCCACCGAGCATCAAAAACTGCTGGATGCCAGCAGCCTTGAAGCTGTTGCCAGTGTGATGCAGCGATTTCAACACCTGTGTCAGAAGATCAAGCAGCCATTTGCTTTAAGCGGCGCGCAGCGGGATGCGTACGCTTTGGCGTTATATTATGCGCAAAGGCTCGAAAAATATTCTGCGCGGCTTGCGGTTCAAGATTGGCTCAGGGAACGGTTGGAAATACCTCAAAGAATCGCATCATTTGAGCGTGCTGTGGCGTATGCTGAACAGGGCGAAACGCCTTACACCGGAAAAACCGGTACATTCGAAGCCGTCTATCTGTCCCGCGTCGATGGCAGCGCGCAACCATTCATGCTGGTGATCCCGGAAAATTATTCGCCGGATAGCTCGTACGCCCTGCTCGTTGAACTGCACGGCGCCGACAGAACGCACGAGCGAACCGGGGAGTGGTGGTCACATATCCTGCAAGGGGATTCGCCGTTCAAGCGGAAAACAATCGCCGTTTCCGTAATGGGCAGGGGGCGTTTCTCCGGCTATCGCGGTTTAGCTGAAGATGACGTGCTTCAGGTTATTCAATGGATAATTTCGCATTATCCCATCGACCGGGATCGCGTGTATCTCCGCGGCGGCAGCATGGGCGGCATGGGGACGTGGCGTCTCGCAGCCCAATATCCGGATATCTTCGCAGCCGCCATGGTCGATTGCGGCGGACCTGATTTCCGGGCATTGCCGAATTTTTTGAATCTACCACTCTATGTCAATCACGGTGATATCGATTGGACGGTAGCAATCGGCTACACGCGGCTGGGCGTCGAACTCATGCAGCAGCAGGGATCGCCTGTGGCGTATACCGAATATCCCGGCATCGGTCATGCGGTTTCCTATAATACGAGTGCGGACAAAAGCCTGTTAAAATTGGCAGCGCACGTGCGTTCGGCAGAGCCCTCATGTATTCGGATCCATGCATCGCATCCGCGATATGCCAGGATGTACTGGGGCGCCATTGAAAAATGGGATGATCCGCACAAAATTGCCACACTTGAAGCCAGAATTTTTCCGAATAATATCATAAATGTGCAGTTGCGAAATATCAAAAAAGCCCGCTTGCAGCCTCCTGCCAGGCACTTGAGCAGCGGAACCGATTTGATTTGGCTGATAAACGGCTCCCGGATCGCCCAATCTAAATGCGCCGAGGGCAGCTATGATATTTTGATTGAGGATGTGAAGCCGCTTATTCGCGAGCATGCGGCTGTACCGACGGCTGACCGTCGACCTTATGTGCAAGGCTCGATTATGAATCTTTATCGCGGTGAACCGCTCACCATTATCTACGGAACCCACTCAGCCGATAGCAGCCTGCTGAGATCGATGCGCGAGCTGGCAACTGAAGTTTCGCGCTGGCTCATGCCCGGCGAAATGCCCATGGAATTCGGAACCATTCCGACCTTTTCAGATACGGATGCCAGCGAGATGCCGTTGGATGAGACGAACCTGTTTCTCATCGGCGGTCCCGAGCAGAATACGATCACAAAACGTTTGATGGCGCTGCTGCCTGTTGCGCAGCATAACGGAAAACTCTGTATATTTAATGATGAAGAAATCGATCTCAATGGTTGCGGTTATGGATTTGTTTTTCCCAATCCGGAGCATCCGAGCCAGTTGGCTTTTATTTATGCCTCATATCTACCAGAATATTATTCATCGCGACGGGGACGATTGCTTCAATGGGAAATGAGTGAAATCGATCCTTTTATACCTGATCTGATTGTTGAAAAAATAGATACCACATTCACCAACCAAATCGTCCGCCAATGTTGGTTCACCCACGACTGGCACGTCGAAGCTGGCAGCAGGCAGACGATTCGGCATCACCCGAAAACCAGGCGGGAAGAATCGGAGATGAGCGCCGAGGTGTTTCGGCGTGCCGGAGCGGCTTCATTTGCCATGACCGAGCGCGCACGGTCGGATGAACCAATTTCTTATGATTCAACGACCGTCAGTTGGTCAGACCTGGCTGCTCGCATCTATCGATTGATTCTTTTCGAGGTAACCGGAAGCGAGCTTCTCGAGCTGTCAGCAGCATCCGCAGACCAGTGGTGGATGTTTTCGCCGGCACCGGATTCGTCTAATATCGAATCGGAACAACTATATCGAATAGCGGCGCCTGAATATGCGCTTTGGGCACTGGCGCAGATTTGTCATTATAATCCACGTAATATTCAACTCATCACAGATAGTGATAAAATCGAAACCTTGTTTCGAAGTGTTTGGAAAGTGACGAAACATCGGAGCTTAAACAAATAAATTATTTCACGCAGGAGGGCATTAATCGCTTCACTCAACGCATGGGGATAGTATGAAACCAGTTAAAATTATTCTGAATCCGGTTGCGGGCAGGGGATTCAGCCGGAAGTCTGAACCGCGAATACGCCAGCTTTTAAAGGACGAAGGCGTTGAATTTGAACTCGTGCAGACCGAGTATCGATGGCACGCCGCAGAACTTGCAGAACAAGCGGTGATGGAAGGGTACGAATTAATTGTCGCTGCCGGGGGTGACGGGACAACGAATGAAGTTGTCAACGGCTTAATGATCGCTTCGGAAAACGGCAAGGAAGCGGTCATGGGATTTATTCCCACCGGGACGGGAAGTGATTTTATGAGCAACGTCGGCATTCCTCCGGATTTAAAAGGCGCATGCCAACGTGTTGCACACGGCACGGAACGCCTGGTTGATATCGGTCAATTAAGCATGCCCGGTCAAAAGCCGCGCTATTTTGATAACCAGCTCGGTGTCGGATTCGATGGTATCGTAACGATGGAAGCCACGAAATTCAAACATTTGAGGGGCATTGCATTATATTTGCCTGTGGTTCTCAAGTCGGTTTTCCTGGCATCGAAAGCGCCGGTAGCGACGATTGAATATGATGACCAGAAACTTACGCAACCATCGATGCAGATATCGATTGTGAATGGCGCTCGTGAGGGCGGTGCCTTTTATATGGCGCCAGAAGCGAAAATCGATGACGGGTGGCTCGATCTGTGTATGGCAAATGGCGCGACGGACAAACGCACGCTATTCGGTCTTATTCCGAAATTCATGAAAGGCACGCATGTCGATCATCGAATTATCACCATGGCGCGCGCAAAAAAAGTCACCATCACCTCGGAGGAGAATCTCATCGCTCATTTCGATGGCGAATTATTATGCACCGAAGGGCATCGAATCGAATGTGAAATCATTCCGAATCGATTGAAAGTTCGCTGCTGAAGCTCATCCCGGCTAAGTCAATCCGGAAGTCCTGGGATAGGTTCGCTGTTTTTTTTAAAACTTAGACCAAGGCAGCCTGTGAGCATGTACCGGCTATTTCTTTAATGAGGTTGCCTCTGCAGCGCACAGGCTGCCGTTTCGAGCAATATGCAAACAGAGCCAGGAGTTTTGGTTTACGATTTTTTTAACGAATTGTGGCTTTATGATTTTACGGCAACCACGCAGCATTTCTTAGCCGATCAAAATCGTTAATTTTTCTTTGCCAAGTAGTTTTTCATCCAAAAGAAATCAGCGTGGCGGCTAAGGGGCACAAAATTTTCAGGCGGATGCCCAGACAAAGTGCGGTATATTAAATTGACGTAACACGTCGGTTGCAGGTTCCTAAACTCCGGTATTAGAACCGCAAAACAAGGATTAGCGATCATCTTCGTAGCAGCCGGTACAGCGAATTAAGCGAAAAAAGAGTTGCAATTATCACATTTATTACTTATATTGATGATTCACAAATAAAAAAGAATTGGCAGTCAATAAGAAATCTGCTAAGCTCCTTTAAATGAGATGAGAACGACTCGCGTTTTTGTCTAGCCTGTTCATCCTCAGATAAGAGGTAATAGCCATTTCTTATAATAAACCCAACGGTCTTTCCTGTGAAAAATTAACAAAATTAAATCCTTAGTTATCTTAAAGTGTAACCTTAATCAAATGCCGCGATTTTGTCTCAATTGCTTAATGGGAAGAGGCAGAATTCAGGCACAACCATTTAAGTTTTATTCAGGAGCATAAAATGAATATTTACGTAGGAAATCTGGCAACTCAGGCTACCGAAGATGATGTGCGGGAACTTTTTGAAGCTCACGGACAAATTGCATCAGTCGTTGTGATAAAAGATAAATTCACGGGAGAGTCAAGAGGTTTCGGTTTCGTTGAAATGCCTGCCAAAGCAGAGGCACTTGCCGCAATGGAGAGCCTGAACGGCCATGACTTGATGGGCAAAAAGATCGTTCTGAACGAAGCTCGTCCGCGCAAAGATAATCGTCGCGGTGGTGGCAGCGGCGGTGGTGGTGGTCGCCAGGGTGGCGGCAGACGCCGTTTCTTCTAATCAAGCCTGCCAGGAAAATTGCACGTTTTGTTTGTTCTTACGGTATTGATGCGCCCAATGGGAAACGCCGCAGATTGCGCTCCTGTGCCCTCTATAAGGAATCAAAACGGGATTTCAATGAGAAATTTTCTTTTATCGCCAGCAACAGGTTGGTAAACTGACACCGGTGAACGAGGCTTCTTTGAAAATGGAGGTGATGGATTGAAGGGAAAAATTGACAAGATATTCCGCGATAAGGGATTTGGCTTTATTCATTCAGATAGCGGAAGCCAGGTTTTTTTCCATAAATCTGATTTGATAGGGACAACTTTCACAACCCTGCAAGAGGGCAATACCGTTGAGTTTAATGAAGAACAAACTGATAAAGGACCCAGGGCTTCTGATATTAGCAAGGTGCATTCTCTAACGGTGACCCCGAATGCGAAGATAAAACTCCGGGAAACAATTCAGACCAAGTCCCGCAGTCCTGAAAAAGCAATCAGGCTCATAACCTCTGAAAATACACCAAATGGATTGAGATTTGCTTTCGATCGAGAACGACAGGGGGATCATGTTGTTACCGCCGAGGATGGAAAGAAGATTCTGCTTGTAGCGCCAGACATTATCCAGCTTATCGAGGGGATGACGATCGATTACGATGAAAAATCCGAAGGGGCTAGCTTTACCATCAACTAGAGCCTGTTCGAAAAGGATACGTTTTGTAAAAATTGGTTGAGAAGCCAGAACGGTTTATGCGCTTTCACCAAGCCCGAATGTTTTTATCGGGCATCACCCAATCCCATTGAATAGTGAATTCCTGCCCTGCTGGCATGCATCAATCCTCTTTTCAAATGGATTCCCGATTAACTAGTGTCTGTCCGAGAACTACCTTTGAGCTGTGATTGCGAGGAGCGTTTTTTGCGACGAAGCAATCTCAGCCGTTTTATTAGGGGATTGCTTCGGCAAAAAACGCCTCGCAATGACAATT
>JAFGMA010000418.1 GCA_016927835.1 Candidatus Zhuqueibacterota bacterium | reverse complement strand
TTTGTATCTAACAAAAAAAACAGATGATTAGCCGAATGATGCAAATTGAATTCAGTTTTAAGCCTGAATTTTTATGAATGATTCAAAGAGCGTCAGGCGATGAGAGTGCCTCTGCTTAGGAAGTGGGATAAAACAACCTGGACATTTTGCTTAATATTAATTTTGATTAATAGCCACTTAATGCATTTGATTGGGTAGCTTCTTTTATCCCACCACCTTAATCGTAAATCATCTTTTAAGATATATTCAAAGGGGTGCAGAACTATTACAATCGGCGGAACTAATTGCCGATGCAGCGGTTTTATTCGGATAGGGAATTAGTTTGAGCCGGATGTGTGTACAAATAAAACGCACTATGAAAACCTCTAATTCGGAGATAATCAAGCAAAGGATTCAAGAATGGAGCTAACATTTTTTGATTGCAACTGCCTATTGGGCAGGCATATCGATCATGTGGCAACGGATCCGTATACGAAGCGCGAGCTGCTCGAGGATATGGCTTACTTCGGCATTTCCGATTGTCTGGTCATTCATGCGCGGAGCAAAGACAATGATCCGCTGCTCGGAAATCAAACCGTACTTGATGAATGCCGGGATGAACCGCATTTATACCCAGTCTGGGTGCTGCTTCCTCCGGCGACAGGCGAGATGGAGAGTCCGGAAATTTTAGCCGAAAATATAGGAGAAAAAAATATTCGGGCGGCAGCGCTTTACCCCAAACTGCACAGTTTTTCAATTGCGGATTGGACGTGTGGCTCTTTGCTGGATATGCTTTCAGCGAAGGCAATCCCGCTCCTCATCGATATATCGCAAATAAGCTGGGATGAGATCAACCAACTTTGCGCTGAATATCCTGAACTATCGGTCATTTTGACATCCGCATCGTACCGTTCCCTGCGCTATCTCGCTCCTCTGTGGGAAAAAACGCAAAATTTATACGTTGATACCTCATGGTTAACCATCAGCGATGGCTTCGAATGGGTTGTAAAAAATTACGGTCCCAAACGGCTGGTTTTTGGCACACGCTATCCAATCTTTATGCCGGGTGGTGCGATCACCGCGTTGACGTATGCGAATCTGGAAAACCACGTTAAAGGAATGATCGCTTCAGAAAACCTGAAAGAGCTTCTGTTCCTTTAGGCGAAATGTATCAAAACCGGAGATAACTATGTTTGAAGAATCCATTTTCAAAGCCGCCGCATGGCATGGCAGAAGGCTCGAAAACGAACTTATCATCGATGCTCACATTCACGTGGGACCATATTTCAATTTCTACATGCCTGCACCCACCGCCGACGATTTGCTTGTCCTTGCCGACAGGCTGGGCGTAAGGATGATGATCGCTTCCGGTATGGCTGTTAATGTGGATGTGGTGCTGGCAAATGAACAAACAATCTCGGCGCACAGAAAATATCCTGATCGCTTCCTGCCCTATATCAATGTTAGCGCAACATATCCTGAAGAAATCGGGGCGATATTGGACATGGCGGAGAAAGAAAAATTCTGTCATTTTAAATTTCATCGCATGGGTCCGGCGCTGCCTTACGACCACCATGAATATAATCGCGTGTATGAATATGCGAATTCAAAACAAGGCTGCATTTTGCTCCATACCTGGGGCAAAAACGATTTGGAGGCAATCTCAAAGGCAGCAAAAAAATTTCGGAACGTCAACTTTTTGCTGGCACATGCGGGGCTGGTGGATCCTGAAGCGTATGTTGAAATTGCGAAGAAAAATCAAAACACGTTCCTTGAATTGGCAGGTTCGCCGATAAAATACAACCTGGTTGAATATTTTGTCAAAATGGTGGGTGCCGAACGCGTGATCTATGGGTCGGATGCGCCCTTCATCAATATGAACCAGCAAATAGGGCAGGTGCTCTTCAGTCGCATTTCTGACGAGGACAAACGGCTGATTTTGGGATTGAACGCCCAAAGGCTTTTCGGTGAATCTATCGTTGCGGAAGTCACGAACAAAGGATAATCCTAATGTGTTCGTATACCCAACCAGGCAATAAGTCAACTCAATACACGACAACCACTTAAATCACCTTAGCACACTATTGTCACTTTAGCTCACTTCAACTGAACGGTCCCTCGGCAGGCATCACGATCAATGGTTTCCAAACCCAGCCCTGAATCCACTCACCATTTCGCGCTTTTGCACTCACGTAAAGCCATGATTTTTCACGCGTGTACCCCAACAAACGGCATAGCGTTCCCTGCTCGAATCCGGCGATCATGTTTTCCACGTCATTGCCAGTGACCGGATGGCTGCGCAGAAAAAAGGAGCTTCTTGAGCCAAGCAAAATCCAGTTCTCATCAATTTTGCCCACAAAATCAACAAATTCCTGAACGACACTTATTTCCTTCGTATTAAGGACTTCCTCCAATTGTTTCTTGATCACGGGGATCAGCATTTGCTTCAATTCGGGTGTGCCGACATTGGCAAGGAATGATTCGGTCAGAAACGAATATTTGTTCTGCTGCAATAATCGAATCAGTGTTTCGCGGCTCCCTGCAACCTCGCTGATGCCATCCTTGATGCGCTGCACATCCTCCAACCGCGCCGATTCAATCAGGGGTGTTAACTCCCGGAACTTTTGATCTCGCTTTTGCAGATGCCTGTCAACTTGAGTCATCACAAACTGAAACGACTCTTCGCTGCTACTCAATTTTTGAAGTTCTGCTTCATTTCTATCAATGGTGATACCTTGGTAAATATTGAATACAACCGAAAGAATGGCAACAACGCCACTGACTGCTGCTATTTTGTCTTTAATAGCCATCACGTTTCTCCTCGATCCCTCTGTTATCTCAGAATATGATTGCATTTGCCGTAACGCAAAAATTCATTTTTTGAATCCTTGAATTGGAAGCGATGGATACTCCTGTTTCCGACTGTGCAATGTGCTTTTTTCTAAAAATGTCTTCTTTGTGATATACATTAAAATTAATTGATTTAATTAAAAAAGCAAGTAAATTTTTGTATTTCAAGAAAAAGCTCAAAAGCGGATACCTGGCGGAATTCTCAGGTTTTCAATCAGTATCAGGAAATTGAATACATAAGCCGCTCGATTTGAAATAAAAAAGCCCGGCTGCAAAATGGTTAAGCAGCCCGGGCTCATTTTTATATTCAAGAAATGGCTTAGATCTGTTTGATCATCTCGACCTGCATTCCCTTGCCCTTTCGCTTGAATACGACTTTATCCATAAGCGCTTGCATCAAATAAATGCCGCGCCCCGAAGGTTTCATCCGATTTTGTAATGCCATCGGATTCGGAATTTGTTTTTCATCGAATCCAGTTCCCTGATCTTCTATCAAAATGCGCAGTTTTGATCCGATTATGCTGAAAGTTAAAAATACATGCCTTCGAGCATTTTTTTTATTGCCATGTACAATAGCGTTTGTCACTGCTTCAGACACCGCCAACGTCACTTCGCACACCGCTTCGCTACAGCAATCCTGTGACGCTAAAAAATCCTCGAGGCTGTGAATCACTTTCGCAATCTGATCCGTTGAACTGGGAATATCGAATGTCACTTTATTTTCTACGGTTTTCATCCAATCAAGTTAGTTTCAATCATAGCTTAAAACAAGGTTACATCCTCGAGTTATATAAATTGGTGGCTTTATATACGTGGCGACTGGGCTGCGGTTTCATTGGGAAGATCAACGGCAGTGAATTAAATGAGTTAAATTCATCCAGTGAAAAAAAAAACCTGATTCGTGGAAATTGATACTACTACCAACGTTCGGACAGCGCGTCTACCCCTCGCAAATAGCTCTCCTTCCCCAAACCGGAAATCTGTCGGATACAGGCAGGCGCGATTACAGAAATTTTACGAAAGCTTTCGCGGGTTTGAATATCAGACAAATGCACTTCAACCGTTGGTACGCCAACCGAGCTAATTGCATCTCGTAATGCATAGCTGTAATGTGTCAGGGCGCCTGGATTAATTACAATTCCATGTGCCCAGTGGTAATTTTCGTGAATAAAATCAATAATCGCGCCTTCATGGTTTGACTGGAAAAATTTCACCTGAAATCCTTTTTCCTTAGTATACTCAAGTATGTCGTGATTGATGTCATCCAGGGTTAGCGTCCCATAAATTTCCGGCTCTCGAATACCCAACATATTTAGATTCGGACCGTGAATGATCAGAATATTCATAATATCGCCTTCATCTATAATATTGCTTAATTTCATCGCTTGATCGATTCATCCATTCAAGCGCTGCAAGCATCGCCTTTGGATCAAGATTTTTTTTCACCAGCGCTTCGCCAATTTTGCTCAACAAGACAACGTTAAGTTTCCCATCAAAAACCTTTTTATCTGAATATATTTTCTCCAGGATTTCATTGGATTCGAAAACAGGTTGAGGCGACGGTTGCGGAAAACGCTGTAAGAGGGCGTCGATTCGGGAAAAATCAGCTTCTGATATGAAATCCGATTGCCAGGAAAGCCAGGTCATACATCGCATGCCCATTGCCACGGCTTCGCCATGCCTATAAAATTCAAAATTGGTAAGGGCTTCCAAGGCATGTCCCGCGGTGTGACCAAAATTGAGGATTTGACGCAATCCGCCTTCTCGCTCATCTTGCTGCACAACTCGGGCTTTAATAGAACAGCAAGTTTCAATAACACCCTCGACATCTCCTGAAGGCGCCAGTTGGATCACATCTTCCAGATGCCCCGCCAAAAAATCGAAAAACGTCTCATCCGCGATCAATCCGTATTTTACAACCTCCGCCATACCAGCTCGTCGTTCGCGGAGTGGCAGCGTTTCCAAAACCTGGGGATCGATGAGCACGAAACACGGTTGGTAAAACGCGCCAATCAAATTTTTTCCAAACCGATGATTGATGCCCACTTTGCCGCCAACGCTGCTGTCGGTTTGAGCCAGGAGCGTGGTGGGAATCTGAACAAAGCGAATACCGCGCATGAATGTCGCCGCAATGAAACCTCCCACATCACCGATGACGCCCCCGCCGAGGCTGATGATGGTTGATTTTCGATCGAACCTATCTCGGATCAGATATTCGTACAACTTATCAGCAGTTTCGAGGCTTTTGCTGGCTTCACCGGCTGGCAATACATACACGGATACCTGGAAACCACTCGCTTTCAATGCTGCTTCAACAGCATCTGAGTACAACGGACCTACGTTTTCATCTGTGATCAGGGCTATTTTTCGTTCCAATTGATGCGATGATACAATGTCACCGATTTGATTCAGGCAACCGGCTGCAATATAAATCGGATAACTTCTCGCACCCAGATCCACTGTAATGCGTTTCATTGTTCTCCATGAATTAATCGGATAATTCGTCCGGCGATCTGTTCGCCCGGCTCGTTTCCTTCAATTTCCAGAAAATAATCTGCCCGCTTGTAAAATGGCAATCGCTGCCGCAGCAGTCTTTCGATTTGAATCAACTTATCGTCAGTTGCCGAATTCAGCAGCGGACGGCTCTGGTCTTTTTGCAGTCGTTCAACAATAATCGCTGGTTGGCAGTTCAACGTCACGGTGATGCCCGACGCTCTTATTGCCTGCCAATTTTCAGGATCGCAAACTGCTCCCCCGCCCAATGCGATGACCGCCGGCGTCATTTCAACCGCCTGTCGAATCACGTCGCGTTCGATCCCACGAAAATAGGCTTCGCCAAATCGGGCGAAAATATCCGCAATCGGCAAATGCGCTTTTTCGACGATCAAATCATCGGTATCGACAAATTTCCGATTGAGCTTCGCCGCAAGATGACGACCGACGGTTGTTTTGCCGGTTCCCATGAAACCCATTAAAAAAATATTTCGGCGATCGCAGAAATTCATATTTGTGTTCCCGGGCTGGATGAGCAGAAAATGAAGCGTATGATCAGATGCACAACCATCGCTTAATCCTTTTGTACGGATGCATCCCCGAGTAGCGCAATCAGATGCCGTCGTAATTCCGGCAGAAACGGTTGAGCATCAATCGATCGATTCAGCCAGATTTCCAGCGCTGCAATGCCTTGAAAAATCAGCATATCGAGACCGTTAAGCGTCCAGGCACCGTATGCCTGCGCCCGCTGCAAAAGCTGTGTTTTCATCGGATTATAAATAAGATCATATACGCCAATGGAAGCCGGGATTTCTATCGCCGGATCGAGCGGTGATGCTGTGACGTTCGGATGCATGCCCACCGAAGTCGTGTTTATCATCAAAAATGCATCCGCCATGACAGCGCTGAGTTGGTCTTTTTTCATCGGATGACCGAAAATATTCCGATACGCCATTTTATCGCGGAAGCACAACGCCAAATTTTCGGCTTTCGCGGGTGTACGATTGAAAATCCTGATTTCCCCCACTTGCTGTGTAATCAAAGCATAAATGATTGCCCGCGCAGAACCGCCTGCCCCCAAAACGATTATCTGATTATTTTTCAATTGATTTCGGATTTCGCCCAGCGATTTCAAAAATCCTGCACTATCCGTATTATAACCGGTGATGACATTTAATTCGAAATGAATGGTATTTACAGCTTCAAGTATACGAGCCTCGGGCGACAATTGGGTCATAAATGGGATCACGCTTTCTTTATGCGGAATCGTCACATTGATCCCACGGAAATCCAATATATGAAATCCCTGGAAATAATCACGAAGCCGGTCGCGCGCCACGTGAAACGAATGATAACAATAATTCAGGTTGAGTTTTTCCAGCACAAAATTATGCAGCGCCGGCGACAGGCTGTGTTCGATTGGATCGCCGATAACACCCAACAAGCCGGTGCGATTATCAATCATAACACAATTCCTCAAGTTGATGAAAAAAGCCCGGGAATGATATATCGACACAATCGATGTTCCGAATTTCGGTTTCACCCTCTGCCAGCAAGCCGGCGATGGCGAACGCCATGGCAATACGATGATCATCAAAACTATCGACAACTGCGCCGTGCAATTTTTGTTTTCCTTGAATGATCATGCCATCGGGCTTTTCTTCAACTTGTGCGCCCATCCGCCTGAGATTTTCAACGGTGGCACGAATGCGGTCGGTCTCTTTTACGCGAAGCTCCGACGCGTCTTTAATCACGGTAACGCCTTTCGCTTGCGTTGCAGCAACCGCTAAAATAGGCAATTCATCGATAATCCGCGGTATGATCCCCCCGGATATGGTCATACCTTTCAGCTTGCTGCTGGCAACGTTTAAATCTGCCATTGTCTCATAATTCCGGGTCCGCTTATCGGAAAAGGCAATCGATGCACCCATTTGCGAAAGCACATCCACCAGACCGGTTCGTGTCGGATTGATCCCGACATCCTTGATCGTCAAGTTCGACTGTCCAACCAGCAATGCTGCGACGACGAAAAATGCCGCCGAGGAAATATCGCCCGGCACGTAGATTGAAGCTGCCAGAAGCTGGGGCAAACCTTCAATTTGAATTATATTCTCGTGGATTGAAATATTTGCCCCGATATAACTCAACATGCGCTCACTGTGATCACGTGTTTTGAATGGTTCAATTATTTTCGTCATGCCCTGGCAATACATCCCGGCGAGCAGCAAGCATGACTTCACCTGGGCGCTGGCAATTTTCAGCCGGTGTTCGGTATTCGAGAGCATTTTCCCGTTAATCGTCAGGGGCGCATATTGACCGTCACACCCGGAGATATCAGCGCCCATCTGCTGAAGCGGTTCGATGACGCGCTTCATGGGTCGCTTGCGAAGTGAAGCATCCCCGGTAATTTCAGAGGCAAAATTTTGCCCGGCGAGTACGCCCGATAGCAAGCGCATGGTGGTTCCTGAATTGCCGGCATCAAGCACCCGATCCGGTGGCTTCAAGCCCAACAGCCCTTTGCCATACACTTTTACCACGCCATCTGTTGAATTTATAATAATCCCCAATTGCTTCAGGCAGGAAATGGTGCTTCTCACATCTTCGCCCAGCGACAAGCCCTCAATTTCGGAAACACCATCGGCTAAGGCGCTGAACATCACTGCCCGATGCGAAATCGATTTATCACCCTGGAGCGCGATGTTTCCGGTTAAAGGGTGACCGGATGTAATCGTAGCATTCATAGCTGGTGACTCACTGTTATTTCAAAAGTTGGTTCACAGATTTACTCACGAATGTGGCAAATGAAGCCTTCGGCTTCAAGCAGCAATATGGCACGTTCGCGATCTTTTTCAGATTCGAACGCCAGCCGCATCGTTCCGCCTTCCCACAGTCGCACTTTTAGAATTTCAATATCACGAATATTGATTCCCGAGTTTGCGCAAAGCGTCGAAATTCTGGCAATCACGCCGGGTTTATCCTGTACCACCACAGTTATATCGAACAGCGGGTGGAGGAAACCTTTTGTATCATGCGGAATCGATAATCGTGTTTTCGCTGCGAATTCAAATTTTTGCTGCAAGTTATGTTGCACCAAATCGGTCCGAAGCGCGTTCAATTCATCCAGATAATCGTCGATTAATTGCAGGATATTTTCGCCGTTGGAAGCGCAGATATCTTTCCAGATGCTGAAAGGACTGGAGGCAATGCGCGTCAAATCGCGAAATCCGCCCGCAGCCATTTTTAGATAATGCGGATTTTGCTGGCTTTTTTGGGCGATGAGATTCACCAGGCTTACAGCAATCATCTGTGGCAGATGACTGACAGCAGCGGCAATTTGATCGTGCATTTTAGCATCAAGATAGAGCACTTTTGCACCTATTTGCTCAAGGCATTCAGTAAATTTTTGGCGGGCGGGTGTTTCAACGTCATCGAGTGGCGTAAGGATATAATAGCAATTCTCGAACAGGAACGGATCTGCTGCAGCATACCCCCGTTTCTCGGATCCAGCCATTGGATGTCCGCCGACGAATTCAGCGCCTGATGTAAAAAAATGTGACGCCAAATCCATCATCTTCGACTTTGTGCTGCCTACATCGCTAATCAATGACGTCTCAGGCGCAACGCCGGCGATTTCGGGAATAATTTCGAGGTTATTTTCAATCGGGGCGGCAAGTATGATAAGCCCTGCCCCGGTGAGCCCCCTCCGCAAATCGGTCAGCGCAAATCCGGTATCGATGATTTTTTTATCAAGCGCTCCCCGGATGACATCATCCCGGTCGAATCCGATAATCTCGCGTCCGATCCCTTTTCTCTTGAATGCCAACGCCAGCGAGCCACCGATGAGCCCAACACCCAGAATACATATTTTATCGAATGCCATCACAGATTCCTTCAACATTGAGGAGGAAAGTTTACCCATTCCGATTCATTTATTGCAGATGAAAAACGAAACCTGATGTGCTGCACGAAAAACATTGACCTCGTATGCCACACGCTTCATATCAGATGATTTTATTCACGGCGTGTGCGATCATTTTGAGTTCACCGACAAGCTGTGTAAATTGTTGTAAATAGAGCGATTGCGCACCATCAGACAGGGCGCTGTCCGGGGCAGAGTGAACTTCAATCATTAATCCATCAGCCCCGACAGCCACGGCGGCTCTTGCCATTGGAATAACCTTGTCCCGCCTGCCGGTGCCATGGCTCGGATCGACCAACACGGGCAAATGGCTGAGTTTTTTCACAACCGGTATGGCGGACAGATCGAGCGTATTGCGGGTATAATTTTCAAAGGTGCGAATGCCCCGTTCACATAACATCACCTGGTAGTTTCCGCCAGCGAGGATATATTCCGCTGCCATGAGCCAGTCCTCGATGGTAGCAGCCATTCCGCGCTTCAACATAATCGGAATGCGCGTTTTGCCAAGTTCTTTGAGAAGGAAAAAATTCTGCATATTTCTAGCGCCAACCTGCAAAATATCCACATAGCGCGAAACAAGTTCAAGTTGCGAAACATCCATCACCTCGGAAATCGCCAACATTCCAGTTTCATCCGCCGCCGCACGGAGAAATTTCAATCCGTCTTCACCCAATCCCTGGAAGGCATAAGGCGATGTTCTCGGCTTGAACGCGCCGCCTCTGAGAACCGTGGCGCCATCTTTAGCCACCGATTGAGCTATCTTGCGGGTGCTCTCCAAATCCTCAACAGAGCAGGGACCCGCCATCAGCACAATCCGGTGCCCGCCAATTTCGACATTCTTGATTTTTATAACCGTATCATCTGGATGGAATTCGCGTCCTGCGAGTTTATATGGCTTGGTGATTGGAATCACCTCTCGAACGCCATCCAATAATTCGATATCCCTCAGGTCAATATCCCGCTTTTCCCCAACAGCACCGAGTACTGTCTGGTTTACACCATCCGACCGATGAACTTCGTAACCAAGCTCTCTGAGCTTCGAAATAACGATCTGTACTTTCTGCTCAGTTGCTTTATCGTCCATTACGACAATCATAATACCCTCAATCAATGTTGATTAATAAAATTAATAGTTTTGAACCTGAAACCTGAAAAACGATATGCCACATTGAAGCCGGTTATTCCAATTTTTTACAGACATCAATAATCCGCTTGAACACATCCACAAGCGCTTCGCTTGATAAAGGCCCTTCATTCAAATTTCGTATACGTTCCAGAATTTGCTGCTCACGCTCCGGTACAAATACCGGTAAATTTTTTGCCTGCTTTATTCTTCCGATAGCCTGCGCAAAAGATGCGCGTTGATTCAGCATTTCAACAATTTTCGCATCAATGGCGTCAATTCTCTCGCGGTAATCACCTGTCTCCATGCGACCTCCAAAAAAAAACCCACTATCAAAAACATAGTGGGTCAGATTTCATGCGGATTGGTATGTACCTTTTTTAAATCTGCGAAGAAATCCTCCCACACGGATTGCAATAATAATAACGATAATAAAAATACGTCGTGCGATAATTATTTTTTACCAGATAGTTTTTCATTGGCATTATCTTACTTAATTTGTTGCCTTTCGATTTTCCGATCAATATAAAGATTAATTTATTCTTTGTCAAGCATTTTTTATCCAGGCGAGGTAATCGTTTAGTCATTGGTTCTTTTCATGATTTACAATGCTCCCAGGGTTCCCAGACCGGAGTTTTGGAACCAGAGACCGAGGGATTACCCAGGCGAAAAAAATCTCACTTACGGGTGGCACTAATTTTCTAATCGGTTTTTAACGCGGGAGTGCGGCGCCTTCATGCGCCGCAATGCATCGCATAAAAGGCGATGTGCTACTCCTGACTGCTCTGAAAACTAATGTCATACAGTTAATTTGAAAAAATGCTTGACTTTTATCTGAAATTTGCTATATTTGTTACAAATAAAAGTTGATAATATCAATTATTTTGACTGTCAAATATTACGAATAATTCAATATGTTGAGCGAAAAACAGACTGAAACGTTAGCCGGGGAACTTGCGGAAATCATCGCGCGCCTTTTTACGCAGTGCCAGGAAAAGGATGCCAGGCATGTTGCACAATATGGTGTCTCCATCGTCGAATCCCGATGTCTGCGTATACTTTATGACGATAAGGAGTTGACGGTTAATCAATTGGCGCAGAAAATGTCCATAACAAGCGGTCGCGTTACCCGCATCATCGACGGGCTTGCCGCTAAAAATTTTGTCATTCGGCGGGTCAACAAATTAGATCGGCGCATTTACTACATGGTCTTGACGAACCAGGGCGAAAATTTAGCGAAACAACTGGCGGAAGATCACATAAAAATCCATGAAGCGATTCTATCGCGTATCCCCGAACAAAACCGCCGGCAGATGATCGATTTTCTGCACAAATTGAATGCCGCGATGGATGACTGGATCAAGAGCGAATAATTGAATTCGCCGCGAACCAGCTTCTTCCGTCAAAAGAGTGCGCAAAAGATTGAGTTTCTTTAGAGAAATCATACTCGAAAGCCACTGAGGGAAAATCAAGAAACGGTTTTATAAATATGTAGCTCGATCCGATAATTGCAGCAAAGAGTCATTGCGTTATACTGAGTCATTGGAGGAAAAATGTCGAAATTATCCAAGAAAGACGTTACCTGGCTGGCAGATAAATTTGGCGATAGAGTATCTTTCGATAAAATCGAGAGGGTGCTCTATGGGCATGATATCGCTGCCATGCCAAAGTTATTCAAACCCCTCATCGGCAGCACCGTACCCGATGCAGTGGTTTTGCCGACGTCGCAGGAAGAATTAGTTGAATTGGTTGCCTGGGCAACCAATCGAAAGATACCTTTAACGCCGCGAGGGAAAGCCTCCTCCGGCTATGGCGGCGTTTTGCCCACCAAAAAGGGTATTGTGGTGGATTTTTACATGATGAAAGATGTACTCCATATCGACACCAAAGCACAAACCGCGACCGTCCAGCCTGGCATCACCTGGGAACAGCTAGATCGCAAAATTATTCCACAGGGACTGGCGTTGCGATTGTACCCTTCCAGCTATCCGGGATCATCTGTCGGTGGTTGGTTAGCGCAAGGGGGTGCGGGCTTTGGTTCCTATGAATATGGCTGGTTTTCCAATAACGTGGTTTCGGCAAAGGCAGTTTTGCCAGGGGGTGAGGTGAAAGAATTCACCGGTGAAGACCTGGAACTCGTAGCCGATGCTGAAGGGATCACGGGTATTTTGAGCGAAGTCACGGTTCAGCTTCAGCCGAAACATGAACTGGGCGTGATCGCCGTGGCGTTTCCGGATGCGAGAAAATATACCGCTGCCATGAAGGATGTTGTTCATAGCGATTTGCCAATCTGGTCAATTGTATTCATCAATCCCACAATGGCGGAAATGAAAAATCGCGCCCCGGTGATGGAACATCACGGGCACCCGGTGGAGCATAAACCGATGCTTCCGGCAGCGTATGTGGCGACGATTGCCTTCCGCGAACCTGACCGGAAATCCGTCATGCAGGGGCTTGAGCCAATCGTGCAGCAGCACCAGGGTGATATTTTGAGCGAAGCAATCGCGAAGCATGAATGGGCAGAGCGATTCAAACTGATGGTTGTAAAACGACTCGGACCATCCCTGGTTCCCGCTGAAGTGGTGGTTCCCCTGGAAAATTTTGACAAAGTAATGACTGAAATCGAGCAAAAAGTCAATCAGCCTGTTGTCAAGGAAGGCGTCATTATTAAAAATGGCAAAGATAATCAACCCGAAGTGGTCATACTCGGTTTCATCCCCAGCGATCAGCGAAAATTTGCCTACAACCTCGTATTCGGGCTGGTGCTTACCATTGTGAAAATCGCTGAAAAATACGGCGGTCGGGCATATTCAACCGGATTGTATTTTTCGAGCAAAATCCGGGACATCATCGGTGAGGATCGCGTCCGGCGTTTGAAGCAATTCAAGAAAGAAGTGGATCCCAGGGGCATTTTGAATCCGGATAAAGTCATTGGCAAAACATTGATCAGCAAAATAATGGGAATGGCAAACCTGATTGAGCCATTTGCCCGCCCACTCGGAAACTCCGTAATCACTCATGTGGTTGAACAACCCGCGTTCAAGGATGTCAAAGACATTCCCGGTGATGTTGCCTGGTATGCGTATGCCTGCTCACAATGCGGCTATTGTGTTGACGAATGCGATCAATTTTACGGTCGTGGCTGGGAAAGCCAGTCACCTCGCGGAAAATGGTACTGGCTGCGCGAATATATGGAAGGTCGCAGCGAGTGGAATCAGAAAATGGTCGATACGATCCTGGTCTGTACAACCTGTGAATTATGTAATCATCGCTGTTCGGCTTCTTTGCCCATCGAACCCTCATGGATGAAACTCAGGGGCAAGCTGATTCATGAGAAAAAGGAAATGACGTTTCCGCCGTTCGAAATGATGAGTGAAGCGCTGCAAGCCGAAGGCAATATCTGGGCAGGATATCGGCGAAGTCGTACCAATTGGTTCCCCGAAGAGCTACGTGAAAAATATCAAGCTAAAAAGCGCGGCAAGGTGGTTTATTTCGCAGGCTGCACAGCGTCGTACGTAGAACATGACATCGGCGCGGCTGCCGTGACACTGCTTGATGCCGCCGGCGTTGATTTTACCACGGTTGGCAATAAAGAAAATTGCTGCGGTACTCCAATGCTGGTCGCCGGCAAATGGGAAGTCTTTGCCGAAACGCTGCGAAAAAACGTTGCCGCTGTAAAGGCAGTCGGGGCGGATACCGTTATCACATCCTGCCCCGCATGCGATATGATGTGGCGCCACGTTTACAAAGACTGGGCAGAGAAACTTGGCATTGATTACGATATAAAATCCAGGCACTACAGTGAAGTCATTGCCGAAAAAATCCGTGCGGGCGAATTTAAGTTCACGCATGAAGTGAAACAACGCGTCACCTGGCACGATTCCTGTCACATGGGTCGGGTTTCAGGTGTATACGATCCGCCCAGGGAAGTGATCAAAGCCATTCCCGGAGTGGACTTCACGGAAATGGAATTCAAACGCGACAAAGCGCATTGCTGCGGAAGTGTGCTGACGCTGATCAAAGACCCGCTGGTAGCGCATGAAATCGGCAAGGACCGACTGGATGAAGCCATCGATCAAAAGGCAGAGTGCGTGTTGGCTGCCTGCCCATGCTGTGAATTCCAGTTCAGGGTGACCCAGCAGAAAAAAGAATTGCCCGTGCAAATATACGATTTGGCTACGTTCGCCTGCCGCGGATTGGGAAAAGAGTTCGAAGATCCGGATCCCGAAGTGGGTCGCCAATGGGCGGTATTCGAAGCCATGATCGCTTTGATGACTCCGCAGGGATTTGCCAACTTGATGGATACAATGTGGCCCGAAATGCTGGGCGCAATGCCGCTGGGCATGGGCGGAATGATGAAAGTTATTGGGAAGCTTGGATTTGTCGGGGATGCGATGTTCGGGATAATGAAACCCATGTTCCCGATCCTTTTCCCCAGGCTTTTGCCGGGCATGATGCCCAAAGTGATGCCCACCATGCTGTCTCGCGTTGCCGATAAAATTCCGATGCCGGATTACATGGCGGAGCAGATGCCCGAACTGATGCCCAAAGTTATGGATAATCTGATGCCGAAGATGCTGCCGGATGTGGTGCCGCTGGTTGTGCCGAAAATGATCAACTATTTGAGAGGACGCGACGGAAAGGTTTGAGTTGAATCAGGGAGACATTCGGCTTCGTGAATGAATGATATCTGAATAAAAAAGCCCGGGATCGGCAATCGATCGCGGGCTTTTTTGATTTATAGCTAAATTGGACGATTTGCATTTGGCGGCGGCGTGCAACGATTGGCTTTTAGCAAGTTAAATTTCAAATAGTTAGAATGAATTAAATTTATCACCAGACAGGTAAAATAATGTATACGACGTAAGTCTTGATAAACTATGGCTAGAAGCCATAAGCCAATCGCCCATTTTAAGTTACAAATGAATCAGAAATAATCGCATATAAGGCTAGCCTTCGTTTAAAGCCTGAATCCCCCGGCGCTCAAGCAATGTTCCTTCCACCAGATACAAATTAACCAGCGCATTCAAGTATGCCACCATGGCGCGGGCTTCGTCAATCTGACTGGCGATGTGATCGCGTTGAGCTTGCAGCACCAGAAAGTTCGTCGATTTCCCAACCCTGAATTTTTCCTGTTCAGCGACTAATTTCTGATCCTGCAATTGCCGGGTCACTTTTGTGGCTTCAATTTGCTGTCTCGAACGCAAGACTTCAACATGAGCCGATCGAATGTCCCATTGAACGAGTCGCTCCATGTTTTTCATTGCCAATTCCATCTGCTGGGTGGATTTTTTTGCCCGGGAAAATTTTGCCCTGGCATCGCGATCCAGAACGGGAAAATCGAATGTGACGCCAGCGTTAATCTCGTAGAATGGGCTTTTAAGGTCAGGCTTTGCACTGCTGAAGGTATTGGCGTAGGATGTTCGCCCAAGGCTTATAAATACATCCAGTTTTGGGAGTAGTCCGTTTTTTGTTTGTTTGATATCGAATTCCTCTTTTTGTAACGCCAATCTTGCTTGAACCAAATCGGGACGGTATTTCATCCCAAGCTGCTCATGCACTGCAATCTCAGCCAGCGAATCGAGGGGGACGAAAAGCGAGTCAACGAGTACGGGTACAGTCGCCCAGCCGGAGGGCATCGATGGATTCAGCAGAAAGATAAAATGCAACCGCGATTGCTCATGCCGGCTTTGTGCATCGATGAGCGCCTCCTTGCGAGTGGCAACTTCAGCGTAAACCACCGCTAATTCAAGATTTGGCAATTTGCCGACCGCCACGCGCTCTTGTGATTCCTGAAGTTGTCGCGCCGTGACTTCGAGTGATTTGCGCTGAATCTCGACTTCTTTTTTTGCCAGATAAAAATCCCAATATGCCTGTTCAACATCGGCAATCGTATTCTCCGCCACTGCTTTGAGTTCTGCTTTTGAAATATCGACATCGAGATTCGCTCTGCGCAGCGCTGCCAGGTTGGCTCCGAATCCGCATCCCTGCAACAATGCCTGGCTGATGGTAATATTCATCCCGCCGGTATATTGGTCAGAATAAATGCTGGAAACCGATCCGGTCATGAAAACGCCGGTTGAAAGCGTGGTACCGGTTGGCAGCTTTTCCGAAAGCGCAAGGTCGTATTCATTCCTCTCGGATGTCATCTGAAACGGAGTCGGACGGGATCCCAAAAAGCGCTGAAGCTTTGTCTCGTTTCTGGTTGCCGAGAAAGATAGCACCGGATCGAAATCGGAGCGCGCTTCGGCTGCTGCCGTTTTGGCGATTTCGGGTTCCAGCCGCTGAATGGTGACTGTCGGATTATTCTGCAATGCCAGAAAAACTGCCTCATGCACTTTCAAACGCAAAGTATCGCCGCCGGCGGCTCCGATGAAGTGACTCTGCGCATTTTCTTCAGCCGCCAACTCATGGCATAGAAAAACCAGGGAAACATAAACTGCAAGATATTTTACAATCATTATATGTCGCACGCATTCGCTCCTGTGATACCGGTTAATCTGTGCTTAACGAAAACTATATTTTCATGCTAAGCGGAGTCGAAGCTTGCCAAAAAACAATAAGCTAGCACCTTCGACTACGCTCAGGGTGAAGAAATAAGGACTTTACATTCAGACACTAATTAGCCTTTTTTTTCAAGAATTTAATTTTCTGCTCAAAAATGGAATATATTACCGGAATGAGCACCAGGGTAATTAATGTCGAACTGAGCAAGCCTCCGATGACCACACGCGCCAGGGGTGCCTGGGCTTCACCACCCTCACCGAAACCGAATGACAGGGGAAGCAAACCCAGCACTGTTGTAAGCGTTGTCATCAGAATCGGTCGCAGGCGTCGGGAGCCTGAAAGGCGCACGGCTTCATCCAGGGGCAGCTTATCCCTGCGTCGTAACAGGTTGGTGTAATCAACCAGCAGAATTGCATTGTTGACCACGATTCCCGCCAGCATAATGCAGCCGATGAAAGCCTGCATGCTGAAAATCGTGCCCGTCAGGATCATGGTGATTACAATTCCGATAAGCGCCATTGGAATGGAAAACAGCACCACGAACGGATCGCGGAAGGACTCAAACTGCCCCGCCATCACCATATATACCAGGAAGATCGCCAGTATCAAACCGAGTAGCAATTCACGGAAGGCTTCCTGTTGCTCCTCATAATCTCCGCCGAACAGTATCGCGAAATCTTTTGGAACCGGAACTGAACGCAATCGCTGCCTGGTTTCGGAGACGATAGTTCCCATATCGCGCCCGGTAAAATTGGCTTGAACCGTGATGATTCGCTCCTGGTCCTTGCGCTCTATTCGGACGGGTCCTTCCTGGGGAACGACATCTACGACGTTGCGCAGGATGATAGATTCGCTCCGATTATTAACAACTGTAAGATCGAGGATATCCGATAAATTTTTCCGGTCTTCCTCGCTGAGGCGCACCATGATCCGATATTCCTTTCCGCCCTCACGGAAATAAGAAGCATACGTTCCGCCGATTGCCGTCTGCAATGTGTTGCCGATGCGGGTAACCGTCAGCCCCAGGTCCGCTGCTTTTTGCCGATCGATGCGGATAATCTGTTCCGGGCTACCCTCTTCGCGACTGATCTGGGTATCGGTAACGCCGGGTATATCCTTCACCACTTGCTCCACTTTGCTGGCGAGTGCCTGGGCGATCGCCAAATCGTACCCACGGACTTCGATGCTTAAATTATCCGTATCAGAAGTGCCCATGCGCAACAGAAACAATCCGGTTCCGGGACGCGTGCGCGCAATAACCCCGGGAATGGCGCTTAAGCTGGAACGTAATTCATTTGCAATGCGTTCGCTGCTGCGATTCCGCTCCGCCTTCGGAACCAGCCTCATGCGAATTTCAGCCGTATGCCCCCCGCTCGATCGCCAACCGCCACCACCGATACGGGCAAGCATCGATTCCAATTCGGGCACTGATTGTTCAATGATACCTTCGATGATGCGTGTTGTTTCATCGAGAATTTCCAGCCGCGTGCCAACCGCCATTTCAAGATTCACTCTGACTTCACCTTCGTCGGCAGCAGGCATCAACTCAACACCAATGAACCGTACCAGGAAGACCGAGATAATGAAAAGCAACAACGTGGCAATAATCACGATTTTTCGATGATTTAACGCCCATTGCAATAGCCGGCTATATTGCACCTCGGTTCGCATAAATGCATCTTCGCTGAAGGCATAAATTTTATGCAGCCAATTCTCGCCCTTTTCGTGTTCAATCTTTCGGTATCGCAGGAAACGCGATGCCAGCATGGGGATCAACGTTAACGAGACAACGAGTGAACATAAGAGCGAAAAGCTGACGACGTACGCCATTTGCTGGAACATGATTCCCGACATCCCCCGAATGAATACCACTGGTAAAAATACAACTACTGTGGTGAGGATACTCGCCAAAATGGCTGACCAGACTTCTGAAGTTCCTCCCAGGGCGCTGTTAACAGGAGATTCCCCTCGCTCGCGGTAACGATAAATATTTTCGAGCACGACGATCGAACTGTCCACCAGCATGCCGATACCCAGTGCCAATCCGCCAAACGTCATGATATTGAGCGTGAAACCTCCGAAATACATCAGCCCGAACGTAGCGATGATCGAAATCGGTATGGCAGTGGTGATGATCGCTGTACTGGAAAAATTTCGCAAAAACAGGAACAGGATAATAATCGCCAGAATACCACCCAAAAGCGTTGCATTCCCGACATTATTTATCGACTGCTTGATGTACACCGATGTGTCAATTAAGGGGATCAATTGCACCTGGGGAATATCTTTATTAATGCGGTTAATTTCGTCGTTGACAGCTTCGGCAACGGTGACAGTATTCGCGCCGGATTGTTTATTGATAGATATCCGCAGCCCGGGTTTTTGATTGATGCGGTTAATCTGACGCACTTCTTCCCAGGAATCCTTCACCACCGCCAGATCCTGGATGCGGATGGGAATGCCTTCCCGGATGGTAATCACTGTGTTACGGATTTCATCGAGCGAACGGTATTCGCCTTGCGTTCGCACGAGTACTTCCAGGTTTCCCTTCTCGTAAAGCCCTGCCGGAATATTTTGATTCTCATTGCTTAGCGCAGCCACCACTGCCTCAGTTGACAACCCAAGCGCCTTGAGCTGCGCGGCTTGGAGATCGATATGAATCTCCCGGTTTAATCCGCCATAAATATTGACAGCAGCTACTCCGGCGACGCGCTCCATCCGGTATTTCACTTGATCCTCAATCAATTGCCGCAAATCCAGCGGATTCAAATTGCTGGATACACCCAAAATGACCACCGGAAAAGCCGAGAGATCGAATTTGCGGATCATAGGACGATCGATATCTTCGGGCAGGCGAGACATGGCGCGGTCGATCCGGTCCCGGATATCATTTGCCGCTTCATCAAGTCCCGTACCCCAGACGAATGAAACGCGTACCAGGCTGCGGCCCTCGGTAGACGTGGATGTGATTTCTTTCACACCCTGCACTGCTGCCAGCGCCTCTTCAATCGGGCGGGTCACCAATTCTTCCATCTCCTGCGGACCCACATTGCCATATTCGGTAATCACCGAAATTGTGGGATACGTTATTTCCGGCATGAGGTCAATCGAAAGCCGGGTGAAAGATACCACTCCCAGCGTAATGATGATGAAAAAAATGACCGTTGTTAAAATGGGGCGCTGTACTGGTCCCCTGGCAATGCTCATTTTTACGACTCCTCAGTAAAAAATGACCTTCAACGACTTTTTTCGCCTGGTTTACGTGCCTGCGATCCCGGCAGAATAATCGGGCTCCCATCTTCCAGCAAATGCTGACCCAGGGTGATCACCAGCCCTTCAAGTTTTGGGGAAATGATTTCCGTGATCTCTTTTGAAGTAATTCCGGTTTGAACGAATTGAAAACGCACCAATTGGCTATCCGCAACTACCATAAAAATCCCGCTCTTTCCCTCGCGGCTCACGACTGCCGGGCTGGGCACCACCTGCGTCCAATCTTTTTCGGCTAAGATGACCCTGACTTTGGCGAACATACCCGGTTTCAACAGCAGCGAATCATTCACAACTTCCAGTTCAACTTTTGCCACACGAGAGGCTTCCTGAAGCATCGGCGCGATGCGCGAAATTTTGCCGAAGAAGCGTTTTGCCGGAAACGCATCCACCTCAACCTCGGAAACCTGACCGGTCCGGATGCTGCCGTAATCGCGTTCGGTAATGGTCGTGCGGATGATGACCGTATCGATTCCGATGACCGAGATAATCGGCTGATTCGGCGCCATCAAGCTGCCTTCATCCATGAAGCGTTCGCCAATGAAACCCGGTTCGCTGGCTGCCAAAACCGTGTAGCTCAATCGTATTTTAGCCGATTTTAACGCGGCTTCGCGCTGTTCAACCTGGGCTTGTGCCAATTTGAGTCGCGATTTCTGAGCATCGAAATTCGTTTGCGCCGCATCCAGTTCAGAGGGGGAAGCGATCCCCTTGAGCTGCAATGATTGAACGCGCTCCAATTCCTGCTTTGCCAGATCGAATTGACTCCCAGTTTCGGCGAAAGACGCTTCTGCGATTTTCAGATTGGCTTCAGCTTCCAATACTGCCTGCTGGTATTCAGCATCGTCGATCCGCGCGATAACTTCATTACGGCGCACCCATTCTCCGATGCGCTTCGTGATTTTGATGATACGTCCTGAAATTTTGGGTGCCACGATATACTGATACAGCGGATACACCGTTCCTGTGAACTCCCGAATATTTTGAATGGGAGCATAGCGCACACTATCCACATGCACCGCCACCGGCGGCTTGCCCGAACGCCGCTTCTCTTCCCCTGTACCTTCGGTTACCAGCAGAAAAATTCGCCATATCAGTAAAATGAGGAATAGAATTCCGATAACCTTGAAGATTGTTGTTTTTTTCATCAACCGTTTGCCCTGAGTTTGAGTTGAAAACTCGATTGCCGCTGTAGCTATTGGAATTGTGATTGTAACCGAATAATGCCATTGAATAACAGCAGCTTAAAATAAATCGAATATTTGACGCTTGAGACGCAAAAAAGTTGCGGATTATAATATTTCAAATTCGTAGCAGCTTGACAATGCTACCTTGTTAAAATTTCAAAAATCCAATCGCATCAACCGCTAAAAACGTTGGGGATCGAAAATCGTCGCCGCCAGATAGCGCTCCGTATTCTCCTCATCATTGAAATAATAGACCGCGACCACCTTGCCATCGGGGCGCTGCACCGTACGCGGGTATCCCAGGTCCCAGCAGCCGCCGTCATCCCGCAGAATGATCTCCTCGCTCCAACTGCTGCCATCGTCAGCGCTGATCTTTGCGCGAATCCCGAACGGTGCGGCGCGGTGTCCGTACGTCAGCAGCAGGCGGCAGTCTTTCAACCGAATCAGATGTCCCGGGTTGCCGGCATTGGTAACCGCCGGTTTGTTGAAGAAGTTCCAACTTTGCCCATTGTCATCCGAGGTGAACGATTCGATCCAGTAGGAACGTTTGCCATCGGTGATAGCGCGCCGGCGGATCATGCTCAAATACCCGGTTTGGGACGTGCGCACAGTGGAAGGCATTATCGCGTAACCGCCCTCAGCCGGCTGGGGACCGATCCAGGATATAAATTCCCAGGTTTTTGCGCCGTCCCGTGTGCGCGCGCAGAAGGGCCAGCCCTCTTTGCCATCGTCCTTTGCCGATGCCATGAACGCGGTGAGATCGTGTTTGCTGTTGACGGTATAATCGGTTCGGGCGAGAATTTGGATGCGACCGAAATCGGGCAAGATGAACGGTCCCTGCCAGGTTTTGCAACGATCGAGGGAGATGTAAAAGCGGGAGTAGCGTACCATCATGGCGAAATCGGGGTGAGTGAAATCGAATCCGCCCGGGCAATCCACAGCTTCGGGTTCGGTTCCATTTTCATCGAGGAAAGAGGGAATTTCAATCGACCACGTTTGACCGCCATCCAGGCTGCGGGTAAAACGCGGCACACTGGGTTCTTCCGGATCGATCATGTGGCCTTCTTTGATTTTGAAGTAGCCGAGAGTGAATCCGACCACAATTTCATTCCCCCAGGACCAGATGCCATAGTTCGCGGGCCATCCGGCAAAGCGCCCGGATTCTTTGAAAACCACCACATTTTCGTGCGGCTGCATCTGTGTGCAGGCTAAACCGATGAGCAGCAGGAATAATAAGGCAGATTTGACAAACATGGTTCCTCCTTCCGTATGAGGATTTATTTTTTCAGGTTGAGCATGGCTTTAGCGAAAAGGTGTTGGGATGGTATATTATAAGCAGTATATGTGGGAAATGCAATAGAAAAGGTGAGGGAGATTATGAAATGCGACGCAAACCTGCAGCTTTATTTTAAGGACAAATATTTGCCAGGTGTATTTTGGCTTTGAGCAGGGATTATTTATTTTTCCAACACCCATAACTCATTTTGGTAGCGACTGGTATTACCATCCAGATACCATTCATCGCCACCAAATAGGATGATACGATCGGACTCACTATCATAAGCGAGTTTGTGTTTTTTTCTAGAGGAAGGACGTTTCTCTATGTTGATTTTACGCCACTCATTGGAATTGAAATCATACTGCCAGGTTTCATTGCCATAACCCCGACTCGGATACGCTTCTTTGAATGATCCAGTTCCGCCACCAAAAAGGATAACACAATCACACTTCTCGTTATATGTCATATCAGTATAGACTCTTGCTGAAGGATATTTATCAGGCATCATTTGGGTCCAGGTATTTGAATTGAAATCATAAGCCCAGGTATCGTCATATATTATTGTGTATTCAGGCATTGATTCTGGAGTATAATCTCCGCCGCCAAATAGTATAATTTGATCCGATTCCAAATCATAAGCCATAGAATGATATTGGCGTGGGGGTGGACTTGCTGGCGGATTCATTTCTGTCCAGGTGTTCGTATTGAAGTCATAACTCCAGGTATCATCTATAGGTTGCAGTTCGCTAATAGAACCACCGAAAAGTATGATACGATCAGATTCAGCATCATAAGCCATGTTGTGTCCAAAGCGTCCTGGAGGTTTTTGAGCGGGTTTCAATTCTGTCCAATTGTTGGAATTGAAGTCATAAGCCCACGTATCAGATCCATAGAGTGTGCCCCGGGAACTACTGCCGAACAGAATAATCCGGTCAGATTCGACATCATACGTCATAGCGTGTCCTGCGGCAGGACCACCCGAGGGTTTCATATTGGTCCATTTTTTAGAGTCATGATCATAAGCCCATGTATCTGAATACATCCGCAGAGCTGCCGGTCCGCTATCACCGCCAAAGAGGATCACTCTGTCTGATTCTGAATCATACGCCATGTCATGATAAGCTCGTTCCGGGGGCAAAGATATGGTTGCTATTTTTACCCAATTATAATCCGAATACACGATATTTTCCGGTTCGGTTATCTTGTCTCCTTTATCGCAAGATTGAATACATATTGAGAGCATACAAACTAAAATAAAGATGTACTTCATGATTTTCTCCTATTATCTTTGTGGGAAAGTCAGTTAGATTAATGGCACATCTAATCATGGCGTAAAAGCTTCAACAGTTGACATGGGCGGGCTTTCGCGAGCGGCATCGTCAGATCCTCCTATGGCAAAGATCTGTCCGTTAACTGCGCAAGCTGATAATCCATATCTTTTAGTAGGCATAGGCTCTCGGCTTAACCAGGTATCGGTACTTGGATTATATTCATCAGTGTAATCAAATGGTATTTTATGAAGATTGCTTCCTCCTATTGCATAAATCTTTCCGTCTACAACACTCGTTTCGAAATAAAATCTTTGCATCGCCATTGGTTGTCTTTGTTCCCAGCTATCAGTACCGGGATCATATACCTCAACCTGGTCGAAAGCAACCATATTGCCCACACCACCGAATGTAAATATTTTTCCGTCTATCACACAAGCCCCGTGACCACATCGGTGAGTCGGCATGCTTTTTTTCTCCGACCACTGCCCGGTAGAAGGATCAAATTCATAGGTAGGTAGCTTTGTTGCTGGTCCGCTAAAACCCGATGCACCACCGATCGCATAAATCTTCCCCTCGACAACGCAGGCAGCCAGAAGCGCTAATCCTGTTGGTAATGGTACTCCCGGAGACCAGCTATCTGTCATCGGATCGTATATTTCAACTGTCGATTTTACAATTTGGTCAATACCATACGCTCCCCCGATCGCATATATTTTGCCATCCAAAGCGCATGCTGCAAGACGGTCTCTTGGATTTTGCAGAGGACTTCTACGCGTCCACGCATCTGTTGCCGGGTCATATTCTTCGACCACAGCTAATGATTCATAACCCTTCCAACCCCCAATGGCATAGATCTTATTATCCAGGACACATGCTGCAAAAGCATAGCGCGAGGTGGGCACTTTGGCTCTGGAAATCCAGGTTTCGAGGTTCAATACGGTGCTTATTTCTTTATTACCGCCATTGGAATTGATTTTAAGCATACCTGTATAGGTACCTTTGTTTCTATTCACATCCGCGTTCATGATGATTGTATCTGCGGAATCTGTAGCATTGCCGCTGCTCTTTGAAAGAGTGAGCCAATCGGCTTTCCCGGTAATTTCCCAGGATAATTCGCCAGCGCCACTGTTTGATATGATCAACGATGCTGTGATTACATTTTTGGCAAACGTGTATGAATCAGCATTGACGTTTAGTTGCGGATTTTCGGGCTCATCAGGACTTTCTTTGGAACAAGTAAGGAGACAAATTAACGATATGAAAATTACGCAGCGGCATAAAAATATTTTGGTTTTCATAACGATACCTCCAATTTCAATAATAAATATTTGCATTTCAGCTTTTTAAAATGCAGGTCTTACGAATAAATCTGTTATCCATAATTCAAGATAAATGCCAAAAATAAAACAGCTCTTCAAGCACTAGCCTAAAGAGCTGTTTATCTGAGATTAATGAAATATTTGTTAATCAGAATTAAAATATACGAGGAAGTGAATTTGTGGTATCTTTTAACAATACGTTGGCATAAAATACCACACTTTGCTAAGTTTTTAAAGCTGCAGTATTAATCTCATGTTTTTTCATAATCTTATGAAAGTTGCTGGCATCGATTCCAGCCATTTTAGCCGCTTTGCGGATGCGTCCATTGGTAGCCCTTAAACAATCTTTGACAAACTCGCGCTCAGCCTGTTCCGCCGCCTGTCGTTTGGCTTCGGTAAGTGTAGAAAATTGGCTCGCCTTACCGGTTATTGACTGATTTTTATATAAGTTTGCTGGCAACAGGTCGGGCACGATAGTATCGCCTTCGGACAATGCGACAGCCCGCTGCACTGCATTTTCCAATTCACGAATGTTGCCGGGAAAATCGTATGTCAACAAGCATGTTTCGGCATCATGAGAAAGATGCATTTGGCTTTTCTTGTATTTTTCACAATAGACATTGATAAAATGTTTTGCCAGGATAGGAATATCGCATTTGCGTTCTCTTAAGGGTGGGAGGTCAATTTCGATGACATTCAGCCGATAATATAAATCCTTTCGGAATTTGCCTTCGTTGATTAATTCCTTTAAATTTTGATTGGTTGCGGTGATGACACGTACGTCAACATGTCGAATTTCTCTGCTACCAACACGGGAGTATTCTCCTGTCTGTAAAACACGAATAAACTTTACCTGAAGCGCTGGCGTCATTTCACTCACTTCATCGAGAAAAATCGTGCCGCCATTCGCCGTTTCAAACCAGCCAGCCTTATTGCTAACAGCGCCGGTAAAAGCGCCTTTAATATGCCCAAAGAGCTCTGATTCCAGCAAATTCTCGGGAAGCGCACCACAATTAATGGGGACAAAAGCTTTATCCCTGCGGCTGCTGTTATAATGAATAGATCGTGCGATCAACTCTTTCCCAGTACCGCTTTCGCCCTGAATTATAACGGTTGCCTCAGAGTTTGCAATTTGAGAAACGATTTTTAAGATTTCTATCATCTTAGGTTCGTGGCTAATAATCGCGTCGAATTTATATTTGCTGCGAAGTTCTGATTCTAAAACTGCAATGTGTTGATCTCGGTGCTGCTTTTCCAAAGCATGATAAGCAGATAATGAGATGAAATCAGCGAAAGACTCAATCAGTTCGAATATTTGTGGTGAAAACATACCACGCACAGTGCGATTGTCCAAATAAATCACTCCAAAAATATCACGATTATGCTTTAGTGGGAGACAAATCACGGAAAGAATATTTAAGCGGATGGTGCTTTTGCTTTTTTTCATCGACGGTTCATCTAACGCGTTGGGCAAACATATTGGTTTCCCATCTGTTTTTACTGCATCGATGATCGTTCGGCTTACTTCAAACATTGGTTTTTCAATATCTTCTTTTTTTAAATTCCGTGCAGTCTCGAATAATGGTCCACCTTTTTGGTCAAATAAAATAATCATCCCTCTCTCTGCCCCTGACAGTTGGATGAGCTGATCCATGGCACGATCGATCACACTATGCACCTCTGTCTCGGCTAAAACTCTTTTGGCAAGATCGAGAATTTGGTTTTCCATTGAAGAACCCTTTTGCATTAACTAAAATTAATATGGATCTGACACATTCAGCTTTTTTACTCATACACCAAATCTGCCAGCCAAATTTCGTCCTCTCCTTCAAAAAGACCCGCCATAAAATAAAGATTTTTATTATCGGTTGCTAAAGTGAAATCTAATCTACCCTGAACATCAAAATTTAGAATAGTGCGAAAGCTTCCATCCTGGACATTAACAGCGACTATTTTTATT
>JAFGMA010000417.1 GCA_016927835.1 Candidatus Zhuqueibacterota bacterium | reverse complement strand
TCGTGACATAATTACCTCCCAATGGTTGGAAGGCAATATACAAAATTACAATCTAAATGTAAAGAGTTTTATGAATCGATATACTAGCGAGTGAGATATGATTGTTGATTTTGATCAACTTCGTCACCATCTTCAGCATTTGAACCGAAACTGGTTGCGGGGATGGTGCGGACAGCGCGCATTGGATTGTATCGGACTATCCCGGATTGTGCCAATCGATTTTATTATTTGCTGCGATTATGGTCAAGACATATCCGAGCTGGCAAAACAGATAACGGTCTTTTCGATCGAGCAGTCAAATTTCGTAAGAGAAAATTGGTCAAATAATCACCTTGAAGAGGTTTTTGCCGGAGAATTGGGGCAGAGATTTGAAAAATTCTCTCGTCTCACTCGACAACGTTATTTATGCTATCGCTCAATCCGCTATCTTGAAAAGCTCCAACATCAGGATGCTGCAAAACACCAATTGGCTGCAGCTCCGCTGGATCTCAAAAATTATTTTGACAATAAACTTATTCTTTATAAAAAGTTGCCCGAGCTCAAATTGCGTGTTGTGCCAGGTGAAATCACCCGCATTTCGCAAGTCAATTTCAACCAGCTTTCGAAACGTTATGATTTGCCCTTTGTTATACAACTGCCAATTGGCTCATCCGGAAATAACACATTTTTTATTTACAATGAAGAGGAGTTCAGGCGCATTGTCCCACGGCTGCAAAAAACCGAATTCAAAGTTGCGCGATACCTGCCAAGCTATTCATTGAATGTGAATGCAGTCCTTTTTCGGGGCAAAGTGCACATCTCAGCGCCTTCGGTGCAGGTTATCGGCGTAAGTCAATGTGCGAACCGACCATCAATTTTTTGCGGGAACGATTTCGGTGCAACTGCCCGTGTACCGATTAAAATTATTGAAGAATCCTATCGCGTAACCACCATCTTAAGTCGATGGCTTAATTCTGAAGGATATCGAGGCATTTTCGGTGTCGATCTGCTGGTTTCTGATGATAAACTTTATGCGATTGAAATCAATCCGCGCATGCAAAACTCAACCGATGTGTTGACCATCAGTCAGATCCGAAAAAACCAGATTCCGCTCATCGGTTTGCATTTGCTGGAATTTTTGCCGGAAAATCCGTTCACCCCGGTGGCATTCGAGCCATACCAGTTGCAGCAGGGGGCACAGATCATTTTGCACAACCTGGAACGAAAACGCGTGCGGGTAGGCGGCGAGTTGAAACCGGGGATTTACAAGTACATGAGCGGCGACATCGCATTTCAACGCAAAGGAATTTCTTTGCTTGAAGACCTGTCCCCGGGAGAATTCATTGTCAATTGCGGTGTTCCCTTCAAAAATCAAATCGTTGAGAAAGGTGCGCCGCTGCTAAAAATCCAGACGAATGATCTGGTATTGCAGGATGATCTCATTCATCTGAATGAGTGGGCGCGTGCGATCACTTCGAATATTTATAAACGGCTGCATTTATCTGAGCCGGACAGGAATTTGCAGCAACCGGCGGATCGAATTTAAAAAACGCGCGGATTGCTGATGTCGATATTTGTGATTTAAATTCAAACCTTCAATCAGAAAAACGAATAATTTTCAATAGAGAATGAATCGACAATAGAAAGGAAAAAATTCATGGACGAACCTCTCTCACGCGATATTATGCTCTACCAGGTAGGAAACGAAAGCGAAAATCCGAATGAATCCCAATTGTTACAGATGACGCTCCGGCTGGATACTGAAGCGGCAGATTTGAACCAGTTTCTTGTTGAAACATTGAACCAGGAGCTTGCATCCGACGAAATCCTGCAAAACCTGACTCTGCAACCACATCCTGTTGTCCGCTTGCCGAAAAAGATCATCCTCATCGATGCTTCGAATGATAATTTGCCGCTTGGCGCCGAAACCGAGCGGGTACTGAATTACCATCGACAAAAAAAGGGCTGGACTTTCAAGGTGGTGCGCATCAATAGCAGGGAAGAATTGCGCTCCGAAACTTCTGAGTTTCCTCAAGAAACACTGATTTTGAGCCAGTGCGTCAATAAAAAAACATATCATCTTGGGCTGGCAAAGGAATTAATGCAACAGAGTGTAATTATCGTGCCCGGCTTGCTCACCGCGCCAGGCGGCATATTATCCGACAAAGGCAAAACCTATCGTCTGCTTTCCGATGATGGTCAGGACTGGCGCGTGGTTTCTCCCTATCGCGAAATTCAAGCGAAAAATAAATCGGAGCATCTGCTTGCGTCTGAGATTCTCGATACGGCTAATCTGATGCACCGGGAATGGGGCGTAGCCGATTTTTATGTGAAACCGCTCGAAGGAGGGGGCGGACTGGGCGGCTTTCGTATGACAAAAGTTGATGATTGCTTTGTGATTTCCGATCTGTCAAAAGTCACCGGGGAACAGGAAACCGAAATCAAGCCAGTGTACCTGAATATCGATCCCGCTGATGGAGCTAAAATTCGTGAATTAGCCTGGATCTTCAGGCTATTCGAATCCGATGCAAACATGAAAAAAGCCTATCTCTGGGTAACGCTGGATACGTTGCGCAAAAGATACGCTGCTGAAACTGATTTAGAGGCGCTGCGCAGCCATCTCCACCAGTGCAATCAACGCACCTCCGAAATTTTGCAGTCGCAAAAAATTTCTTATCGCGATGCCAGTCTGAAAATCGGGGATGCGATTGCCAGATTCAATCAAAAATACCCGGATACGCCGTATCAACCGCTCGTTAACAAACATATCGATTTCGGTACGTGGGGACTTCGCATTCATCTCCGACTGACACAACGGGGAATCCAGGTCGAAACGATGTATGGGCGCATTTTCCAGCTCGCGCTGACGAATGATGGCGTGGGCTACGTTGGCTCGGATAATATCTCGAACAAGCAAACCGGAAAACTTGAGCCTATTCGCTTGCGCCCGGTTGATAAAATCATGCTCGACGCGATTGGCGGACTTCCGCAATTGCGCAAATCGTTCTTCAACGCCGCTTTCGCATTTTACCAATTGATTAAAACACTGCCCCGGGCACAACAGGACATTATTCCCTTGCGGGTGCAAATGGATATGGCGCCGGTTTCGGCGATAGTCTGCGAAGGAAATGCCGATACTGCCCGCGGACTTGTTCTGGCGCAACGTTGGAACAGCTTCATTCGGAATAATCTTGAATGGTTCGATGACGCTTTAGGCTATTATTCGAGAATGAAGAGGTGACAACTCAGCTTTCATTCCGCAATGGCATAATTACCTTCTTTATATTTTGTCCGAATCACCAAACCATACTTCAGAATTCCCGCCTTGTCAATCATTTTTCAGCCATGAATAAATATGCCCTAGAAGAGAATGAGAACACTGATCAAACGGATGAAGCGGATTTTAACGGATTTTCTTATTTATATCAAAAGAAAAGATTCCATATATTGATTTTTAGTTTTCGCTGCCCATTAGCCAACATCAATTTGTTAGCCGGGAACGTTCCAGGCTGATGGTGCGTACATATAAATTGAAAATATGAGTGGCGATTCACATTGAGTGTCCTGAATAGCCCTATTTGAGTTTTTTCTCATGTCGCACGACTGAATTGGTAGAGAAATAACATTCTTGCATCAAAATTGAATCTTGAAATTCATTATTAATTTGAAAAATAATTGCGCTTCACTATGAAAATGAAAATACAATCTTTAATAATCGGGATCATACTTTTGGCGTTCGCCTCGTATCCGGCAGCACAAGCTGGCGAGAATGACTTTCAAATAGCTATCGGCGAAGAATTTCAATATAAAGTGAGTTGGTCATTTATCAGATTGGGTACTTTAAAACTGGAAGTTGCTGATACTGTGCGAATGGATGGTACCCTCCTGTACCATCTCAAACTAAATATGGATTCTAATCCGGTGCTTTTCTTCGTAAACATTCATAGCGTGTATGAAACGTTTATTGATGAAATGCTCAGAGTTCACCTGTTCTATGCGAACGAACGGATCGACAATATTTTATACAAAACCGAATATCGATTCGATTACGTTAGTAAACTTATCCATATCAATATGACCGACATTAAAAATCCTTCTAACACAATCATCGACACCCAACCATTATCACACCAGGCACTTTTCGACGGTACAGGCATGGTTTTTTACGCGCGTGCCAATGCCCATAAAACCGAAGCCGATACATTGACGGCATACTTTGAAGCCAAATATGGAAAAGTGAGCATCAATTTCAAAGGCAAAAAGGGAGCACAGAAGATAGATGCCTTGCAAAAGCCGATGCCAACATACTTCATCGATGGAGAAGTGCACATGAAAGCCATTGCCGGGCTATCCGGTCCTTTCAAAGGATGGTTTGTTATTGACAGTCAGAGACCACCGCTCATTGCGGAATTAAAGGTCTTTATCGGATCCGTAAAAGTTGAATTGGAAGACTGGCGCGGCTGGAACCACCCTGGCGTAAAATAGTCGTTCTCCCCGCATTTGAATTGCTGCTATCATCAATCCGTACTGATCACCTCGATGTGTTCTTTCCCGCCGGGCATTAAATCCTGCTATAGAGCGGTTGATTTGTTTCAAGATCGAAATTTGAATTTCCTGGAGCAAAATCGGCGCAAATGTAAAGACGGTTTTCTTCCCTCCAACCTGATTTCTTTCCGATGTACAGCGAGTCTGCCGAATGCAAATTGATCAGCAATGAGCCGCGATAATAATTTTTCAGCGGAAAAATTTTTTTGAAACAAATCGACCTCCGCTTCGTTAAAGTGAATCAAATTTCTACCGAACAGTAGGTATAATTTTACATTTCTGATACATAGTGCCTGAATGCGAAAGCTATCAGAATAAATATGAGCCAGGCGTACATGATTGAAATGGATAATAACCAAGGCGGAAAAGAATGAGTGATGCATTAATCGATATTCTGGAAGTTGAAAGTACAAAAAATAAAATTTTCATGGTAGCCGCCCATCTGATTGCCGAGAAAGGATATCACGGTGTTTCAATGCGTGAGCTTTCAGAAAAATCGGGTGTGTCCAAGCCAACAATTTATTACTACTTCAATAGCAAAGAAGGGATATATAAAGAGCTGCTCGATGCTGCTATTGTGCACCTTGACAAGCAATTGAGACGGATTCAGTCGCTTCAGATTCCGGCAAAATCGAAACTCATTGAATTTGTCAAGATGAGTTTTCAACAATGTGCCGAATATCCTGAGTTTGTGAAGATGCTGCTTGACCTCAGCAATCGCCGTGACGAAATACCTTTTATTATGTCATTCCGGAGTGAGTTTGGGCGGAAAGATCGAATTATTGCTGAAATAATTCAGGAAGGCATAGAATCGGGGGAGTTTGGTGCAAACGCTAATCCGGAGCTTGCTGCTGAAATCATCAACGGTGTCGTTGTGCACTTCTTCTGGCGGCAGGTAGGCAGCAATAGGCGATTGATAACCGAGGGTTTGGCTGAAGAAATTATTGAAATGCTATTCAGGGGATTGAATGAATGATTTACAAACTAAATACCTGCAATATAAATCCACTATCGGGTTGAGCTTTGACAAGTATTTTATCACCAAGATTAAACATATAATGGAGGAATAATGCGTTTGAAAGGAAAATCAACCGTCTTGATCAGCACGATTCTCCTGCTGCTATTCGGAGCCAGCTTTGCACAGCAGGAACTGGTACTAACACTTGAGAAAAGCGTTGATTTGGCTATCACTAAAAATCCTCAGATTAAAATAGCTGAAAAAGAATTAGCAAAAGCTAAAACCGGGATATGGGAGGCATATTCGATAATTATGCCCCTATTGAACGCATCTGCCAACTTTCAGCATTCCTGGGAGATTCAAAAAAATGTGATGCCCAATTTTTTGAAACCGACTTTGGCACCCTTATTCAGCGCCATGTCTGAATTTGAGAGCATTCCTGGTGTCGGCGAGATGATCGGCGACATACCCGATCCCGATGCGATACCGGATTATCTTGAATTATCATTCGGACTGGAAAATACGTTCATGTATGGCGTGACATTGACGCAACCGCTTTATCTCGGAGGTGCAGCGATCAGTGGTATCAAAATTTCGCATGCGGCTAAGCGTGCTGCCGAACGCAACCTTGAATCGAAACGCCAGAATTTGATATATCAATCTGTAAATGCATTTTATGCCTGTTTGACCACGCAAAAAGTTGTGGAGGTACAGCAAGAAGCACTGCGCCAGTCAGAAGCAAATCTGGATATTGTCACCAAAAAATATAACGCTGGCGCTGCATCGGGATTCGATCAAATGCGTGCCCAGGTTGAGGTTGCCAATTTGAAGCCAGTTGTCATCTCCGCACAGAATGCGCATGAGGCTGCTCAGACCCAATTGCGAATGATTTTAGGACTTGACAGAAATACGAATATAATCCTTGAAGGGCAATTGAGTTACATTGAGGATGAGTTTGGTGATCAGGATTTGGCAGAGATTCAAAGCCAGGCACTGAGAACGCGACCCGAAATGCAGGCACTTTCAGAACAAATTTATATTGCTCAAAAAGGCGTATCAATTGCCAGAAGCAGCTTTATGCCAAAATTATTCTTTCAAACTGATTATTCGTATCTTGCGATGAAAGATAATTTGCATATATCACAAAGCGATTTCAATAAAGGATTCAGTTCAGCCATTAGCCTGCAAATACCGCTTTTCACCGGTTTTAAAAATTGCAAACAATATCAAAAAGCAAAACTCGATTATCGATTAATGCTTGATACTGAAAAGCAGGTAAGTGACGGCATTCAGGCTGAAGCCGAATTCGCATATAACATGTTCAAGGAAGCCAGACAGAAATACAATGCCGCGAACCAGTCGGTTGGATTAGCCGAGGAAGCCCTGCGTCTGGCAAATATGATGTACGAGGAGGGAGCGAACACTCAGTTAGATGTGCTTAATTCCCAGCTTGCTTTGACACGTGCACGCTTGAATCATGTCTCATCATTATATGAATACCAGATGGCGCGTTACCAGTTGCGGAAGGTAACCGGTACGCTGAAGCGGATTCTTTAACCTAAAAGGAGCATTTAAAATGAGTCGATTATTTATTCATTCAGTTATCATGATTTCACTTGCTGCATTCATTATAAGCTGTAGCCAATCTGGTTCAAGCAGCCAGGAGCAAGTACCGGCAATTCCCGTCGAAGTAAAAGCTGTGGAGCTGGGAAATGTGATCCAGTCATTGAACTACAGCGGCGACATTGAGGCAGAATTCGATGTGAAAGTATTTTCCAAAATTCCGGATAGAATCGAGAAATTATATGTCGATACAGGGGATGAAATTTCCAAAGGCGCGCCAATCGCCAAGGTTCTCGCGATAACGATTGAACAATCCGTCCGGCAGGCGCAGGCGAGTCTTTCCGCTGCAAAAGCCCAGGAAGCCAATTTGCGCGTTGAATACGATCGCGCAAAACGCCTCTTCGCCGAGAACGCCATGAGCAAGCAACAATTCGATGCAGTTGAGACCCAATACGAAGCAGTAACGGCTCAGGTGCAACAGGTAGAAGCAGCGCTTGCAGGCGCCCGGAGCACGCTGGATGATGCAACAATCACTGCTCCGATCAGCGGGATCATCGGCAAACGGTACTACGACACCGGCGATATGGCAGCACCGACGATGCCCGTTGTCAGCATCGTGCAAATGGACCGCGTGAAAATACATTTTGATGCCACCGAGGAAGACCTCGGCAAACTGGCACTCAATCAGAAAACTGCTATTCGTGTGAAAAGCTTTCCGAATGTAGTCTTTGAAGGCAAGGTATCAAAAATCAGTCCTATACTAGATCCGGTAACTCGAATGGCAGAAATTGAAGTTCTTGTGAACAACGCCGAGCACAAGCTCAAACCCGGCATGTACGCACGCGTCGAAGTAACCACCGGCATCATTCAAAACACGATAGTTGTTCCAAGACATGCTACAATTGAGAATACAACGATGAATAGAGTGAATGGAAAAGATGAGGTTGCTAAAAATTATTATGTATATGTGGTTAGCGGCGAGCGCGCGGAACAACGTCTCCTGAAAGTTCAATATGTGAATCAAGTGCATATTGCGGTGGTTTCAGGCGTCAGCGTTGGCGAAAAATTAGTAATTACAGGACAGAACAATTTGCGTGACAGCAGCCTGGTCGCGATAATGAAATAACAAGGAGCAGCAAGATGAAAATGACACAAACAGCAATCAAAAGAGGCGTTACCTTTGCGATGATTTATTTAATCGCAATAGGCTTCGGACTCTTCTCACTTTCTCAATTAAATCTGGACCTCTTCCCCGATCTCGACTTTCCGATGATTGCTGTCATCTCGCAGTATACAGGGGTTGGTCCTTTCGATATTGAAACTGTTGTAACGCGTCCCATAGAGGAGACCGTTGCTACCGTCGAGAATATTAAAAAAATAACATCCACATCGGCGCAAGGATTATCGGTGGTGATGCTTGAATTTGACTGGGGCACCGATATGAATCAGGCGGAAATCGATGTCAGGAACAATCTCCAATTCATCGAGGGCATGATGCCGGATGATGTCACCGAACCACTGGTCTTTGCTTTCAACCCGTCGCTGCAGCCGATACTTTTTCTCTCAATCAGCTCAGACATTCACGGGCTGGCTGAATTGCGAAGAATTGCCGAAAACGATATTGAGCCGCGGTTAGAGCGAATACCGGGCGTTGCTTCTGCCTGGACCATGGGCGGCTTGCGGCGTGAAATAAAAATCCTGGTTGATCCGGATCGCATGCGTGCCCATCATATCGCGATGCCACAGGTGACCGCCGCCATGCAAATGAATAATCTTCAATTGCCCGCCGGTTGGATCGATAATGCCACCCAGGAATTTACGCTTCGAGCCGCCGGCGAATTTACCAGCATCGAACAAATTCAAAATACAAGTGTTGCTGAATATAATGGATCGGTGATTCGTGTCAAAGACGTGGCGAATGTTGTTGACGGCTTTGCCGAGCAGCGTCAGCGCGTGTGGAACAATGATGTGCCGTCTGTCATGTTGGTGGTTCAAAAGCAATCCGATGCCAACACAGTTAATGTGTGTGAGGGTGTGACCAGCCGCCTCGAGCAGGTGAAATCCGAAGTTGCCAAAGGAATCGAAATCGGTATTGTTTACGATCAATCGACATTCATCAACCGTTCAATGTCCAACTTGGGAAATACGGCGTTTCAGGCAATTCTGCTGTCGTTCCTGGTATTGCTGTTTTTCTTACGCGATATGAGGAGCTCGCTGATTGTTGCAGCTACGATTCCGGTTTCGATAATTGTGACCTTTGCCGTTATGCAACAGGCAGGTTTAACACTCAATATCATTTCAATGGCAGGGCTGGCGCTTGCGGTCGGATTGCTGGTGGATAATTCGATTGTGGTGCTCGAAAGTATTTTCCGGCATCAGGAGGAAGGTGAATCGCTGCGAGATTCGGCAGCGAATGGCACCGATGAAGTCGCAATGGCAATCACTGCTTCCACCTTGACCACGCTCTCCGTATTTTTGCCGGTGTTATTCGTTCCCGGTCTGGCAGGCGAGCTTTTCAATGATATGGTGGTGACGATCTGTTTCTCTTTGACCGTGTCGCTTTTCGTTGCACTCACGTTGATCCCGCTGCTGGCATCTCGACTATTAAAATTGAAAAAAAATTTGAAGTCGAATGGTATTTTCAGTAGAATGGGCGAATCGATCGGCAATGGCTTAATCAACCTTCAGTCTTTATATGAAAGATCTTTGGGCTGGGCATTGAAATACCGCAAAACAGTGCTTTTGGCGGCACTGCTTGCTTTTGCGCTGTCAGTGATAGCTCTTTTCAGTATCGGCGGAGATTTTCTGCCCAAAAATGACGATGGATTCATCGCACTCGCGGTCGATCGATCACCCGGTACCAGCCTCGATGAAATGGAGCGCAGCATGCATCAACTGGATGGCATGCTCCGCGAGAATATCCCGGAAGCTGAGAATATTTATACCAATTTCGGGCAGGGCGAAGGCGTTATGGCGCTCTTTTCCTCCAGAGCATCGAGTGAAGGGGATATCACTGTCAAGCTTGCCAGCATCAACGAGCGAAAAAGGGGCAAGTTTGAGATACAGGATAGCCTGCGCAAAAAAGTCGCAATGTTGCCTGATTTAGAGGTACGCTTCGAAGATCGCGGGCAGACATTGTTCAGTGCCGGCGGTGATATCTCAGTTGAGTTGTTCGGATACGACCTGGATCGGGCAAAAGCCCTGGCAAATGAAATTAAATCCAAAGTCGAAAAAATTCAGGGTGTCGTATACACTGAAACCAGCATTCGAGAGGCAGCCCCGGAATTGAAGATCAATTTTGACCGGCAACGGATCGCTGACCTGGGGATGAGCACTGCGCAGGTCGGACAGGTTGTGAGTACCAGCATTCTGGGTTCGGTTGTCACTCGATACCGTGAAGGCGGAGATGAATACGATATCCGCGTTCAACTGGCAGAAGATGCGCGCGAAAGCAAGAAGGATGTCGAAAATATAATGATTATGACGCCGACCGGCAGGCAGATTCCACTACGTGCAGTCGCTGATGTTGAATACAGCAAAGCGCCCACCGAAATCAATCGCGAGGATCAGGAACGTGTTGTCAGAATCAGTATGAATATTTCAGGACGCGATTTGCGTACCCTGACCGAGGAAGTAACACAAGTACTCAAAACGGTTGCAATCCCCAATGATTTCCGGGTAGAAATCGGCGGGCTGGCGGAGGAACAGCAGGAGTCCTTTATATATCTCGGTATTGCCATGCTAGCAGCAATCATCCTGACATATATGGTGATGGCTTCGCAATTTGAATCGCTGCTCAATCCGTTTATAATCCTGTTTACGATTCCGCTGTCCCTGATTGGTGTGGCATTAGCCCTGGTTGTCACCGGTACAAATCTAAATGTCATGGCGTTGGTCGGTGTCATTATGCTCGTTGGAATTGTGGTCAATAACGGAATTGTGTTGGTGGATTACATCAACAAGCTGCGGCAGCGCGGCAAAGAGCTGTTCGATGCAATTATTGAAGCCGGACGCGTTCGATTACGTCCCGTGCTTATGACGGCGCTGACGACGATTCTGGCGATGCTTCCGCTGGCTCTCGGTCTGGGCGAGAGCGGTGAGAATTGGGCGCCAATGGCACGCTCCGTCATGGGAGGATTAACCGTCGCCACCATGCTAACCCTGATTGTAGTGCCGGTTATCTATGCGGTGCTGGAACGCTTCCTGGAGAAAATCCGTGCCAGAAGGCAAGCCCGTGCCGATGCCCGGCAGGAAAGAATGATGGCACCCGAAAGAGCCTGAAATCGCAAATGCTGATCAGCATTTTCAAATTAGAGTCTGTCCGAAAAGTAGTGATTTTTGAAAATCAATACAAGATCCTAAAAAGCCAAACCAGTTCTGTCATGCCCGAATGCTTCTATCGGGCATCCATTCGATCCTCTGAATAATGGATTCCCGCTTAAAACATGCGGGAATGACAAAAACCGACGGACTAATTAGAATCCTGCTGAAAATTCCGTTTATCAAGCGGAGCGAGACACCAGGTTTTTGGATCGATAGCTGTTTATTAAGAAGGTGCTGACACCCGGCATCTTGGTTCATTCGCGGACGGACTCCAATAATCAACTTGACAACAATACCTCAGCCAAGGGCAACCAACACTTTCAACAGATTGACATTGAAAGATTATCTGAAGCCTTTGGTTGAGGTATTGCGTTTTATAACCTAATCTCGCCGCCTTGGTCATAAATCACTTTTCGATTTGAATCTCATTCTCGCCTCATATCCCGAAATTAGTTCTATACTTATGTCGTGCTGCAATCACTTCCCGGCTTTGAATTTTTCAACCAATTCGGCGGTGATATCGATATATTTATAGCCAAATTCAAACGTGGCTTCGATATGGCTGTGTTCGCCCAATTCGTTAAATGTCGAGATATGCAGCCAGTCGGGATTTGAAGCCATGGCGGCTTCGAAAGTACCACGATAATACGCACCCTCGGGATCATCCGGATAATGGACGCCGAATTTCGTGCGGTCTTTCCAGCCTGCGCCCAGCCAGCCGCCGTGGTCGAATCGGCGTCCCGGATTCTTTGTTTCATCATACCCCGGCGAGATCGTCGCGTGGTGTTGAGCCGGTTTCCCAATTTTGAATCCGGTCTTTTGATTATATTCGTCTATGTGTTTGCGCATGGTTTTCATATATTCCGCCAGCTTGCAATCCTCGATATCCACCAGCGTGTACACTTCCAGCGCCCTGAAAGGATTTAGATAGCGTGCGCCTTTGCCATCTTCATAGCTGCCCGACATAATCGGGAAGGCGGGCAGTCCCTCATGCTCCAGCCTTTCGAACAGATCCCGCCATTCTTCGGGCGTATGCCCCCAGGTGGTCCATACCATCACTACGGGCAAACCTTCCACTTTGAGCATTGCCGGGTGATCTTTATATCGCTTCAGGAAATAGGACAAATCGTGATAAACCGAATCAATCGGAAACCTGCCGCGTTCGTAATCAACAGTGACCTTAAGGTTATATTGGGGCGCTTTCTCAAAGATGATATCGAGCGTTGCATTCGTTTTAAAGACTTCCTCTTCATACCACCAGGAGACGGCGATAGCATCGATTTTGGCACGCTGCATCTGCGAAAGGTGTTTGTCCACAATCCACGGTTCGGTTGAGTTATAGGCGCCAACCAGGGGGGTTACTTTTTCGAACCTTCCATGAGTATCGTTTAGCCAGGAGTCCTCATTAAACCAGATATAATAGTATGCCAGCACGACTTTGTCATCAAAAGCAAATCCCTGGTTTGGATCAGCGGCGAAAGCTGCGGAGGCTGTGTAGAATACTGCAAGACAAATGAATAAAAATTTTTTGGTTGCCATATTATGTCTCTCCAAAGTGAGCCGTTTTTAATTGTTTTATCTTGAAATTGCTGCTCCTCATTCGACGTTGAAAGTGCCATGCAGCCTGATATCTTCCGATGAGGCGCCAACCAGGACTTCGAACGCACCAGGCTCGATGACGAAACGCTTTTCATTTACATCCCAGAACGATAAGTCACGCGCGGGAAGGCTGAAGCTGACGGACCGGCTCTCATTCGGCTTGAGCGTGATGCGTTTGAATCCCTTGAGTTGTTTCAACGGGCGGGCGACGCCGGCTTCCACATCGCTGATATAAAGCTGCACCACTTCGTCGCCGGCGCCTTTGCCGATATTTTTCACGGTTGCGCTTACAGTCACCGTTCCGTCCCGGGCGATGCGCTGCGGTGATATCCTCAGATCGCTGTAACTGAAGCGGGTGTAGCTCAGTCCATGACCGAAGGGATACAGCGGCGTATCCGTTTGCGAGCGATAACTGCCTCCTTTGCGGATTTCCGCCATGTATGTGCGTCCTTTTCGGATATCATAATCCCTGAAAGGCGGCAATTGATCCACTGATTTATAAAAGGTAAGCGGCAGGCGTCCCGCGGGATTAAAATCGCCGAACAGCACATCCGCGATAGCATTGCCCGACTCTTCGCCTGCAAACCATGCAACGAGGATCGCCGGGATATATTCGCTCAGCCAGTTGATGGAAAGCGCGCTGCCGTTTTGCAGCACTGCGATAGTTCTGGCATTTGCCGCGAAAATGGCTTTGATCAGTTCTTCCTGTTCCCCGGGCAAATCCAGATCAGATCGATCGACACCTTCGTTTTCAACGCTTAAATCCGTACCCAACACCACGATTGCGGCATCTGCTGCACGAGCGATCTCGGCAGCTTTGCGGAATTTTTGCGGATCTTTTGGCGCACCGCAGAGGCTCATTGCAGCTTTGTACCAGTGCTCGCAGTACTCGATCCGCAGATCATAATGTCGCCCCGATTCAAGTTGCAGCAATTTAACCGCAGACGATCTGTTTCGATTTGTCCAGGTGTCAATGAGCAGTTTTCCTTCCCAGTACAAGCGAATGGCATCATCGAAAACCGCGCCAATGTAATACGGTCCGGTCATCGGCGCGACAAATTTACCGGTCCAGCGCACGGAAAATGTGTCGGCATGGATTTGGGGATGAACCGCGCCGCGGCTGGCATCAAAATTCACTGTCGAATCGATGCGTACCATCACCGGCGTCCCGGATAAATCGGTATTGTTGAAATATTCTCCCCGCAGCCCGTGCTCACCAGGTTTAGCCCCTGGTGGAATCAGGCACTCCGTCGGAACCGGCGGAAGTTGCTGCTTAATATCACATCCTTTTTCGTAGCGAATTTTCAAGCTGTCAATTTTATTTTTAATACCCTCCAAGGGGGACACTGCTTTTGAATAGTTTCCCGTATAGCCGCCGAGTTGGCACACATCGGCATTGGGACCGATGACAGCGATGGATTTGATATTGTTTTTATCCAGAGGCAGTAGTTCATTTTCATTCTTGAGCAATACGATTGCCTCTCGCGCGGCGATTCGTGCGAGTTGCCGGTGGTCGGGGCTATCGACGACGCTCATGGGAATTTTGGTATATGGCACACGCTCCGGCGGATCGTATAATCCGAGGCGAAAGCGCGAAAGCAACAACCGACCAACCGCCACATCAATCGTCTCTTCCGTAACCAGTCCGCTGCTAACCACTTCCGGCAGGTACACTTTGAATAAATCGCCGCACTCCATATCCAGTCCGGCGTTTATCGAGGCAGCGATGGCTTCCTGCACCGTTGAAACATAGCGGTGGTTTTTAAAGATATCCACAATTCCGTTGCAGTCCGAGACCACGCTGCCATCGAAACCCCATTCGCCGCGCAGGATATCTGTCAGCAATTCTTTATTGCAGCAGCAGGGCACGCCATTCAGGGCGTTGTAGGCAGCCATGATGGATTCGGCTTTGCCCTCTTCAACCAGCACCTGGTACGGCAACAGGTAATATTCGCGCAGCAGTTGTTCGTCGATTTCCGAGGAAGCCGTGTGCCGGCACCATTCTTCATTGTTGGCAGCATAATGTTTCGGCGCAGCAATAGTTTTAAGGTAGCGCGGATGATCGCCTTGCAAGCCTTTCACAAATGCCAGACTCATGCGCGAGGTGAGATAGGGATCCTCACCATAGCATTCGTGGGTTCTGCCCCAGCGAGGATCGCGCGCCAATTCAACCACCGGGCTCCAGAATGTTAGTCCCGTATTTGGTACGCCGCCATGGAATCGCGCCCGCGATTCGTCCGAAATTGCCGAGGCAACCCTGCGAATGAGGGCTTCATTCCAGGTTGCTGCCTGTGCAATTGCCTGCGGAAAAATGGTTGTCACACCGGTTCTGGCGTACACCGCATGACCCGGTTCACCGCCCCAGCGATATCCCGGAATTCCGAAGCGCGTCAATGGCGTCGGCGTGCGACTCATCATTTGAGAGAGCTTTTCTTCCAGCGTCATCCGCGAAAGAAAGTCGCGCGCGCGTGTTTCAAAAGTTTGATCCGGATCGAGGTAAATCGGTTGTGCGCTGTCATCGCGAGAGAATACAGTGAATGGCATTTGCAGCAGCAGCACGAAAGCGATGAGCAGGTTAAAAATATCTACGCAGTGATTGCGTTTTGAATTGGTCATATTACCTCCCAGTCAACAGTTTTTCCATGGATTGCATTGATTACAGGAGTTTGTCGGTGATTTCGATTGTAGCCGGTTACAGCCCGAATGGTCTTTTTGGCTGATTTGACGCACCGCTTTTAAATTTCCTGTGCGTTAAGTGCCCCGAAAAATGACATCTGAATCGGCTGTTGAGGTGTGAATATAAGAAGCTTTGCCGGGAATTCCCAACATTTTTTTGAATGAATGAATAAAAAGATTAGTTGACAAAAGCGGAACAGGTTTTTTCGGCTTTATGAAAGCTGGAGGTCGTCCCGCACCTGAAACGCATTTGCATCACAAGAAGCACCAAAGAGGCTGAAGCGAATGAAAGGAGCCCGGATGGCGATCAGATCAAATGGAAATCGAGGCAGAATGAAAGGCGATCGATGGGCGAGAAACCAAATTCAGGATTATGAGATTATATGCGTGCTCAACCCATGTTGCAATGCAATCGCTTGAATCACCAAAGCAACGCAATCTTTTTGGTCATGCTTCTATTCCCGGCACTCAACAAGATGAAATAAACGCCATTAGGCAGACTGGAGAGTTCCGCTTTTGTTGAATGGTGACCTGCGGGCTGCAAACCGTCTGTGAGCACACGTATTCGCTGTCCCAGGCAGTTATACAGCATAAGTTTAACATGGGCGCGTCCTGACAGGCTATAACTGATGTGCGTGGCGGGATGAAACGGATTCGGATAAACGTGCAATTTCAATCCGAATGAGTCGGGACTAAGGGAATCCTGTACGTTGCTTGGCAGGGCAATGCTATTCAAATACTCTTCCAGGTTGGTATAGCCGTTCTGATTCGAATCTTCATTTCGGTCGCCGGGATCGCTTTTATCGAATCCATGCGCTTGTTCCCAGGCGTCGGGCATACCGTCCTGATCGGTATCCCAGTCATCGGGACGAGTGACGACAGCCAACGCCGGGAATCCGCCCACCTCTTCCTGGGAATCGATAATTTTTCCGGTTCCGTGGCGCAGGTCCCGGATGATGCGCGCGTCCACACTATCGCGGCACCAGGGATACGCTCCGGCAGTTGCCAGCACGCTGTTGTATGACCTGTCCGCCGACTGCGTTTCAATTGTGGGCATGGGGAACGGCTGCTGGTGTGACGTCCACGTGTCATCGAACATGCCCCAGCCGGTATTGATTCCATCGCGCAAGGTATCCAGATCCGGATCAATTAAATTATCAGCCTGATAAATATGCAAATTATTCGGCGCATTGGCATCGAACGCCCGTCTGCGGTTTTTCGGGGAGGTACTTCTGCCGGCGATGATATAATTTCCGACATAATTAAGATCCACCTGCTTGCTTGCGCCGCTGCTGTATCCGAAGGTACCACAGTTGTACATCACATTGTTTCGCACATCAATTTGAACGTATTCCATGCCTTCGTACGAACCAATCGCCGGATTCCGATTGTTGTTGTGCGCCCACAGGTTGTGATGCAACGAAGCTTCGGCATCGATGCCGCGGCATTTTATCAAGCTGCCCATACTATGCCCCTCACAATCGGGTGCATATTCGCCGTGGTAGTAAAGTGTTCGATGCAATCCTTCGGCAATGATACAATATTGAATCGTGATATTGCGAAACGAGGTGCCGCAACTCAGATTCTCATCAACACCCCATGAAGCCGAAATATGATCCGCAATAATAGTGTCCCCTGAAAGCGTGAGCGCATCTTCGGTGAAGCCGCCTTCGCTTCTCGGCGCCAAATACATATCGCCGGGACGCAGCCTGAGATGGCGCAGGATGACATTATCAGCCAGCACCGTGATGCCATAATTTTGAATGCAAATGCCGGGATCGGGGGCTGTCTGTCCGGCAATTGTCATACTGGATGAGCGGATGTAGAGATAGCTGGTCAACCCGATATTTCCTGACATATCGAAGACAATCGTTCGGGGAGAGTCGGCAGTTTCAATGCCAAATCGGAACGAGCCGGGACCATCGTCTTCAAGGCTTGTAACATGGTACACGTCACCGCCGCGCCCGCCTGCAGCAAACGCCCCGAAGCCGGATGCCCCCGGAAAAGCCGGTAATTGAGCGTGAATCGGATCGGTCAAGACGGTGAGCAAAGATATCAGTAGTATTAAAAAAATTGGCTGCAATCTGGATTTTCGCATGATAGTCTCCCGCGTTCTAAAATCAGGATGAATTCGATAGACACACGCAGCGCGCCTTGTTTTGGTTCCGGAAATGTCAGGTTTGATGCTTCAAATTCAAAATTCACTGCTATCAAAGACAGAACTTCTGTATAATTTAGCCTTTCAAAGGCTACAAACCTTTGAAAGGCTATTTCCCCGCACTTTGCGGTGTGATTGCTTTCAATTAGGAAATATCGCCTTATTTTTGATCCGGCAATATTGCACTATTTGAGAAGAATAATCTTTTTGGAATCCATATAGTTATTTGATTGCATCACGCACAGATAGACACCGCACGAAATAGATTTGCCAGCATCATCCAGACCATCCCACGTGATCGAATGCAATCCAGCATCGCGCCGCTGACGCAGCAGGGTCCGGACTTTTTCACCTATAATATTGCAAATGGACAACTCAACTTGAGCCGCTACCGGAAGCCGGAATTGTATTGTTGTAGTTGGATTGAACGGATTTGGATAATTCTGCAATAATTGAAAATGCTCCGGAGCATTCGGATAATGGTTCAGGTTATCGTTAACTCTTACAACAGTCGTATCAATAACAAACCGTTCTGCCAGATTAATAGCACCGCTGGCGCTGTAGCCACCTGTTACCAGCACGCTACCGTCGGGCAGGCGTGTGGCAGTATGCTCCATTCTGGCAGTAATCATGCTGTCCACTGCGCTGAATGTATTCGTCGATGGATCGTATATCTCGGCAGTAGAAGTTGATGCATTAATAAATCCCCCCGCCAGCAATACGTTACCGTTGCAAAGCAGGGTTGCCGTATGATAGTTTCGCCGCATGATGGTCATTTCGCCGGTTTGTGACCAGGTTCCCATTGACGGATCGTATAACTCACCATAGCGCTGATTCCAGACGCCGCATGAAATCAGTACCCTGCCATCGTTTAACAGGGTTGCTGCATGGCTGCTTCGAGGCAGAACCAGGCTTTGAGCGGGGCTGAAACTGCCATTAACAGGATGATACAATTCACATGAACTCAGATTATATGCGTTCCCGGGTGTACTCGTTTGAATCCCTCCGACGATCAGTACCTGTCCGTTCGGTAGAAGCGTGGCGGTATGGCATGATCGATCATCGCTAAGGCTGTCGGTCAGGCTGAATGTACCAGACAGCGGATCATAAATTTCGCAGACTGCATGCGTTTGGGGTCCGTTCTGCTCCTGCCCCCCAGCGATTAGCACCCGGCTATCAGGCAGTAATGCTGCTGTGTGATAGCTGTGGACAGTATTTAAATTGCCTGTCAGTTGAAAATTGCCCGTTGCCGGATCAAATAACTCCGCAGCTTGCGGGGCGTTGACTCCGCCGACGATGAGAACCTGACCATCATCCATCAGCGTTGCCGTCGCGCCTTGCCGGTGATTATAAATAGTACTGCCGGTTGCCGAGAATGTGTCGGATACGGGATCGTACAATTCCGCCACATTCGAATCCCATCCGACTATCAGGACCTTGCCATTTTTCAATAGGGTAGCAGTGTGGTCCAGTCGGGCATGCAGCATATTTCCAGTAGAAAACCAGTGGTTGGCTGCATACGTAACCGGATTCTTGCCGTCATCGAAAACTATCTCCCCGCCGACTATGGTCATTTCCGCTGCCAAATCGTTAGCTTCCGTGGGACTCATGGTGTAAATATCGTGCGTCCAGATCACCAAATCGGCGAATTTTCCCGGTTCAAGCGATCCGGTTGAATCTTCGGCAAAGCCAGCATACGCTGATCCCATTGTGTGAATGCGCAATGCTTCCTGAATCGTCAACCGTTCGGTTTGTGTCAATGGAGTGCCGGCGACGGTCCGTCGCAAAGTTGCGCCTTTGAATGCCCATTTCGGCTCCTGATACGGTGAAGCCGGCACATCACAGCCAAACGCCAGGGGAATTCCCATATCCAGCATGGTTTTAAGGGGCAGGAAACGCGCCATAGTGCCGTCATCGGTGGTTTGCGCATATCCGTCGCCATACCAGGTTATCCACTGCGGTTGGGTTGACAGGATGATATTGCTAGCCTGCATGCGCTGTAATGCAGTTACGGTGGGAAAAAGCCCGTGCTCGATGCGGTGGCGCGGATCAGGACGCGGATTGGACTGCATGGCATTTTCAAAGGCAGTTATTACCATGTCGATTCCTTCATCCCCACCGACATGAATCGCAACTTGCAAACCGGTGTCATGCAATATTTGGACAATGTGATTCAGTTCTTCCTGCGAATGGTACGGATATGAAATCTGGGAAGCATACAGGTTTTTGTCGTACATCAATGTGGTTCCTGCTGCCAAACCGCCATCCATTGCCAGTTTCCAGCCGCCGAATTTAAATAAACCCGAATCAATGGGTTTAAAAATCTTTGCCAACGTATCCGCCTGCTGTTCGTAATCGAGATACAACATCGCATAGAGCCGGACTTTTAGCAAACCGCTGTCGGCGAATTGCTTGTAGGACATAATGTCGGAGACGTTGCCGACAATGACATCCTGAACCGAGGTGTAACCAGCTTCGAGGCAGAGCTGCTGACCGCGCTCAATATTTTCAAATGTCTCCTCATCCGTTCGGTCGCCGTAACCGGGGGCGTATTTACCCACCAGGTTTTCAGCCGGATAATGCGACAAAATTCCGGTTGGCTGACCATTGGCATCGTGCATGATGAGGCTGCCAGGCGGACTGGGCGTGCTGCTGTCTATTCCGGCGATTTCGAGCGCCATTGAATTTACCACTGAATACTGCCCGCTGGCGTGGCGGAGATAGGCGGGATTGTTCGGAGCGACCGTATCCAGATCCCAGCGACTGATCGTTTCATTTAGTTGAAGCATGAATCCCTGGTTGCCCGAGATCCATTCCCCCGGACTTAACTGCTGGGCGTAATCTCCCACAACCTGTAAAAGCTCGGATTTTGATGTCGCTACCGGATGGCGAATGTTGAGAAAGCCCTCCCAGAATTGCGCGCCGTAGTACATCAAATGATAATGGGAATCGATCAATCCCGGGGTGACACATTTCCCTTTGAGATCGATCATTTTTGATTGTGGTCCCACCAGGGTTTTGATCTCGGAATCGCTCCCGACCGCGAGAATTTTGCCCTCTTTTGCTGCTAGTGCCTGGTAAATATGGTCATCAACATCAACCGTGATTATTTTTCCGTTGAGAAGGATCAAATCTGCTTTCTCGGCTGGAAGCGAAAGCGAGTAACCAAAAAGCGTAATCAGCACGATTAATAATGTGATTTTCAAGTTCATAGACCTCTCCCGTTCAAATTTTAGTAATGAAAGTTTTTCCTGCCTATACCTGGAATTTTTTAAATTTGAAAAAGCTTCGGTTTTCGCGGAGCATTCCTCCTTTCGATATTTTTCATCCTTCAACACTATTTTTTATTCCTTTTCCTGGGCAGCTACGACTCGCATTGATGTGAAGATATAATTTATCAACTGTTAGGGAAGTTCCACAGGATGTTTCAACCTCCTGTCCTGCGAGCCTGGAGCTGTGGAACATGAGGTTGCTTTCAGCCGACTCATCGGAGCAAGAGCATTTTCTTTGCTGCCATAAAGCTGCTCGCTTTGAGCCGATAAATGTAAACGCCATTCGCGATTGGCTGACCGGATTCATCCGCCCCATTCCAGGTAATCCTATGGTAGCCGGCAGCACGATGGTCTTTCACCAATGTCGCTATGTGTTGTCCTTGCAGATTGAAGATGTTTATTTCCACCTCTACAGCCCGGGGCAATTGATACGCAATCATAGTAGCCGGATTAAACGGATTGGGATAATTTTGATCTAGCCAAAATTTCACTGGCATTTCGGATTGACTTTTCTCTTCGACCGACGTGATAAACGCTGCACTGAATTCCGATGTATTCCCCGCGGCATCGGTGGCAGTAGCCGTCACATTTGGACCAGTAGGGGTACCCATCCATGTAAAATTCCCCGAGGCATTCGCACTCGTTGTCCCTTCATAAATGGCACCTTCATCGCTTGTATCGGAAAATATCTCCACAATACTATTGGGCGGTGCCATGCCTGAAACCGACAGGTCCGTGATGGATGCAATTGTCGGTGGCGCAAGCTCGGTATTGCCGCCATTATAATTGTAAATTCCCCTATCCCCATTCATCGTAATGGAATTCCGGGTGATGGTGTTGCAGGTAGCGCTATCCGTGAAAACAGCGACGCCATACTTTCCATTAAAACGGATGCTATTTGCAGGACCTATCTGGTTATTTTTCGGTCCCAGGCTGAGCCAGATGCCATAGTTGGTATTGCCCAGGTCTCCCGTGCCGGAACAATCGGTGCCGATCTGGTTTCCTTGCACGATATTGCTGTCGTTGCCGCTGCCGTACAGGATCACGCCGCTGCCGTTGGCTGAGATGAGATTGCCTTCTTCCGCTGTCATTCCGCCGATGATGTTATGACTTGAGTGATTCGTGATATAAATCCCGTAATTATTATTGCCCAGCCGCTTTGTTCCACTTACATCGGTGCCAATGGTATTCCCGGTAACCGCGTTGTGTGATGCATTCTCAATATGGATACCTTCTATTTCATTTCCTGAAATCAGGTTGCGTTCCCCGGGGGAGCTGCCGCCAATCACGTTGTACCGGGCTTCCGCCACAAGACAGATTCCGCTCTGATTGGGAAGCTTTGCCGTGCCTGTCGCATCAGTGCCGATATAATTCCCATAAACGCGGTTGCTGTCGGTGCCATTCCCATTAAACGAAATGCCAAAGCTCGCCATTCCGGAGATCAAATTGCCTTCCCCGGGATTAACGCCGCCAATAAAGTTGCTAGCGGCGCCATTCTGCAGGCGGACGCCCATGTAGTTGCCTACGATGGCTGTCCCGGTGACATCGGTGCCGATATAATTCCCGATAATGATATTGTTCCGGCAGTCATGGTGCAGGTACAATGCTGCCTCCATGTTACCGGAGATGATGTTGCGCTCGCTGGCATCATTGCCACCGATGATGTTACCTTCAGGACCATAGCCGAACTCAAAACCCCGACCATTGGCAATCGCGCTCGTGCCGCTGGCGTCCGTGCCGATATAATTGCCAATAATGAGATTACTGTCCGTGCCAGAGCTCCAAAAAACGATACCCGTATCGTCATTTCCGGAGATAACGTTGCGGTCTGCGGCTGTCTGTCCGCCAATGATGTTATGGCGAGTGCCGTTTGCCAGATAAATGCCATTGCCCGTATTTCCCATGTCTGATTTGCCCTCGGCATCGGTGCCGATGTAATTTCCGGCGATAATATTTCTTCCCGAACCATGGATGGCGATTCCGTTCGCACAGCGGTTGATTACAAATCCGCGGATCGTATTCGCAGAAGATTCGAAAATCCAGAATCCGATAGAACTGGCAAGCGTCCCATCAATCTCGATTTCGGGTCCTTCGGGATTCGAATCCCCCTGATTCGCGGTTTGGCTCGTTCCATCAATGCATGTTCCATCGTCTGATAGATATTCGAATGTGCTGGCTGGCTGGATCGTCCAGACGCCAGTGACAGCATTGTAGCCGGGATCGGTGTTAGGAATATTGAAGACAATGGTGTCGGAACCGGTATGGGCATTGGCATCGATGATCGCCTGCCTCAATGAGCCCGGGTCAAAGTCGTGTGTTGTCGTAACAATGAATGTGTTACTGAAGCCTTTCAGCGCTAAAAGAATAAATACTGCCAGGCACAATGAAATCATTTTTTTTGGTTTCATGGCGAACTCCTTTTGTTATTAATTAAGTGGAATTACTTAGTGTCCGTCCGAAAAGTCCAAATTTCTTCACCCTGAGCGGAGTCGAAGGGTGATAAGTCATTGTTAATTCGTCATGCTTCGACTCCGCTCAGCATGAAAATAGTTGCTTTCGGACAGACACTACTTAAACATCAACAGCATTTTTCCCAACGCATTGGTGGTTTTGAATAGCTTTAGAAATCATTGCACACAAATCATTTTGTTGAAATGAATAAATTGGCCGGTAGTTTTACGGCTATCTCGCTAAGCTTCAGCGGAGAAAATGCACCCAAAATGCGTACCGGCATATATACGATTCCGCCCTGTCCTGCAATAACACCGCTGCGCATTCCCCATAAAAAGACTCGCTGTCTGCCCCCAAAAATCCCGAGTATTATGCCGCGGCTTGGATGAGCGCAAAATGCAACGCCGCAACAAATACACCAGTGCAATCCGTTTCATAATGTGCTAACTCATCGTGCTAAAATATATCTTCAAATCACCGCAACAGAATGAGTTTTTTGGTTTCTGCAAACTCACCTGCCTGCAAGCGATAAAAATACACGCCGCTGGCCAAGCCTTCTGACTTCCAATTGAATCGGTGAATACCAGCCGCTCGCTGTTCGGAAATCAACGTCGCCAGCTCCTCACCAAGCAAGTTATAGACTTTGAGTGTGACGAAAACAGATTTTGGGAGCGCAAATTCGATGGCGGTGCTTGGATTGAAGGGATTGGGGTAATTCTGTCTTAGTACAAACTGCTCGGGAATAATCTCCACTACTTGTTTGATATGCGTTGACGGATCAAATTCGACTGCGCCCATATCAGGAGCACTCCCCATAAAATCCATGGCCGGAATTTTTAATATTGCCTGCCAGTTTTGATAGGTGATCGATGTGTCCTGAATCCCGGCATCTATACAGGGTGAATTCGGACTCAACCTCAAACTCACCGAATCCGCAAACAGGGGATTGGAATCTATGTTTCCATCCAGCCAATAAACAGTTCCATGAAAATTTTTCAAGCTCGATTGTCCACCTTGAACATTTGAATGGGCAATGACAACGGAACCATTTCCCATTATTTGGGACAAAGAGTAATTCCATAATATGCTATTTACAATCGTCCAGTTTGTATACAGCTCTGCGTAAATCCCATTATCGAAAGATGATCTATTACCGATCATTGTCACATTCATTAGATTAGAATAATTCAAGTATTCACTGTAAACACCACCTCCTTTGCCCGAAGCTGAATTCCACGCGAGGATAACGTTTGTCAACCTTGCGCTGGATCCATGGCAATAAATGCCACCGCCATCCGAACGAGCCTTATTCTCTCGGATCGTTATGTCTGTTAGTTCAGGACTGGAAATATTCAGATAAATACCGCCGCCGTTCTCAGCCTCGTTTCCCTGGATAAGGACATTTTTCGTCTTGAGCGTTGAGTTTGAGTTACAGTAGATACCGCCACCATTTCTTTCGGAAGTATTGCAGACAATACTCACGTTGGTCAAAGTCGGGGAAGAATTGGAGCAGTACATTCCGCCGGATGAATTGCCCACAATATCAACATCGATCAGCACCGGACTCGCACTATAGCAAGAAATACCAGTGCCAACGTTTTCCGTAATCATTATGTTTTGCAAAATGGGGTTGGACCGATGGATATAAACACCTCCGACCAATATATATGCTGTCCCTCCGTTTCTAATTGTCAAATTATTGACCCGACACCCATTAATTTGTTCAAAAACCAAAACCCTATTTTGCATTTCTGCATCCAAAATGACATGATCTCGGTTTTCTCCCATGAGGTGAACATGGTTTACCATTTTGATAGGAAAAATTTCCCCATTTGAGGACGGACTATACAGACCGCTGCCAAGATGAATGCTTAAAGGATTTAAGCTATCTGCCGAAATTTTAAGCAGCGCGGCGCGAATTGTTTTTAAGGATGTTGCCGGCGATAATCCGTTGTTGAAATCGTCACCGGTTGGACTCACATACAAGTCAGCCGTCACTTGTTCTACTCTGCCATGAAGGATGTCGAAAGTGAATACATCGATCGGAAATGCATGATAGTTATTGGGATTTACCACTGTAAATGTATCCACGGCGATATGAATGGTCTGTGAAGGGTTTTCCGCAAAAAGATCGCTTCCCTCATCAGCGTGGTTAAAATAGATATTACAGCGGTTCTGCAAGTCAAAAACCGGCAAACAATTATAGGCTAAATAAATCCCGCCGCCGTGTGCGGCATGATTGTTCCTGATGGTTACGTTGGATAAATGGGGATTGGAATCTCCACAATATAGTCCACTATTTTCGTTTTCTTCGATTAATACATTGGTGAGAACGGGATTGGAATCGTGACAACTCAGTCCATTATTTTCGTTCTCTTTGATTAATACATTGGTGAGAACGGGATTGGAGCCAAAACAAAAAACACCACTATTTTTGTTATTTGATATCGTCAAATTTATCAAGTTCGGGCTGGAATTTAAACATGAAAGGCCATGGGCATTAACCCCCGAAAGCTCACCCCCGAAACTTTCCCCAGGATGCCAACCGCCATTTGTAATTGTCAGGTTTTTAATGGTAATTTCAGGAGTCTGATCAAGGATCATGACTCCACCGCTACCCTCGGCATCGAGGGTAACTCCTTGTTCAGATTCGCCTGAAAAGTGAATGGTGTTTTGCACGACTACAGGAAATCTTTCTCCGGTAAGAGAGGGACTATAGCGGCCGTTGGCAAGATGTATTGTGGGAGGATTCAGGCTGTCCGGCAAAAGTTTTGACAGCGCCGTGTAAATCGTTGGTAACGGATCGGAAAAGGAAAGACCATTATTGGAATCCAGCCCGGTTGGACTCACATAAAGATCTGAATTCGTCTGTTCCAGTTTTCCGTGCAGGATGTCAAAGGTGAATTGACGCTGCGGATAGGCATGAAAATCGGTCGGGATTTTCACGGTAAATGTATCCAGGACTATTTCAACAATCGGAGAGGTTTGCCAAGTATATAAATCTTTGCCAAGGAGTGCGTGATTAGAATAGATGTTGCATCGATTATTTTTATCAAACACAGGAAAGGAATTCCAGCCTATGTAAATTCCTCCGCCATAACTGGCAAAATTATTCGTGATTGTTACGTTGGATAAATAGGGACTGGAATCTGAACATAGAATCCCACTTCCATTTGCATACCACCACCCCGCTGTTTTGTTGTGACTAATGGTCACGTTCATTATATGCGGATTGGATTCAGCAAGAAACACACCACTCCCCATATTATCTTTTATCCACAAATTTTTAAGATAGGGACTGGAATTTGCGCAATAGATGCCTCCACCCCGAAAGGTATACTCGAACATATATTTTATAGCTCCATTCCTGATGACAAAACCGGTAAGAATGGATGTCGAATCTTCTCCGTTTTGAAAAATTACAACATCTCCATTTTCGTTTCCATCAATCACCGTTTCCGAAATATAATTTGATTTGCCGGTTGTAAGGAAAAGGCTGGCGACGACAATGGCCTTGCCGTTAAAATCGATATTTTCCACATAGGTGCCTGGCTGTACGAGCACCGTGTCGCCATCCACTGCCAGGTTGATTCCGCCCTGAATGCTATCAACATCTGCAGGGATGTTTATAATTTTGCTGAATCCGCTGGATACTGATAACAAACTCAGCAAGATAATAGCGAACGATTTCATCATATTTGCTCCTTTCTCAAATTCGCTGGACTCCAGCTAAATTGTCTATCGCAGCAAAATAAGCTTTTGTACATCCACAAAATCCCCCGCTTCCAGCCGATATAAATACACACCGCTCGCTAATCCCGTAGCATCCCAATTCAACTTGTGAATTCCCGCCGCTTGTTGTTCTGCAATCAACGTGGCAACTTCTTCACCCAGCAGGTTATATACTTTGAGTCTGATAAAAGCGGATTGGGGCAGCGCAAATTCGATAGTGGTGGTTGGATTGAAGGGATTAGGGTAGTTCTGCGCCAGCCAGTAGCGACCAGGCTTTGGTAACTCTTCCTTCTGCACCGCAACCGACGGTGTCTGAACGTACTTGATCGTGGTGTAAACGCTCCACCAATCGCCTTTGCTTGTTCCCGTCACATACACATTGCCGGAAGCGTCAACTGCAAGGGCGATTGCATTATTACGAGAATCTCGTGGGCCATTGTAGCAAGCCACCCACTGTTCAACGCCAGATGAGTCATATTTGACCGTGGCGTAATTACGACTTTGAAGGTCCCCGAGCCTATAACGTACATTACTAAATCCCGTCACATAGACATTGCCGAAGGCGTCCAAAGCCAGCGCGGTTGTCTCATCCCAATCATTTCCCGGACTATTGTAGCGGGCAACCCACTGTTCGACACCAGCGGAGTTGTATTTGACTGTGGCGTAATCAGCCGACGTGCCTAAACCATAACTCCATCCCGTCACATAGACATTGCCCAGGTCGTCAACTTTAAGGGCGACTGCCACATCATCATCTGTTGGACCAGCGTAACGTGAAATCCACTGTTCGGCACTGGCAGAGTTGTATTTGACTGTGGCGTAATCAAAGCCTTTGCCTGAACCATAACTCCATCCTGTAACATAAACATTGCCGGAGCCGTCCACAGTCAGCGCCGTTGCATAGTCAGCCCAATTTCCCGAACCATTATAACGGGCGACCCATTGCTGGACACCTTCGGAGTTGTATTTGATAGTGGCATAATCCCGTTCTGTTCCAGATCCATCACTTTCTCCGGTCACATACACATTGCCAGCGTCGTCCACGGCAAGCGCCCATGCGAGATCAGATGCCTCGTTAGAAAATCCCGGACCCTTGTAGCGGGCAATCCACTGCTGGATGCCTTCGGAATTGTATTTAATCGTGGCGTAATCAGACCTTGTGTCCGAATCCTCACTCCAGCCCGTCACATAGACATTGCCTAAAGCGTCTATTGCCAGGGCGACTGCCCGGTCTTCAGCATTCCCCGGGCCATCGTAACGAGCTACCCATTGTTGGACACCCACTGAGTTGTATTTGACCGTGGCGTAGTCATCCCCATAATTTCCTGCTACATAGACATTTCCGGAAGCGTCTACCGCCAGTGCAGTTGCCCATTGCGAACCCGTCTCTTCATAGCGGGCTATCCATTCCTCAACGCCAGACGAGTCGTATTTGACCGAGGCATAGTGACCACCAGTAGCCTCCCCCCTATCATCATAGCCAAAATTACTCCATCCCGTTACGTAAACATTTCCAGAGGCATCCACTGCCAGGGCATTAGCCTCATCATGAGAATTTCCCGGTCCTGTATAGCAGGCAACCCACTGTTCCACTCCAGCAGAATTGTATTTAATTATGGCATAGTCAGAATCAATGAAAATACCCCATGTGCTATATACCGAACTATTTCCCGCCACATGAACATTGCCGGCGGCATCTAATGCAATTGCTGATGCCATGTCACCAAGATCTTCCGGTCCATTGTAGCGGGCGATCCACTGTTCTTCTCCATCCGGGTTGTATTTTACCGTGGCGTAATCCGATGATAGGGCGGAGTAGATACCTGCACGATGAAGGCTCATGCCTGTCACGTAAACATTCCCGGAATCATCGACGGATAGGGCGCTTGCACGATCTGAATCATTTTCCGGACCATTATAACGGGCGACCCACTGCTGGACTCCTTCGGAATTGTATTTAACTGTGGCATAATCATCCCCTGTGCCTGAACCAACACTCCATCCCGTCACATAGATATTGCCGGAATGATCTGTGGCTATGGCATTTGCCTCGTCATCCGAATTTCCAGGTCCATTGTAACGAACCACCCACTGCCGGACACCTTCGGAGTTGTATTTAACTGTGCCATAATCAATCCCACTACTTCCTGTCACATACACATTACCAACGCCGTCCAAAGCCAAAGCAGTTGCCCGGTCCCAATCTTTTCCTGGTCCCGGATAGCGAGCCACCCACTGCTGGACGCCAGTGGCGTTGTATTTGACAGTGGCATAATCCCGGTCTGTTCCTGATCCATAACTTTCTCCCGTCACATATACATTGCCCGATTGGTCCACGGCAAGAGCTCTGGCAAAGTCAGTAGAATCTGTTGGACCATTGTAGCAGGCTACCCACTGTTGGACGCCATCGGAATTGTATTTGATCGTTGCGTAATCATTCCCCGCCCCGGAATTCACACATGAGCCTGTCACATAAACATTTCCGGCGGTGTCTATGGCCAGGGCTGTTGCCTCATCAGATCCATTTCCATGACCATTGTAACGGACGACCCACTGTTCCACCCCGGCATAATTGTATTTAACCGTGGCATAATCCCAACCTGTGTTTGAAGCGACACTTTTCCCGGTCACATAGGTATTCCCCAATCCATCCACCCGAATAGCACAAGCCATATCATCTCCGTGGATTCCTCCGTCAAAGCGGGCGGACCAGACCTGGACGCCTGAAGCGTCGTATTTAATCGTAAGGTAGTCTACTCCAAACGGCAAGCCTGAGCTATAACCTGTTACGTACACATTTCCAAAGCTGTCCACAGACATTGCAACCACACAGTCGATGCTTGGGGCGAGAGCGGAGGCGTAATGCCGCACCCAGGCAGTATCGACACCGACGGAAGTAATGCTCAATTGATTTTGATTGACGTACGGATCAGAATGAAAGGAAGCCGCTTTATTCTTGAAGTCAAGATCGCACCAGGCAGACATATCTTCATCAACCCGTTCAGAAAACACATCTCGCACTTTCCGGATCGGTAAATGGTTTTTATTTTCGAAATGTCTCATCGGATAATGATAGCGGATTGGATTTTCTTCACTCAAAAAGGGTGTGCGATTTTGTTTTCGCAGGGTTGATTTATATTGTGCATTTGTCGCTGTCAAACACAGTAATATTATTAATGCAAAAAGGCCATGAGTCTTCATTTCACTTGCTCCTTTCAAAATTACTACAATTTGGGGTGTGAGTCCAGCTTATTATGCTACCGCAAGAGGATAAGTTTTTTGCTTTGTACAAAATCTCCCGCTTCCAGCCGATAAAGGTACACCCCACTCGCCAATCCCCTGGCATCCCAATTGATTCGGTGATTACCAGCCGATCGTTGTACTGAAACTATTGTGGCGACTTCTTCACCCAGCAGGTTGTAGATCTTGAGTGTGACGAAAGCAGATTTGGGCAGCGTGAATTCGATGGTGGTGCCGGGATTGAATGGATTGGGGTAATTTTGTTCCAGTACAAAGGAAGCTGGGATTTCTTCGGTGGTACCTCTCACTGCTGTCGTCGACTGCACACTTCGAAAAACGCCGCTACCATACGTTCCAGCGAAAAGATGCCCGCTGGGGGCAATCACGAGACTGCTCACAAAATGACAAGTCATGCCGGAATTGGTTGCCGTCCAGGTGTCGCCGTTATCAGTGGATTGAAAAACGCCATTGTCCCACGTACCCACGAAAAGTTCTCCGTTGGCGTTGCTGGTAATTGCTGTAACTTGCGATGAAAACAATGTATTCGTATGAAGATCGGTCCAACTATCGCCATTGTCGGTGGAGCGGAAAAGCTTGCCTTTATAGTTTCCGGCGAAAATATGACCGCTCGGATTTATAGCGATCGACCCAACAGAGAGATTTGTTAAACCGCTATTGACTGCTGCCCAATTATCACCGTTGTCAGTAGAGCGGTAAATACCTCTATACCATGTGCCCGCAAAAATATGCCCGCTTGCATTGATTGCAAGGGTAGAGAAAGTTCCCATTCCCATAGAAACCTGAGTCCAACTGTCACCATTATCTGTAGATCGATAAATTCCGTAATCTGTACATGCAAAAATATTTCCGTTATCACTGATAGCGAGAACCGAGACAGAAGGTGGCGGACAACATCCGGGGAGTTGAAGATACTCCCAACTATCGCCATTATCGGTTGAGCGGTAGATGCTGCCTCCCATAAAATACATGGCATCTTTATCAATCTCAATTTGACTTTTCACAGCAAAGATATGTCCATTTTGATTTATAGTAAGGCAGGTATAGGTAGGGGGTAATTGCTGCGAATCTGCGATGACAGTCGTCCAGCTATCCCCTTTATCGGTGGAGCGGAGAATTCCGCTGTCGAAAGCTCCCGCAAAAATATGTCCTTCGGAATTGATCGCCAGCGACCAGACAGCAACATTGGTCAAACCGATATTCGCCGCCATCCAGTTTTCACCATTATCCGTGGAGCGAAAAACACCACCATCATAAGTTCCGGCAAAAATATTTCCATCAACATTTATAGCAAGTGCCAGAACGTGTGCGTCCGTTAGACCGGTATCCAGCTTCGTCCAACTATCGCCATTGTCCGTAGAGCGAAAAATTCCGTTTGTCGTACCCGCGAATATATCGCCACTGGCGTTAACTGCAAGCGTGGTCACTGCAGCAGAATAATCGGGAAAACTTAAGACTGCCGTCCAATGGTCACCATTATCGATAGAGCGAAGTATCCCAAGCTCACTAAAATATCCTGCAAAAATATAGCCATTAATGCTGATGGTTAGCGTAATTGCCGTCAAGCCACTATTGATTGCGGTCCAACTATCGCCGTTATCCGCAGAGCGAAAAATTCCCTGTTGGCAAGTTCCTGCAAAAACATAACCGCTGTCATTGATGGCAAGGGACAAAATGTCGATGCCTGATAACCTGGAATTGGTCGGCATCCAGCTATCGCCATTGTCAGCCGAACGAAAAACACCGCTGTCTGTTCCGGCGAAGATGTATCCGTTGCTGCTGATCGAAAGGGCATAAATGGAAAGTGCTGTTAAGCCGTTATTGAGTTCTGTCCAATGCTCGCCATTATCTTTGGAGCGAAAAATACCATTTGCGGTGCCGGCAAAAAGATGCCCGCAACTGGTACCGATAAGCGTATTAATCCTCGCATTTTTCAATCCGCAATTACTCTGCATCCAGTTGACTCCATCATCGCTTGAGCAGAAAACTCCTCCGAACGGCGTACCGGCAAAAATTTGACTGCTCTGGGTCGAAGCAACAGCCGTTATCTGCCCCCCATAACAGGGGCTGGTGGTTTGCTGCCAAAAATCCTGTGCATGCACAGTAGGTATGAATGCAAAACTCATTGTCACAATGATTACAACGATTTCGGTTTTTGCCATGGTAAGCCTCCTGAATTAATTAAATGATGCTTCAAATCATCGCAACAGAATGAGTTTTTTAGTTCCTACAAATTCCCCCGCTATCAACCGATACAGATAAATCCCATTTGCCAATCCACTGGCATCCCAATTGAATCGGTAAATTCCAGCCAAACTTTTTCCAGAAATCAGCGTAGCGACTTCTTCGCCCAGCAGGTTGTAAATTTTGAGCGTGACGAAAGCTGCTTTGGGCAGCGCGAATTCGATGGTCGTACTAGGATTGAAGGGATTGGGGTAATTCTGCAACAGATGGAATTCGTCCGGAATTGCGAGGGAAATATTGGCACGGCTATCTGTCGGGAATGCGGCGATCAATTGCGTCAGCACCGAGAATCCATTGGTTTGATAGACCACTGGTTGTCCCGTTTGAAATGCCACTCGAGCGGAAGATTCCAGATTAGCCGATTTATTCCACACTCGGAAATGCAGCGTGTCACCAGCACGAAAGCCATCCACGTCTGGTGTCTGATTGTTGTTGCCCCATAACGTGATCGCTTTATTTGTGCCATCCCAGACCATAGCGCCACAGCATAAATTAGCACGGGTGAAAACGCCGATTTCATCACCCTGTTCCAATAGACGACCATCGGAAAACTGTGGATTGATCATTGTCGGCATTACAACCGTTGCATTTTCACCTGTTGATGCTATGAATCTAAAATGTTCTGGTTCGATCTCAACATGTTCATTGGCTGTTTTTGATAGGGGAGATGCCGGATAAATCAGCGTGGCTGCGCTGCTCACGTACACCTGATATCCCTGTCCGGGAAGCATGTTGCCGATATCATTGATCCCAAACGACGGAATATAAGTTTTTCCTTCATTATTTTTCGCGATCACCAGTTTGCTGGTGATCGTTGACAGGGCGGTGGCAATATTAATGGGGACGGGCGGTAAATAACTGATGATGTTCCAGCCTGCCGGCAATGATATCGGCGTGGTCGGCTCAATTGCCTTCCCGCAGATATTCAGCGCAACCGCTTCGGTGACATTCGCCTGATAGCCATTGTCGAACTGCATGTTGCCGACATCGTTGATGCCGTACGCCGGGATAAATGTCTTGCCGCTGCTGTTTTTGACGATCACCAATTTGCTGACGATCGGTGCCATCACCGCTGAAATATTCGGATCTATTGGCGTGAAGTTGATGGAGAAGATGTTCCAGCCTTTTTTGAAATCCAATGCCAGGCAGACCTGCTCGCTGACGTCGAATTTGCTGAGTACCATGAATGCATTGGTGGAATACAACCCCGTTCCCACCGAATACGCCACCTTGACAGTAATCCATTCTTTGGCGACGCCAGAACGATACACACGGTATTTCAATTCCTCATTTGGCTTTAAACCATCGACCGCCGTGGTTTGGTCGTCATCGCCCCATCCGGTAAGGGAGAGGTTAGCTCCTTGCCACTGACTCCAGCCACAGCACAATCCGGCGGGCGTGAAAACGCCAACATAATCGTTATTTTGCAGTAGTGTCCCGTCGATGTTGGGATTGGCGGCTGTGGGTAGCACTACAGTGGCGCTGTTGCCGGTACTCGCGGTAAAATTCCAATGAGACGGGAGGGCAGCCTGTTTCGCGATATTGACGGTCACATTCTGATTGCCGCCGTTGGACGTTACCGCCAGCGTACCCGTATCGCTGGTTCCGGGTAACAACGCCCTGCTGACGGTTACTGTTATCGTTGCATTGTCGCTGCCACTGGCAGGGGTTACCGAAGTAATCCATGGCTTATCCGGAGTTTCTGCAATTGTCCAGTTTAGTGTAAGACCGCCGGTATTACTGATTTGGAAAGTAAGGCTATTGGTGGTGGCTCCGAAATCCAGTAAAGTGGGATTCACCGCCAATACCGGCGCAGCAACTCCCCAGCCTGAAAGCATGATCAGAAACGGATTCTCGTCGGGATCATTGCTGCTGATATTCAGCGTGGCTACCTTATAGCCGGCACTAACCGGATTAAAACGGACGATAATATCGCGCGTCGCTGCGGGTACAAGCGTGAATGCCCCGCCGCCGCTCTGAATGCTGAATTCAGTAGCGTACGTACCCGTCAATGTCGTAGCGGTCACGTTCAAATCGGCATTGCCCTCATTCCTTATCATAAAAGTGATCTCCGAAAAATTGCCAATATTGATGCTACCGTAGCTCCCTGCAAAAGGGGTCGATGAAATGTCTGGCGCAGAAAGACTCAGCTTGCTGACAAACACATCACTATTATTTCCATTATAACTTTGATCATAAGCGCCGCTGGTGGTGGGATAATTAGTTGAGGTCGTAGATCCCGTCAAATAAACATTGCCACTATTATCAAGGGCGATGGATTTGCCATTATCTACACCGGATCCACCTATGAAGGTTGAATATGATAATGTCGAGCCGCTATTATTTAGCTGGCTGACAAAAACATCCCAATCACCGCCATTATAACCTTGATCATAGGCGTCACTGGTTACCGGATAATCAGTTGAGGTTGTACGTCCTGTTATGTAAGCATTGCCGCTGGCATCCGCGAGGATATTGCTGCCAATGTCAGTACCTGATCCTCCGATAAAGGTCGAATAATTTAAAGATGTACCAGTATAGGTAATTTTAGTAACAAAAGCTTCGTAATTATGGTACGTCTGACTATACGCGCCGAGAGTGGTCGGAAAATCGCTGGAGTAAGTAACTCCCGTTATATAGACATTTCGATCAGCGTCAAAAGCGACGGAATTGGCATAATCATGGTTTGATCCACCAAGATAGGTTGAATACATCAGCCCCGCTCCGCCGTGGTTCAGCTTGGCGACAAAAACATCATTATATAAACCATCAGTCGAATTCTTAATATAAGCAAATTGGAGTGGAAAATCGGTAGAGGTGGTTTCTCCCACCACGCAGGGATAACCATTGACGTCAGCAGCCATGGAATGGACAACGTCGTAGCTCTTTCCGCCGAGATAGGTCGAAAAGTCAAGTGCCGTGCCGCTGGTATTAAATTTGGTGACGAATATATCATCCCCACCATTATAGGTCTTGTCGAAGGCTTCGCTGGTTGTGGGAAAATCGCTGGAAAATGTTTCTCCCGCTATGAAGATATTCCCGAAGACGTTTTCCAAGGCGATGGCAACGCCGTTGTCCGTACTGCTTCCACCAAAATAGGTTGAAAAGACCAATGCCGAACCGTTGGCATTCAGTTTGGTAACAAAAGCATCGTAAGCTGATCCCTTTATGCTCTGTTGATAGGCTCCGCTGGTGGTGGGATAATTCATTGATCCAGTATATCCCGTTATATAGGTATTTCCATTGCTGTCTACAGCGATGGCATTGCCATAATCAAGACCCGACCCTCCGATAAAAGTCGAATAGACCAATGTCGAACCGCTGGCATCGAGTTTAGTGACAAAAACATCCGCGTTCCCATTCTGACTCACATCATACGCGCCAGTGGTCGTCGGATAATTGGTTGACGGAGTATTACCGATTATATAGGCATTGCCGCTGTTGTCAACGGCGATGGAATTACCCGACTCAGTGCCCGATCCACCGATAAATGTCGAATAGACCAGCGGATCGATGATGAGTGGTTTCTTTGTATCATAGTTGCTCACCACCACGCCTATTGTTCCATCGGGCAGCGGCTCGAAGCGACAGGGAACGTCCTGCTCTCCGTAATTCGCATACTGATACGCCCGTAATTTGCCATGTCGCACCTCCCCCAGGCTGGTTTTGATCAGCAACTCTCCTTCAATATTAAATTCATATTCGTCTGCGCCTTCCAGACGGAATCGAATTTGTGATGGATTAGTGCCGGCAGCCACCAGGTAATCATAACGCAATTGACCAGTGTCAAAATAGTAGCGGATATCGATGCCAGGATACACGCCTTGCATCTTTATCTCATCATGCAAGTTGACAAAGCTTGCCCATTTAGCAGGATCATTCCCAACGAAATAGTTATAAAAGCCATCCGATTGCCCTTCAGCAATGGTATTTGCCCGTGCATTGGCTCCTTGCATTGAAGTTTTGACTATGTGTCCTTTTATATGGGCGGGTTCTGCACGGTTTATCGACAAACGGTGGTCAAGTTCCCGGGCATTGTTTTCGCGGATGATCTGAAAATAGTCAAACACCACGCCGCTATCGGTGATCCAGGCGTTCAAGCCATTTGTCTGGTACAAGTATTTCACTTCCGAAGTCCACTGCCCCCTGTTTTCAATGAAGAACTGATGATTCTGATTACTGAGTTGACGTTGTACGACTCTTCCATCTGCCGTATTGAAGAAAAAAACGCATACAATAATGCAGAAAAAGAGCCTTGAATGCGTAAACATAGCTCCTCCTCTAACAAGCATTTCATCATACACATTGTTTTCTGCCCTGAAAGATATTTTTGATAATTCAGGTTGAACCTTTATCTTGCAAAAATCATTTTTTTCGTCAATTTAAATCCAGTATGTTCCGGCTCCTGCAGAATTGATTCGCTGCGATAAAAATAAATTCCCGAAGCCGCAGTTTTCCCTGTTCATCTACTCCATCCCAGGTAACCGTATAATTACCTGCGGATTGAAATTCGTCAATTAGTGTTTTGATTTCCTGTGCATTGTAAATTTTCAATACGGTGTGTTGTGATTCGGGAAGATAGAAGGTGATGCAAGTCGTCGAATTGAACGGATTGGGGTAGTTCTGGGAGATGTTATATTGACAAGAAGCGAATATTTGATCATGCTTGATCTGTGTCGGCGGCAGCGGTATATATTTGAATACGTCTCCATTCGGCGCCGTTCCGGCATAAATCGCCCCATCGGACGCCCGAAGCAAGCATAAGCATTCGAAAGTATCGGGCGAATACCAGGAGATGCCGTCTTCGGGTGATGCAAACACAACGGACCCGAGCTCAGGTTGCATGCCGACATAGAGCGTACTGAACAGATCCTCTACAATCGAGTAAACCCGACCGCTATGAACACCATCACCACGCATGATTTTGGTGCACATTGTCCAGCTCACTCCCTTATCAGTTGATTTGCACACAAAGCTACCAGTTTGTGTGCCCTGACCATGAAACAGGATTCACCCGGATACCAATAGGATATCCTTTCTCATCTCAAAAAAGCCATCGACGGTCCACTCGGGTTTCATCTGATAAATAACGGGCAGCTTATCCCAGGCGACGCGATTATTAGCCGATTTCTGAATTTTTAATTCACTATCGATTCCCCATCCACCGGCATAAATTGCTCCATCCATGGTTTTAACCAGGAATTTGCAGGGATTGAAATAGGGCAATAAACCTGACAGAATCCAGGAATTGCCGCCATCGCGCGTCCGATAGATGCGATTTCGCATCGACACGTCATACGGCGATGTATCAACCAATTAATCTCCGTCGCGCAATCGAACCAGACTCCGAGCCGAAGTTACGTCAGGCAGATCTGCCGTGTTGATCCATGAATCTCCACTATCAATTGATTTGAAAATATCGCTGTTGGGATAAGTTCCTGCGTGAAGTGTGTCACCGGCAACTACCAGTGAATACACAGTCATGGCTCCTGGCAAATCGGCACAGGGGATCCGGATGATTCCACCATCATCACTATTAAACACTTTTCCCATGGGATTTGTTTCAGTACAGGCAGTGGCGGCATAGAGTGTTCCGTTTATGTTTTCATTCAAATCATAAACATAAATGGCTTTTTTCAATTCGCCCGTTTTTCGCCATTTCCCGTAGCCGGGTGTAAAACGGGGCATGCGAAATACCCTTTTTTGGGCATGGTCCAGTCCGCGACATTATAAGTTGACATGTAGATATTTTCGCCATCGTCTTAGCGGTTGAAGTAAAGTGTGTCGCAATTGGGAGTGCAGGAAGGACGGCGTTCTGGGATGGAGTAATAATAGCCGGACCAATGTTCCGCTCCTCGCCCCAGCATTGATGAATGCTATCCCATTCACTGACAAAAATATCCCAGTTTGCAGTTCCCTGGGGTCCCGGACGAGCAGGACCGTTAAAATTAATCGAGCCGGACTGCCATTGCCACCGATCCAGAGATTGCACTCGCCATCAAAGGAGCGGACATCGGCACATTGGGCGAACTCCCACCCGCCAGCATAACTGTCCCGCGTGGAATGAGCACCAGATTCGTAGTTTGACAGCGACAACGGTTTCGTGCTATTCCGATGCAGGCGATCACACGGCTCAAGCGACGAAAAGACCACTACGGAGAATAGGGTTAAAACTCCCCGGCTATCCTTTTTTTAAATCACTGCAACCGCCTTTGGTTAATTTTTCTATAGCTGTTATTCCCTTCCCCAGAAGAGTCAACCTTATGGCAGGCAGGCGAAAGCGTCAGGATATTTTTGTGAGCGGAGAGATTAATTCGAAGTTGGACAGGTGGCGGAGGCTTATTTTTCAGTGCGCTGAGCAGATTATCGTTTGAGTATTATTGCTAGAATTCAAAGTCGGATTTCAAAGATGGATTGATCAAAGAACAGTTTCGGATATGGGATTTTTGAGTTTGTTTTTTTTTAACGAGACAGATTTTGTGTTGACAAAAAATATGTGTATACCACCCGATCATAATAAATCATTTCGACGCAGCATTAAATGAATTGCCACCGGCAGGCAAGCCGCACATGGCGATTAAAGCCAGTGTATCAAGCATCGATACATTCCTCGGCGTGGCAATTTTTTCGCTTATAAATTCTATTTCGGAAGGATCCCCAGTTGCTGGAGCATGCCCAATGAATCCATCTGCTCCCATTCTTGTGATATCTTGCCTTCTTCAATCGAATAAATATTGATACCGCAAACGGTTATCTGTTTCCCCGTGGGCGGAATGCCGTGGAATACACCTTTGTGCGTCACCGTGCCAGACCATCGAACAGCGACGCTGTTGCCTTCAGCGATCATTTCCTGGACTTGTACGCGCCAATCCGGGAAAGCAACGCGCACCACTTCCAGGAACAGCTTCATATTATTCCTGTCGCGCGGCGATTGTCCGCTGAGATGGTACAGAAAATCCTCGGTGGTAAGATTTTCGAGCGTTGCCACATCACCATTATTCCAGACACTTTCGATGTAGTTGGCTACAAGATTCTTCGGTTGAGTTTTCGACATAGTTTATCCTTTATGGTTGCAGATCGGTTTTTATTAATGCAAATCAACATGCTTTCGAACAGGTGCGGCATCGAATGAGCGTCGTACTTTCAACCCGGAGAGAGATCGAAGCGCTCATCGGGCATTGGCATCGGTAACGATTTTTGACGAATCTCCCGGTTTCAATTGACACTGCATACTTTTGGGGATACGTTGGTTTTTGTCATTTCAGGTTGTTTTACGCGGGATGCCGCCTGGCGGGATGCCATCCACCCTCTTACAAAACGGATCCCGGATCAATGGAAATCGTGTATGATGAGGAGGATTTTCGGTTAATCACACAGCGCAGTTTGAGAAAAATGCAATAGTTAACTACCATTCATTTTTTTGATCTCCGAATAAGGATTAACGATATACGATTTGCGAAGGTTTAAATTCGCAAATCAAAAATCGTTGCTCTTTAATCGTAAATCATCTTTTAAGGTGTATTGAAAAGGGTGCTGAACTAGCACAGAAAAATTACATCCAGGGATCAATCGCCATTTTGATAACCTTATCCCGGCTATGTTCGAACATTCGGAATGCCTCTTCAATGCTTTCCAGCGGCATCACGCTGTTGACGATCGTATCATAGTCAATCAATCCCGCTTCCAGCAATTTCACGGATCGATCGAGTGTTTGCGGTGGCATTTTCGAGGCGATAAGGTTCATTTCTTTTTGATACAACATAAAAGGCGAAACGCGTATCATCGCATCCTCCGGGCAGACGCCGAAGATCATGAACGTGCCGCCTTTTCTGACAAGTGGAATCGCCTGTTCGACCGCCTTCGGATCCCCGGTAGCATCAATAATATAATCAACGCCTTCCGGACAAAGGGAAAGGACACGTTCGATCAGCTTTTCATGCAGCGGATCGATGACGACATCTGCGCCCAGCTTCTTTGCGATTGTCCTTCTGAATTCGACAAGTTCGGTTTGAATAAGCAGTGTCGAGGGCGTATGCTTCACCAATTGATTCCATAAGCAGCCTACCGTGCCTGCACCCAGAATCATCACACTATGTCCGGCTTTCAAGCCAAGCCTATCAAATCCATGCAACACGCACGCCAGTGTTTCCACTAGAATGCCGGCTTTGATACCAGCCTTTTCGGAAATGGGGTAAATATGGGTTTGCGGAATGGCGGCGTACTGCTCGAAACCACCGTTGACCACATAACCTATAGTTGTCGGATTCACACACAGATTGGGACGCCCCGTATGGCAAAACTCGCAGGTATTGCATGCAATCAACGGATCGACACTTACGGTTTGACCTTCCCTGAATCGCTTCACATGTTTGCCCATGCTGATAATTGTGCCGGTTAATTCGTGTCCCAGAACTACCGGAGGTTTTGCAGCTTTCAATTGTCCGGTATAAATATGATAATCAGTTCCACAAACACCGCAGGCACCTACCTTCAGCACCACTTCATTGTCGCCTGGTTCCGGTTTTGGAATGTCTCGAATTTCAATTTTATTATAATTCAGGAATACGGCAGCTTTCATTATGCACCTCGAAGATTGGTTTTGAAAAGAATATTGCAGGGGTAGAATTATCGGATTTTTTGTTGTTTGGATTCAACAGGTCAACCCCACAAAATCAATCCCGGTATCATCCGGCGCGCCAGGTGTGGATTATCGGGCAAAATCCTGACGGCAAAGCCATGCACGCCCGTCTTCTCACATGGAATTTCACCTTTGAAGATACTGATTCCCCCTTTGAGGTATTTTTCACATAACATTTCCTGCACTTCACCGGATAACAGATTGCCCTGGGAATCCAGCGGTGCGTAAAATATCTCCACGCAAACATCATCTTGTTGAAGCATACCGAGTTGAACTTTCGCTGTGACCTGAATGTTTTGCCCGACTGAATACTCTTTGGCTATATCAGCATCGACGGAAACAATATTCACAGTAGTCCACGCGTGTTTGGTGGCGGATCGCCACTCGCTTAATTGCTGGCTTCCGATATAATTATCCTGGGCTAAATCGAGCCAATGCTGATGTGCCTGCATATAAAATTTTTGAGTGTACTCAGTAATCATTCGATTCACATTGAAAACGGGGCAGAGCTGAAGCATTGAATTTTTCATATATTTAATCCAGCCGCGCGGCAAGCCATCGGTTCCGCGCTCATAAAATAGCGGGATAACTTCTTGTTCGAGTATGTTATAAGTTGCTTTAACCTCGACTTCATCCTGATATTTGAGATCGACATATTCTTCGCCGCGCCCGATAGCCCATCCGTTTCCGTATTGGTATCCTTCGCACCACCATCCGTCCAAAATGCTTAAGTTTAGGCCTCCGTTGAAGCAGACTTTCATACCGCTGGTTCCGCTAGCTTCATACGGACGGCGCGGCGTGTTCAGCCAGACATCGACGCCCTGCACGAGATAGCGGGCAATATTTATGTCATAATTTTCGAGGAAAACAATATGTTGTCTGAATTCGGGCATCCTGGCAACACTTACAATTTTCTTAATCAGTTCCTTTCCCTCATTATCCCTTGGGTGCGCTTTGCCGGCAAATATAAATTGCACGGGCGTTGCAGAATTTGAGATGAGCTGCTTAAACCGATCAAGGTCGCTAAAAAGCAAGGCAGCCCTTTTGTAGGTCGCAAATCGCCTGGCAAATCCGATCGTCAGCACTTCCGGATCGAGGGCTTCATCGGCAAAATATACTTCCGACTTGGGTGCACCGCGCGCGATCAATTGGGTGCGCAACCGTTTTCTGGCAAAGGCAACCAGCCTTTCTCGACGGCGTTCATGCGAGCGCCATAATTCGGCATCCGGTATTTCTGTCACCCGTTGCCAGATCTGCTGATCAGCCGGATCCTCTTGCCAGCGCGGCCCAAGATAACGCTCGTATAATCCGCTCATTTCGCGCGATACCCAGCTATAAGGATGCACGCCGTTGGTGATGGCGTTTATCGGGATTTCATCCAGCGGAACTTCGTGCCAGATTTCCTTCCACATATTTTGAGAGACTTTTCCGTGCAATTTGCTGACACCGTTGCAGTGAGCAGCCATACGGATTGCCAGCACTGCCATACAGAAAAATTCTTTATGATTGAAGGGATCCTTCCTGCCGAATCCAAGAAACTCCTCCCGTGAAAGCCCCAATGCCTCCCTGTGAGGGCGGATATATTTTTCAATCAATTCATGATCGAATACATCTATTCCGGCAGGTACCGGTGTGTGGGTTGTGAATACATTCGATGCCAGAACAACTTCCATTGCAGCAGAGAATGACAACGAATGTTGCTGCATGATATACCGAATACGCTCGAGTGCGAGAAAGGCGGAATGCCCTTCGTTCATGTGCGTGACCGTGGCTTCGATATTCAGCGCGCGCAATGCCCGTATGCCACCGATGCCCAATAATATTTCCTGTTGAATGCGCATCTCACTATCACCGCCATAAAGCTGTGCTGTGATCACCCTATCATCAGGGGGATTATCCTCAATATTTGTATCCAACAAATACAGCGGCACGCGACCAACTTGAATTTTCCAGATCTGAACCTTCACGATCCGATCGCCCACTTCCACTTCAATTTTCAGTTGCATCCCGTTCTCGTTCTTGACCGGCAAAATCGGCATATTATGAAAATCATTCTCCGGATAATGCTCCTGCTGCCATCCGTCAGCGCTCAGATACTGGAAAAAGTACCCCTGCCGATATAAAAGACCAATCCCGGTTAAAGGCAGACCGAGATCGCTCGATGCTTTTAGATGATCTCCTGATAACACACCGAGTCCACCGGAATACGTTTTTATGCATTCAGTCAAACCGTATTCGGCTGAAAAATAAGCGAACATGGTGCGTTCATGGCGCGGATATGTGCGCTCGAACCAGGTTTTTCGGGTCATATAGGATTTGAATTTGCTGTAGATTCGGTCCATATCCGCCAAAAAACCTTCATCCTGCATTTTTTCCTGCAAGCGCGACTGGCTCACTTTTCCGAGCAGGTCAACCGGATTATGATACGTTTCTTCCCAAAGGTCCCGATCCAGCCGACGAAATAAAATGATCGCATCGGGATTCCACGACCACCAAAGATTGTAAGCCAGCTCCTGTAACGGCTTCAATCTGTCGGGTAATGCCGGTATAACTCTGAACTTTCGTACCTGTTTCATGTAACCTCTCAAGCATAAATCAATCGTTTTTAAAGCGACAATACAAATAGAAATTCAGACTCTCAAACAGGTTTTCACTTCCTCCATTCCCGTCCCTCGCTGGATATAAGAGTCAAACCACGAATTTCACTCATTGATTTTATTGAACTTAATTTATCCGAATTCGTGCATATTTGTGCAATTGGTGGTTTTTTGAATGAAATCATGAATAAATTGCCCAAAATTCCTGTATTAATGGCAGCTACAAGAGAGCCCGCCCAAAGGAAATAATTTGCGGGTAACAATTTTGTGTTAATCCACCTTTCGGATACAATCGAGAACTGTTCCGTCAACCCATTTAACGACTGCGACGACTTCCTCATTCATCACCGGTTTAGCGGGTTCACCGCCACAAATTTCTTCCACTTCATGTTTTATATCTTCTAGTGATCGAATCGGAAGCGATGAATGACGGACAGCATTTATCAAATCTTTTCTCCCGGGATTAATCGCAATCCCACGCTCGGTGACGATGACATCGATCAGTTCTCCCGGACCAACCAGCGTGGTGACATCGTCCACAATCACCGGGATGCGATCTCTAAAAGATGGGATCGGCAGAATCGTGCATTTCGAAAACAGGCAATTCTGCCAGCCGCCAATGCCGTGAAGCAATTTGCCGTCTGAGTGTGTGACGACATTGGCATTGAAATTCAAATCGACTTCCGTTGCCCCGAGCACCACAACATCCACCATCGACGCAAAATTTCCCTTGCCATGATAATTATAGCTGGTGAATGGACTGGTATTTACGTGCCCCGGATTCTCGCGCATGGACCGCACCCCTTCCAAGTCGAATGTCTGTCCGTCGAGGATGTAACCCGTTAATCCGTTTTCGAGCATCTCAACCAGATACTTCGTGCTTCCCCCCCGGATGAAGCGCGCTTTCACGCCGCGCAAAATCATCAATTCCTTCAAAAAAATTGCAAATGCCAACGCAGTACCGCCCGCGCCCGCCTGGAATGAAAAACCATCCTTCAATATTCCCGCTTCATCTACGAAACGCGTAGTTAATTCGGCAATCAAGAGACGATCCGGGCTTTTGGTGATTTCGGTTGTGCCGGATACGATCTTTTGCGGTTCTCCGATTTGATCCATTTGCACGACAAAATCGACATAATTTCCCTGAATCTGCCAGGGCACACACGGAAAATCAACCAGGTTATCCGTCACAACGATCACTTTATCTGCAAACTGCGAATCTGCAAGTGCGAACCCAAGTAGACCACATGCGGATGGTCCGGTGAGTCCATTGGCATTGCCAAAAGGATCGGCTGTGGGCGCGGCGATCACGGCGATATCAATGTGCACTTCGCCATCCTGCACCGCCTGGTAGCGCCCGCCGTGGGAACGCAGCACACCAAGTCCGCGCATTTTACCCCTGGAACAATATTCACCCAATGGCCCATTCATGCTGCCTTCGATATGATGAATCACGCCGCTTTCGAGGTGCGCGATCAGCGGCGCATGACAGGGAAACGAGGCGCTGGGGAACCACATCAACTCTTTTACACCGAGATCAGCCGCAGCATCGAAAACAGCGTTAGCAACCAGATCACCGTCGCGAAAATGGTGATGCGTGGAAATGGTCATCCCGTTCCGTAGCCCCGCTTTCTCAAGCGCAGTTTTAAGGTTTCCAACAATTTTATTGCCATCCGCGGGAAAATGTGCGCATGAGGTGATTGGCGGAGCAGCTTTGTTTCCTTTGGGAATGTATTTGCCAACCCCCTGGTAGGGTATCACCGCTGTGCCATTGACTTCGGTAGGAACCATTCTTCCGGCAGCATTATGGACCAATTTAATCGACTTATGCATCACTCACACCTCCCTCGCGCCAATTTTTATGCAATAGTCTGTTGGCGACAGCCAATGTCACGATTTTCTGCGCCCGCTTGACCACGGGCGGATCGATCATTTTGCTGCCACGTGCGATGACCCCCAAGCCCTTTTGGATCGCTGCTTCAAATGCAAGGACAATGCCTTTTGCTTTTGCGATTTCTTCAGACGTGGGTGCAAATGCTTTATGGATTGGTTGAATTTGTCGCGGGTGAATGCAGCCTTTGCCTTCGAATCCGAGCGCCTTCGCCTCCAACACGCTGGCTTTTAAACCTTCCGTATCCGTGACATCCGAAAAAACCGTGTCAATAGGCTGAATTCCTGCTGCGCGCGCTGCATTGACAACTTGTGAACGTGCCCAGAAACTTTCTTTGCCTTCCTGCGTCCGCTGGACACCGATATCTGCAGTATAATCTTCCAAACCAAGTGTCAGCGCAATCACATTATTGCTGGCGATCGCAATTTCGTACGCCTTTATCGCACCAAGTGCGCTTTCGATAATGGGCATTATGTAGACGGGATCGGACACCTGATGCCTGGACAAAATCGCTTTTATGGTTTGATCAACCAGATGCACCTGTCCCGCATTTTCGCATTTTGGAATCAAAACGACGTGAACATTATGGGGCACGATAATTTCCAGGTCATCCAATCCGGCGGGTAATTGATTGATGCGTGCCATTCGCTCCGCATCGCAAAAATCCACCTGGCGCAGGGCATTGCGTACCAGAATCCGTGCAGCGTCCTTTTCCGAGGGCGCAACGCTATCTTCAAGGTCAAGGATTATCCCATCCGGTTGATGCAACCCTGAATTGAGCATGAATTTAGGCGAATTTCCTGGCAAGTACAGGCGCGACCGACGGAAGCGGTCGCGAGTTGTTTTTCCGAGGCAACTTGCGCGCATCTCGGGCAAATACTCCTGGTTCAACTCCGGCAGCAGCCGCTTGATCGCGGTTTCCAGGCGCGCCATAATAACGAATGGCAACGCGCCGGTATCTTCCAGATCGATCGTCGCGTGCTGTATGCGGAAAAAAGCCAGGACGTCCCGGATGAGCTGTCGGTTGCGTTCGCCGTACATGCTTTCAACCTTGCTCACCATTTGAAGCTCTATTCCGCCTTCATCCCGAAGCGTAACGCGGACCCGGCAGTCGGAACGGACATCTTCTCCTTTCTGTCCGGCTTCGGCTGTGTACTGCATTTTTGTCGCCTCCATGGGGTCGTTTTATCGGATTCTTTCTGAGTTAGCTGATAATGTTTTTCTGACAGAACGCTTCGAATTGCCTGCTTGGTGCATTTTGAGCCCTTCCTAAAACCGTTCCTGAATTCACGCCAGGAGCATGCGGGACTTGCAGCCTTCGCTTGACTTCATGACATTGAGCAATAGATAAATAGCGCCCTGACGAAGACTGACATTTTCATGCTGAACGGAGTCGAAGCATAACTCAATAATAAAGACGTATCACCCTTCGACTTCGCTCAGGGTGAAAAAATAAGGACTTTTGTTCGGGAACTACCTATTCTGCTGATTATGTTTGAAATGGTTGCAGAGCTATTGAAGCTTTCATTTTTGCATTCCAAGCTTCTGGCGAGTATACGCCATTAAGCCGCCGGCATCGCGGATCGCCAGGATTTCAGGTGGCAGCGACGGAAATTTGAATCGTTTTCCAGCGACCGAAATGCTGCTTTCCTCCAGATCAAATGTCACCTCAGCTCCCTTTTTATATGATTCAACTGCTTGCGGGCATTCGATGAGCAACAATCCCTGGTTGATTGCCGCGCGGTAAAAAATTCGGGCAAAACTCTTCGCGACCACAGCTTGAATGCCAATCCCCTTCAGCCCTATCGCAGGTTGCTCCCGCGAACTGCCACAGCCAAAATTTTTGCCCGCAAAAATTAAATCGCCCTCATGAACGCCTGCGGCAAATTGCGGATCAAGATCTTCCAACAAATGTGGTTTGATATCCTCGACCGTACTGCATGTATAGGTATATTTTCCGGGAAAAAG
>JAFGMA010000416.1 GCA_016927835.1 Candidatus Zhuqueibacterota bacterium | reverse complement strand
TTAACAAGATAAATAACATCCTGTTTATCATGTAAATCCTGTCTAAAATTTTATGTCACCGTAATTATGAAATTAGATCTTAAGCCCAACCCGGTCCCTTATAATCGGAATTGAACGGTAATCCGAACGGCTCTTCGAATGGTCTGAATGGAACAAGGGCTGCGATTTCTTCCAGGCGTTTCAGCACGTCCGTTGGCAGCGGACCTTTTTCAATCGCCGCCACATTGCCCTCGACTTCCTCGGCGGAGCGCGCGCCCATGAGCACGCAATCAATCGCCGGATTTGAGATCACAAAGCGGATTGAGGCTTCGACGATGGGCATGTTGATTTCATCTAGGAATCCATACAGCGCCTTGAATTGTTTTCGCCGGGGCGAACTCAGCCAGAGCGCGCCGTTATTCACCTGTTGATCGTAGCGCCGGGCGAGGGCGCCCTGTTGGAGCGGTGAGCCGGCAATGATGCCCATGCCCAATTTTTTCGCCGCCGGCAAAACTTCGATTTCAGCCTCGCGCCAGAGCAGGCTGTAATTGAAAGCAGTGAGAACAACATCGAATTTTCCGGAACGGATGATGTGCGCCAATTCGTAAGCGGTTGTGCCGCCTAACCCGGTGGCTTTGATGGTTCCGTCGCGTTTGAGTTGCCGGATCAATTCCAGTACCGGACCGTTGACCGTCTCCCAATCGGTCCACCAGTCGTATTGCCGGGGGCGATCGGGTTCATGAATCATCAACATATCGATGGTGTCGCGTTTTAAAAGCCTTAAGCTTTCTTCGACGGATCGCATCAGGGCATCCCTGTTTTGCGGCTCAAATGGCTGCGGGCGACCGCCGAGTTTTGTCGAGATGATCAGCGGCGCATCGATTTCCTCCAGAACGCGTCCCAGCACCTCCTCGCTATTAGCGTAGCCGGGTGCGGTGTCGATATAATTGATGCCCAGCGCAACGGCACGCTTGATAGCAGCTTTTCCCTGTTCAAACGGACCGCCAAACGATGAGACGAATAATCCCCCGAGACCGAGTTGTGTAACCCGGAGACCGGTGCTGCCGAGTAGCTTCAAATTCATGGATTTTCCTTTCAGAAATCAATTTATACTTGTTACGGGTGAATTAGTAACATTACATTTTTATTCTGTCATTGTGAGGCGTTTTTTGCCGGGGGCGCCCAGCCGAAGCAATCTCTACTGCTATTGCGTCAACATAAGAGATTGCTTCGCTCTAATCGTCGCTCGCAATGACAGGAAGATGTTACATTTTAACCCTTAACGAGTATAAATTTTCTACATAAGACTCGCGATCTTTCAATCAGTTGTATCATGCCAGAAAGATTCATCGGAAATCGCTGCAGCGCTTCCATAATCCCTGAAAAAATTATCTAAACGGCAACCAGAAAATAGTGCTGAAAATCATGCAATTACAGCGATTTCAACCGCTTTTGCCAGCTTATTTAATAGCCCCAATTTTTCGTCACTCAATGGGATACCGTTTTTGCGGCAATCTTCCAGGGCGGCGAATCCGCGTTCGCCGGGTAGTCGCACTTCGAATCCCGGGCGCGGACGTGCTTTTTTGACGAAGTCGAGGTAGCGTTTCATTTCACGTTGGTAATACTCAGCGCCGGCAAAGGCATCGGGATCGAGGACTATCAGCGCGAAAGATTGGTATGAGGGTGATGCCGGATTATTGGCACTTCCTCCCGCCAATACTGTGAGCGCCTCGTTGAACAGCGACAAGCCGTAAAATTTGTAGCCCTCCAAATCGAGCCCGGAGAACATCATCGTTCCGCCGTCATCAAAAACTGCGGGATCATTACTCGGTTTGCCGCTGTTGTCCACAAATCGCTGTACAAGTGTCGTGTTGCCTTTCCGTTTCAGAGCCAGCACCGCACTCATCGACATCGTGGCGGTGGAAAAGTCGGCAACGACCGGATTGGTTGCGGTGGGGAAGGCGATGGCGATGGGATTGGTGCTGAAACGGGCATCGATCGCGCCATAAGGCGCACAGTCCTTGCAGGAGCTCGTTTGTGCCCAGGCTTTCACCAGCAATCCCTGGCGGGCGACGGGTATCAGGTGCATGCCCAGGGCGCCGATCCAATGCGTATTCCTGACGGCGATAAATCCGATTCCGTGTGTATGCGCCTTTTTGATGCCTGTTTCAACGGCGAGTTTCATGGCGAGATTGCCGAAGCAGCGTTCGCCGGAGATAAGCGCCATTGAACCCCGGTCGCGAATGATTTCCGGCTCAGCCGCAGGATCAATCGTTTCACCGATCTGTTTATTCATCGTGGTGAACTGAACCAGCCCGTGTGTTGATTGCCGGAAAGCCTCGGTTTCGACGACGAAAGATGACAAATAACGGGCATTGCTTTCGGGCACACCGCGCTTGACCAAAAGCAGCGTGCCAAACTCTATCAAAGTTTGCATGGAAATGCGTTGCATAGATCCGTCCTTTTTGGGTTAATATTTATAATGGTTCTGAGAATCGAATTCGTTGCGCACTTGTGTTACGCCAGGCGAATACGAACGGCTCACAACAGATTGCTGGCGAGTTCCGCAAGTTTTGAGCGTTCCCCTTTTTCAAGATTGATATGGGCGTATATTCTTTGACCCTGCATTTTTTCGATCAGATAGCTCAAGCCATTCGACTGGCTGTCGAGATACGGGTGATCGATTTGAAAAATATCGCCGGTGAAAATCATTTTCGTTCCTTCGCCGGCGCGGGTGATGATCGTTTTTACCTCGTGTGGCGTCAGGTTCTGGGCTTCATCGACGATAAAGTAAATTTTAACCAGACTGCGCCCGCGAATGTACGACAGCGGCGCGATAACCAGCTTGTCCTGTTCCAGAAATTCCTTGATGCGATGATGCCTGCTGTTCGACTCCGGGTATTGATTCTGGATAACGCCGAGATTATCATACAGCGGCTGCATATACGGTTCCAGCTTGGAATCGATATCACCGGGCAGAAATCCCAGGTCCTTGTTACTCAACGGGACAACCGGGCGCGCAAGATAAATCTGGCGATAGTTTTTGCGCTTTTCGAGTGCAGCAGCCAGGGCGAGAAGAGTCTTTCCGGTGCCGGCTTTTCCCGACAGACTCACCAGTTGAATATCGGTGTTCATCAGCGCATTCAGCGCGAACGTCTGCTCTGCGTTTCGCGGCGTGATGCCATAAACAGCAACTTTATCAACCCGCTTTATTTTTTCAGCAGGAGCGTCGTACACGCAGAGCGCTGATTTGCTGTCATTGCGCAGGATCAGGTATTCGTTGGGGACGAATCGCTCTTCGACATGCACTGCCGTCGCATCCGCTTCGAACGGAATGCGGTACATTTGATCGATCACACCCTCATCCACGTTTTCGATGACGCGGCGTCCGGTATACAAAGCCGAAACGTCCTTGACATGATCGGTTTTATAATCCTGCGCAATCAATCCGATGGCTTTGGCTTTCATGCGCAGATTCACGTCTTTGGTCACAAGGATCACCTGTTTGCGCGGATTTTCCCGCGCTGTGTGATACGCGATATTCAGGATGTGATGATCCGGACGGTTCGGGGAAAAGCTCAGCGCCAGGTCTGCGTGAAACTGTGATTCGAGTCTGATGCTGATTTTACCGAGATTTGAGCCGATTTTTACCCCGCCGGTGAAAAGATTATCGCCGCTCAGGGTATCCAGTGCGCGCACGAACTCCCGCGCGTGGAAGTTCACCGATTCGTTGCCTTTTTTGAAATGATCCAACTCTTCGAGAATCGTAATCGGCAGGATAACATCATTATCCTGGAACTGGTAAATACAGGAGCTGTCGTGCAGAATGACATTGGTATCGAGAATGAAAATCTTCTTTTTGGATTGTTGCATAGTGGACAGGCATGTTTTAGAGTTAAATTCAATGATGGTTTTTTAGAAAAATGATTTTTAGCCGGTTGATTATATATGCATTTCAACGAATTTGCGATGGCGCCGACACTGCATTCGGGACACCGGAATAATGCTGCAAGGAAAGGCATGATTGATCTCCGCCACCGAAAAAATCGTGACATTATACTTAACTTACAAACAAATCAACGCTTGAAATGTTCCTGAGAGAAAGGTTGGATTTGGGGGAATTTTTGTAAAAGAGCAGTGAAAGATTCGCTGAATTTTACTCCCTACCGCTTTTTAAAAAAATGACAAGAACATTTTTAATGCGTTTTATCTTACCCATCCCCTTGCCCCTTCCCTAATATAACAGAGAAGGGGAATTAGCACCGGTTTGCTCCCTATCCTTTTAAGGGAAGTGACCGCGGGATAGGGAACATCTGTCTTCACTTAATGGCATTGGCATTTTAATGACTGAACAATGCCATTAAAACCTGCACAAACCAATTTTTATAAAATTGTCCTTGACATTGAACGATTTTTTTAATAAATTTGTCTAACTTGCTGGTCAATATTGTTAATATCAGGTTGACGATGTGATTGAACGCGGACTATTTAAACATATCCGGACGTCGATTGAGGAGACTGCATTAACCATTCTCACCGGTCCGAGGCATGCGGGAAAAAGCTCGCTTTTGCGCCAATTGATGCATCGATTGGCATCCGAAGCGGGGGTTCGGGCGGATCGAATTCTGTATTTCGACTTCGATGATGTCCTGGGTCGGATCGAGATGGATGCGGAATCCCGTAGCCTCAGGAAAGCAATCGAGCAAAAAACCGGGCAGCCGATTGAGTCACTCGATGCGCCGATATACTTGTTTTTCGATGAAATACAGGCGATGCCGCGATTTTTGCCCGTGCTGAGTGATTTGCTGAAGCTGAATCGTTCCCGAATCAAAATGGTTGTCGCCAGTTCAGTTTCGATACCGAAAAAAGAGCTGGCTCAGACTGGACTAAAAGATGACATTCGCGTTCTGTATTTACCTTTTTTGAGTTCGACAGAACTCATTAACGAACGGGTGCTTCCCCTGGGGGATGAATCGGCGCTGGCAGCGATCCTGAGAGGCAAGCTTTCAACTTCGTATTTCAATGACTTGCAGGCTTTGGTCAAAAACAGTCGTTCAGAAATTGAGCGCATCTTTTCGGAGCAACTCGTATTCGGCGGGATGCCGGCTGTTTTTGATGAGGACGATCCTTCACGGCGCTGGCAATTGCTGCAGCACAGTCTGCGTGACTATTTTGAAAAAGAGTTTCATTCGATGGCTCAAATCGCAGACCTGCGAAAGTACAACCAGATATTGAAAATACTCAGCGCGCACAATGGCGAAATATACAATATTCTGAATATCTGCGATGATTTCGGACTGAACCGGAATACGGTGCGCAAATACGTAGGCATGATGCAGGAAACCTACGTTCTGGATTTTGTGCCACCCCATCTTGAGGATGATGTTAAAAAGGTGGTGATGCGAACGCCGAAATTGTTTTTTCAGAATAATGGTTGGGTGAATTACTGGGGAAATTATCGCGATTTGGAAACGCTCCGCCAGACGAGTCACCTCCAATCGGCTCTGGATGCGGTGCTCTTTCAAAATTTAAACTACCATGTCCGACTGACAAGCGAATCCATCCAAATCAGATTTCTTAAAGATTATCAGAATCACTCGCTCGATTTTTTGATTTGGCGGGAGAGCAGCCTTATTCCTGTCGGGATATGCCATGATGCGGAGGCGCAGAAGATCAAAATTCACAATTTCAGATATTTTTTAAAATATTGTTCACAAATTTCACAAGGCGTGCTTTTCGGCAAGTTCGATACGATTGATGTCAAAGAAATAAGGGGATCGACTTTATTCCTTCTGCCGTTATGGCTGCTCTGGTAAGTCTGATGAGGGGCACTTTTTAACAGGCGGGGGATTATCATGGGACGGGGTTCGGACACGTTCCGAACCCCTGATTTATAAACATTGGTTTATTCGAAATGGAGATGTTCTGTGGAACTCAAGATAGTTGTTTTGGTGAAGCAGGTTCCGGATACAAAAAATATTACCGGCGAGGCGATGAAAGAAGACGGCACAGTCAATCGTATCGCATTGCCGGCAATTTATAATCCGGAGGATTTGAATGCGCTGGAAATGGCGCTGCAGCTCAAAGACCGCTATGGCGGAGAGGTTACGGTGCTGACGATGGGTCCCCCGAAAGCTGCGCAGGTACTGCGCGAATCGCTTTATCGTGGAGCGGATCAGGTGGCGCTGATTACTGATCGTCGATTCGCAGGCGCCGATACCCTCGCAACGTCGTACACGCTGACGGCGGCAATCAGAAAAATTGTGCCTGATTTCGACCTGGTGCTTTGTGGCAGACAGGCGATCGATGGCGATACGGCGCAGGTGGGACCCCAGACTGCTGAAAAACTCGGCGTTCCCCAAATCACGTATGCTGCCAGGATCGATTCCCTTGAAAATGGGAAGATCACTGTACGACGCGAATTCGATGGCGGGCACGAGCTGGTGCGGGCACGCTATCCCGTGCTGCTCACAGTTGTGGAAACTGCGAATGAACCGCGTCCGCCAAAAGCGAAAAAAATGATGGCGCTGAAAAATGCTGCGTCGGAATTCGAACTTATTGACAGGCTGAAAAAGTACCCGGAATTCACGGATATCGATACGCTCCGGAATTATCTGAAACAAAAAGGATTCTATATTCCGATCGTCACCGCCGACGAGCTCGATATTGACATGGATCGAATCGGACTGGGCGGCTCACCCACTAAAGTCAAAAAAATCAATAGTGTCGTTTTAAGTGGCGGCGAATTGAAATTATTCGAAACCACCAATGAATCCGTTCGCAGCCTGATTAACGAATTGGTTGAAGATTATATTCTGGGATAGGATTATGAAGAATACAAAAGAAGTCTGGGTTTTTATTGAACAAGAAGAAGGCTTGATTCACGACGTATCATTTGAGCTGCTTGGAAAAGCACGCGAGTTAGCGCATGAGCTCGATGTAAATGTGGGCGCGTTCATTCTCGGGCAAAGTGTGAAACATCTTTCGCAACGAGCTGCCTATTATGGTGCAAACAGCGTCTACCTGGTGGATGATTCGGCGCTTGCGAATTACAGAACATTGCCGTATTCCAAGGCTGCCTGCCATTTGATCAAAAAATATGCGCCTCAAATCGTGCTATTCGGCGCGACAGCCATCGGGCGCGATCTGGCTCCACGCGTTGCATCGGCATTGAAAACCGGGCTGACTGCCGATTGCACCGATCTTCAAATCGGTGATTATACGTACCAGAAGATTATGTTTGAAAAAATTCTTTATCAAATCAGACCAGCATTCGGCGGAAATATCATCGCCACCATCGTAAGCCCGGAATGTACCCCGCAAATGGCGAGCGTGCGCGAAGGCGTCATGAAAAAACCCGAACCCTCCGAAACCAACGAGGCACAAATCCACATTGAGACGGTTACCTTCCAGCCCGAGGACCTGGATGTCGAAATTCTTGAACGAAAAATCGAGCGCAAGCGGATTAACCTGAAAGGGGCAAATATTATTGTATCGGGCGGATATGGTGTGGGCAGCAAGGAAAATTTTGACCTTGTCAGAAAGCTGGCGGATGTCCTGGGCGGCGAGGTTGGTGCTTCGCGCGCGGCAGTGGATGCGGGTTTCATCGAAAAAGCGCATCAGGTTGGGCAAACCGGCACCACGGTGCGACCCAAGCTGTATATCGCCGCCGGCATTTCCGGCGCGGTACAACATACTGCCGGCATGAATGAATCATCGAAAATAATTGCAATCAACAAAGATCCCAACGCACCCATTTTCAAACTGGCGCATTATGGCATTGTGGGTGATTTGAATGATGTTATTCCGAAACTGATCGAAGAATACCGGAGCAAGGATTAATTGAAAGATGTCAAGCGCAACCCGGCAAACCTCGGCGGAATAAGCATATCTCCCTGGCAGCCCTTGTGGCAATCGAGCTTCCAGTGATGTAACGCCATGGATTGAGTTTCGCCGGGAGTAAATTCGAATACAGGTGAATAAATCGTTGATTTATATCAACAGGAGACTGGAATGGCAAATTATTATCTGGACAATCCGGATATTTTATTTTATATGAAACATCTCGATATGGATGAGATGATTCGCCTTAAAGAGGAAAATTTTGAACAGGCGAAGGAATATGCCGAAGCCCCGCGAAATGGTGAAGATGCCAGGGAAAATTATCATCTCGTGCTTTCGATCCTGGGTGAAATTTGTGCGGAGCAAATTGCACCTTTGGCAGCAGAAGCCGATGAATCCGGCGCCCAATTCCACAACGGTCAGGTAACGTATGCGGAACCCACGCAAAAAGCAATCAAGCTGCTTGCCGATGCCGAACTCATGGGATTCACATTACCGCGCAAATATGGCGGATTAAATTTTCCGATCACCATTTATTCAATAGCGACAGAAATCGTATCGCAAGCAGATGCAGGCTTGCAGAACATTTTCGGTTTACAGGAAATTGGTGCCACCATCAATGACTACGCCGATGAGGATGTGCGGGCGGAATTTTTGCCTGAATTCAGCTCGGGCAAGGTCACCGGGGCAATGGTGCTCACCGAACCGGATGCGGGATCGGATCTGCAGGCGGTTCAATTGAAAGCCACCTACGATGAAGCGGAAGACTGCTGGCGCCTCAACGGGATGAAACGGTTTATTACCAATGGCAACGCAGAGGTGGCGCTGATTCTCGCCCGATCCGAGGAGGGAACAACCGACGGCAGGGGGCTGTCCATGTTTTTATATCGGAAAGATGATTCGGTTGTCGTTCGCCGCATCGAAAACAAGCTGGGGATTCATGCGTCACCAACTTGCGAATTGCAATACAACAACACCAAAGCCATTCTCATTGGTAAACGACGAATGGGACTCATCCGGTATGTGATGGCGTTGATGAACGGCGCCCGACTCGGAATCGCCTGCCAGGGTTTGGGCATCGCCCAGGCGGCGTACAATGAAGCCTATAAATATGCAAATGAACGCGAACAATTCAAGCAGAAGATTATCGACTTCCCGGCGGTTCACGAAATGCTGGTTAATATGAAAACCAAAATTGAAGCTGCGCGCGTGCTCACGTATGAGACATCTTTGGTCGTGGATATGAAGAAACTGCTGGATGAGAAGCTGGCGAACGATGCCGAGAGCGTCGATAAAGAAATGCGAGCTCAATCAAAATATTATACCGCGCTCGCCGCTGTCTTAACGCCAATGGCAAAATTGTATGCCACTGAAATTGCTAACCAGGTCTCGTACGATGCGATCCAGATACACGGCGGAACCGGGTACATGCGCGAATTCAATGTCGAGCGCCATTACCGGGATGCACGAATAACCAATATTTACGAAGGAACCAGTCAGTTGCAGGTGGTTGCCGCGATTGGCGGAGTATTGACACGAACACTCGATCCCGAATTCGATAAACTGGAAGCAATCATCGGGGACACCGAACTAAAGCCATTTCTGGAGATTACGAGCCATTGCCGGCAATTGCTGAATGCCACCATCGATTTTGTGAAATCAAAAAATGATGCTGATTTCACTTCCCTGCATGCGCGCCGCATCGTTGAAATGGCGCTGGAGCTCTATAATGCGCTGTTGTTGTTGCGATATGCCCAATTCAGCGACCATAAAAAAATGATCGCACAGCACTACGCACGAGATTTGCGCTTGAAAGCCGAGGTGCATCACCGGGCGATAATCGAAGATGATGGTCTGCTAAATCATAAATGGCGGGAGATGCTTGTTGACTGAGCGCAAAAAGGCAATCTGTGTGTTTTGCTCTTCCAGTTCGAAAATTGAACCGCATTTCTTTGAAATGGCGCGAACCATGGGAAGCCTCATCGGGAGCAATGGCTTCGACCTGGTTTATGGCGGAACCAACGTCGGACTCATGGTGAACGTCGCCAAAAATGCCCGAAAAGAAGGCGCCAGAGTAATCGGAATTATCCCCCGGCAATTTGAATCGAAAGCCATCGCTGAAACCGAAATCGACGAATTGATCGTGACCCCGAATATGGCGGAGCGCAAAGCCAGGATGGTTGAGCGGGCAGACGCGTTCGTTGTGCTGCCAGGCGGTTTCGGAACACTGGAAGAGTTGTTCGAGGTTATGTCGCTGAAGATCATCGGGCAGCACACGCACCCGATTATTATTCTTAATTATCGCGGATATTACTCGGCGCTGATCGATCAATTCAGCACCATCTATGAAGAGCGATTTGCTGCTGATTATTTGGCTTCATTCTACCACATCGCAGCAACGCCAACGGAGGTTATCGCGTGCATTTTAAATGCTTCTTGATTTACAAAAACAAAAACACACATTCCCCATAATGCAGTATCCCCTCGAATGTCTAAAAAATCCTCTGCATTTGACGAACCTGTATTAAAACGGTTTTTAAAAACAGCTATCTTTAATCAAGCACCTACGCTGCGCTCCTGTTTGATTCGATTCTTTTCGATATGAATCCAATCCGATAGGTTTGATAAATAACCTGGACGCAGCGGGTGCAAAATGCCCTTGAAAAATAAGCGCAAGAAAACCACTTTTCAAAATGAACCAATCAACAGCCATCAGCCACGCCGAAGCGCACACCGGGATGCGAAATGCAATACTGGGTCAAAGTCTCGGAATCATACCGATCCAGGCATTCTTCAACGGAGGAATCATCATCCTGATAATGCTTGAGCTCAGTCACGATCCGCTGCTGGCAATTATTGCGTACAATTCACTGCACTTTCGTTCGCTCGCCACGCTTTTGACCGCGTTATTCGCGCGACCAGGCAGCCCAAAGCAGATGATGTTGCAGCAATGGCGCATTGCCGCGATTTTGCTATTGCTGATTGGAATCCTGCTGTTGTTATTCAAAACCGGGTGGATATCAATCGCTTTTATTATCACGATTTACATGTTTCAGATTTTCGGCGGGTCGGGGAGTACCTATTGGTTCCCCGTTCTGCAGGATTTTGTGCCCGAGGATCAGCGCGGTAGATTTTTTTCCAGATTGCGCGCTTCGTGGACGATTGTATCCCTGGTGGTTGTCCTGCTGCTGGGATTGTTTGTTGGCGAAAACACGACACAGGAACAATATGGTCGGATGATTATCGGCTTCGGTTTGGTGTATTTATTGAGAAATTATTATATTCGAAAATTGCCTGAGCTCTCAGCAAGCATTCGCGAGCCGAATGGCAAGCCAACTCTCAAAGAAATATGGACGGATATCCTTCAAAATAAACGGTTTCTATGGTACCTGGTTTACATCGGATGCTTCAGTTTTTTCATTGGCAGCTTCAAGCCGATATTGGTATTATACATGAAGCAACTGCTAAACGTCCGTGATAGCCAAAATATTATTATCTCGATTATCGGCTCATCCGGGGCATTTATGGCGTTTCTGGTTTGCGGAAGCTATGTGGACAGGGTTGGGTCCAGGCTGGTTTTTCGCATCGCTCATTTGCTGATGGCGGCGCTCATGCTCGGTGTTTCGCTATTTCCGGTTGACTTCAAATGGTTGCTGTGGGCGCTAATCGGTGCCAATGTATTGATTCAGGGTATGATTGCCGCGCATGGTGTCGCCGCTACGTCTTATTTATTTTTCCTGATGTCCGGACCCTCGCGCGCGCTTTTCACGGCGATCAATATTGCGGTTATTTCGAGTATGATGGCATCTTCTTCGGCATTGAGCGGATTTCTCACCAAATACCTGGCGGATTTCACGCTCTCCGTATCCGGCTTTCAATTTTCTGTGTTTCAGTTGGTTTTTTTTGTATCAGGAGCTTTACTATTGCTCGCTTTGCCGTTGACATCGGTTATTGCCCCGGGGCGGTATCAGCTCCGTGTTACCAATGCACCGCGGCTGTGAAAGATAGCAGCGGCAAAAAAAGGGTCATTTTAGGGATTATAAAGCTGCCTGATTTTATCACTGATCTCAATTGCGAATACTCTGGCAACTGCCCGAGCCTCAGTTTCCCCCCAGCGCCCGCTGATGCTGATCCAGACATAAAATTTATCGTAATAGAAATCGATGAGCGTCCCGCTTTCGATAATTCGCTGAATTCGCGCCTCATCACCGGTGTTGGGCAAGATGCTATAGGTCGTTGTCGGCGCAATTTTTTTATCGTGGTACAAATCCTGGGAATATTCCATTGACAACTGATCGAAAATCCGCACTTCCAACGTTTCATCGGCGCCGCCAATTTTGCCCTCATAAATCTGTTTCACACCTTTCTGAAACTTATATTTCACATAGATATCATAGTCCGCGCCCACTATCTGCTCCAACTGCTTGCTGCTGGTAGCGTAGATATAATCATTTTCAGCCAGGCTCTTTGTCCAGCCTTCAATATCATAATTGACAGGCAAAAAGTCGATGGGCTCAAGATTCTCCTTATTCTCGGTAGGATTATCTTTGCAGCCCTGCGTGCTCAATGACACCAGAATAAGACATAAACTGAATATGCGTTTAATATAAATACCACGCATGATTTTCTCCGTTTTAAGCATTTTTTCAATTTGCCGATACGTTGCTTTTTATCCTTTAATCCCTGTCAACGTGATACCTTCGATAAAGTAACGTTGTGCCATAAAAAACAGAATGATGACCGGTATGGTCATCACGGTTGCGCCTGCCATGAGCATACCAATATCGCTGCCGTGTGCGGATTTGAATACCTGCAATCCCAATGCGATGGGGGTGAGCTCGGGATCGTTCACATAAATCAGCGGTCCGATGAAATCATTCCATGCGCCAAGAAACGTGAAAATTGCGATCACAATCAATGCCGGGCGCACTAGCGGAAGCATGATGTGCCAATAAATTTTCAGATAACCGGCGCCGTCAATCTTTGCGGAATCATCGAGGTCTTTGGGAATGGTCAAATAAAATTGCCGCAGCAGGAAAATATTGAACGCGCTTCCGAAAAAACTCGGCACCCATAATGGCTTAAGGGTATTGTACCAGCCGATTGATTTGAAAATCAGGAAAACCGGGATCATGGTTACCTGCCCGGGCAAAACCATCGTTGAAATCAAAACCAGGAATAAAATATTTTTACCGCGCCATTTCAGACGGGCGAACGAGTACGCGACAAAGGAAACCGAAAACAACTGCCCGATGATGCTCATCATGGTAATGTAGAGCGTATTTCCCACATACGTGAAATAGGGAATGTATTCCAGGGCATCTTTATAGTTTTTAATCAAAAGCTGAAAAGAAATCGGCCAGTGCTTGAGAACGTTGGGTATCCATTGTGGCGGATAGACATATAATTCATTCGGCTCTTTTAGAGATGAAAAAATGAGCCAGATGAACGGGGTTGAAAATATAAGCCCTCCGATGATCAAAACCAGATGCCACAATCCCCGCTTTGTTTTTTTAATCACTTTGCCTTTGAGCAATGTCGCTCGAACAGAATCCAATTTATATCTCCGCAAGTTTTATATACAGTAATGGCTCAAATATTGGTTCTTTCCATGGTTTGCAGTGCCTCCTGGGTTCCCAAACCGGAGTTTGGGAACCAGAAACGGAGGGACGACTTATGTATAATTATTTCAATTGCTGTGAAACTGAGTGGTTCAATTTTCGATTATTCGCTTCATTCAATTGCGCTGATAATGAACCCATCGGGGCGCAATCACGAATTGGAACAGCGTGATCAGCACGATGATGATGAATAAAATCCAGGCGAGTGCGGATGCGTACCCCATCCTGAAATAGCGAAACGCGTTATTGAAAATATAATACACATAAAACAGGGTCGAATCCAGGGGTCCGCCTTCGGTCATTACATACGATTGGGCGAAAATTTTGAACGTGCCGATGATCCCCATGATCATATTGAAAAAGATATAAGGGGAGAGCATCGGGATCGTGATGTTGACAAATTGCTTCCAGCGCCCGGCGCCATCAATTTTCGCCGCTTCGTACAATGTCTGGGGAATATCTTTCAATCCCGCCAGCCAGATGAGCATGCTGCCACCGGCGCCCCAGAGCCCCATCAGCAGGATTGAAGGCTTTGACCAGGCTTCACTCCTGAACCAGAGCGGTGACGGAATTTCAAAAAACCGGGTGAGTGTCGCTTTCCACGCTGCGTTTATGATACCGTAATCGGGATTGAGTACCCATAACCAGAGCACCGATCCCGCTACAATGGGCACAATCGATGGGAGATAATAGACCGTGCGATAAAATGCGATGCGCTTCACATTTGCATTGAGCAGCAATGCGATACCTAAGCTGACAACAATATTCAACGGAACGCCAAGCACCATAAAAATCGTATTGTAGAGCGATTTCCAGAACAGGGGATCATCCTTGAATAAATAGCTGAAATTTTTGAAACCGACAAATTGTGCAGGATGAAGCACGTCATATTCGCAAAAGCTCAGAATGATTGAAAACAGGAAGGGACCCAGGATGAAAATTGTAAAGCCGATGAACCACGGTGATACGAAGAATACGCCCCAGAATGGTTCGGTGTCTTGTTTCCGCCTGATATCTCTGATTAAAAATATGAAATAGACGATAAGTCCGGCGATGAAAATCGCGCTAATAATGAGAAAAATCTTGCGCCAATTAACCGGGTTTGGTTCTGTTTGCGCCCAGACACGATCCAGTTCCGATTGAATGATTGCCGAGCTTTGAGCCAGCGATTGTTCAGGCGTATACGTGCCATGGAAGGCTTTTTCCAGACAGCGCTTGTCTTCGTCTTGTAACAAACTCATGATCACCGACTGGGTGTATGGCTTGCATGCGGACATCAAGTCCGAAAGCACGCGTTGGGCATTGGCGAATTTTTTATTTTTAAAGCCTAATGAATCAAGGACTTCTTCGAAGCCCAATGAATCAATAACTGCTATGATGCCGAATGAATCGACAGCGGCTTTAAAGCCTATTGAATCGATGATTTTCATAAAGGCTAATGAATCAACGGACTCTTTTAAATCGAACGAATCGATAAATGCATTGAAACCCAATGTTTCGATAATTGCTCGAATGCGTGCTGAATCAATGATTGCCTTGAAGGCTAATGAATCAACGGATGTTTTTAAACCGAAGGATTCGATTGCCGCTTCAAAACCGATTGAATCGATAAATGCTTTGAAGCCTAATGTATCGATAAATGCTCTGAAGCGTACTGAATCAATAAACGCCTTGAAGCCCAATGAATCAATCACAGCTTTATTGGCTTCAATATTTGCGTGCAATCCTACATAATTTTGTTTGCCCTTGCTGCGTGTATAATCGCCCCAGGCTTTATTTTTGATCAAATTGGCTTCTTTGGAGACCATCCATTTGATTAAATCCCAGGCTTCTTTCACATGGGTCGCTCCTTCCGGAATGGCGTAACTCAGACCACCGGACCAGGTGTACGGTATCCCATTACGAGGTGCAGGCAGGGGTGCAATGCCGAAATCCATATCAGGCTTATGGCGTGCAATTCGATAGAGCGACCAGTCATCATCGATCATCATCGCGATTCTATCTCTGAAAAAGGGACCCAGCGCCTCTTCGGTTGATACCGAACTGCGAAACGCTTCAACCGTGCGGGGACCACCCAGACGGTCATAAAAACGCACCACGTATTTCAGTGCCTCAGCATTTTGCGGGCTGTTTAGCAAGCAGGTGCGACCATCCTCGGATATGATTTCACCGCGATTTTGCCAGCAATAGAGTACAAGCGGATCGCCGGCAGGATTGAGATTCGGCAGAAATCCGAGCACGCGAATGCTGCCATCCGAATTAAATTTGTTCAGCTTCATCCCCATCGCATTTAATTCATCCCAGTCTCGCGGCGGTCTGTCGGGATCGTAGCCCGCTTCCCTGAACAGCTTTTTATTCCAGTAGAAGGCACTCACATTGGTGAGACTGGGAATCGCATACATTTTCCCCTGGTATTTGCATTCATGCCAGCAAGCCGGATAAAAATTTTCTTCGCGAATTTTGAATATCGATGTATCGGGATCGTTGGCGAGCAGGCTGTCCAACGTCATAAATGCCCCTCTTCCCGCCCAGTTGCCGATCAAGTTGCGGTCTTGCAAAATGAGATCCGGGGGAGAATTGCCGGCGACGGCTGCCATCAGTTTTTCGGAGCTTGTACCCCGCCCGATAGGTGTGGCAACAATTCGGATGTTGGGATTGCGCTCCATGTAGCCGTCCAGCATTGCCTGATACCCAACCCGTGCCTCACCCTCCGTAATGCCCCAGGCAACGAGGCGTACCCGGTCATCTTTGCGGATTCGTGGTCCCAATAGCTTGAGCAAACCAACTGCAACTACAATTACAAAAAATAAAATTAAGCCTTTCTTCGATTCCATAGCACTTCCGATTTTTCAGTCTATTTTATATTTAAGCCTGGTAATTAATTTGTAATATATAAAAAGAATAGATTTATGTCAATATCTAATTTCCTTGAACAGGTGTGATATATCGCGTTGTTTGAAATGAAAGGTTGATTCGTCCTGCTAATTACGCTCGTTTAAATAGAAATAATGTAATTAATGAAAAAGTGAATATGACTGAATTTATATACAGGGGAAATATCAGCTTGATTTCTAGCAAATTGTTTTTGAGAAGCGGTATAATTATCCACCCCATAATTAATATCGTTGCACCGAGAGTCAACCCTGCACCTGTAGTTGTGTTAAATTCCTGTTTTTCATCATAAATCTGAGTTGTTTTTTTAGCAACCATGACATAAATATGATACATTTGTAAATATGCGTAGGGAATGATTATAATTTTCCATAAATACGTTCTTACCACATCCGGAGAAAATGTAAAGATAGCGATTAAACCCAGTACACTACAAATAATTCCAACAATATTTGTAATTATAAAGTATTTTTCAGTAACTTTAAAATGTTTAGATAATTTTGTTTTTGGCAAAATAAAAGCCAATAATATTAAAATAATCAGAGGAAAGAAAATAAATGGACCAATAAAATTATGGTATATGGATTCCATTTTTTGCTCCTTCATTTTTAGTAAATTTGTTTCCTGCTTGATTTAATTTTCAATTAAATAGAATATATCTTCAACCTTTTTATGAAAGAATTTTGCCAATTTTAATGCTAATAAAGTTGAAGGAATAAATTTACCCTTTTCAATAGAAAAAATTGTTTGCCTTGTAACTCCGACAGCATCGGCGAGATTTTGTTGTGACATTTCATTATTGTCAAAGCGACATCGTCGAATAGTATTACCTAGTTTCATATTATTTTCCTATTTCATTTTATACCTGTTATGTAAAGCATGCATTACAAATATATAAATATAATTTATAATTGTCAAGTATTATTTAATAAATGTAAATAAAACTATACATTCAATAATCGGGAAAAATATCTATAAGTTATTATTAAATTATGGCATAACGCATGGCTGCGTTTGACAAAACCACAGTGCGTCAAATCAAATTTTTTGGAAAATGAAAGGAATGTACATTGTACCTTTTTCAGTGCACGGATTTTGCTAGTGAACCAAAACGATAATCGGAACAACTCAAATCCAAAAGCGTATTATAACTCGATTCTATAATCTTCTTTTTGCGTCAGTTACATTCAAATATCGCGCCGCCGGGCTGACGAAATACGGCGATGATGGGTAGCCCCGGATTTTTCAAGCCTGATTTTCAAAACTCAGCTTGACACGTGAAATCTGCGGTGCATCTTTGGTAAAGCCTTGAAATTCCGATAAAAATTTCACCGAGTTTTTTTTCTGAAGTCTGTCGATTTTTGTCATTCCCGTACGTTTTAAGCGGGAATTCATTATTCAGAAGGTCTAATGGATGCCCGATAGAAGCATTCGGGCATGACAGAACTGGTTTAGTGTTTTCTGATTTTTTATTGATTTTCAAAAATCACTACTTTTCGGACGGACTCTATCTGAATTTAATAAACCCACTTGACGGGATGATGAATGGATTTAGCTGCACGATTATATCAAATCGCAAAAGCGTTTACAAACTCAACGCTTGAGGAATTGCTCAGAAAAGCAGAGAAGCGGCAGCGGATATCCGGACACACGCAATTCAATGATCACAAATCAACATCGCGGCAATCACAAGCCGCCAAAAGGACTGCTGTCGATCCTGCATTGGCTGAATACTACGCAAATCTTGAAATACCCTATGGTTCCGATCTGAACAGCGCGAAAGCAGCCTGGAAGCAACTGCTGAAAAAATATCATCCTGATGTGCATTCGCTTGATCCTGAGAAGCGCAATATTGCGACGCAATTAACCCAAAAATTGAATGAAGCCTATCGCGCAATCGAAAAGGCGATTTCGGAAAATAAAATCTGAAATGTAAATTTATATTCAATATAACCAGTGTCTGAATGAGAGACGCTGTCATTCCGGGATATAAAACGCCGGATTGGCAATTTATCGAATTTTTCGTGCAGGCGCTAACTCTCAAAGAAAAGGAGGCATGTATGTCAGCTAATTTTGACAAGGTCAAACAATACCTTCAGGAATTGGAAATACCTATTACCGAAGAAATTCCGGAAGAAGAGCTTGTTATCGTTAATGATGAGGACAACGGAATTAGCAATTTGTACATTGACTGCGAGGATCCGCTTTTAATTTTCGAGCAGGTGATTATGGCTGTACCCAAATCACCGGGTGATTTTTACAAACGCCTCTTGCAAATGAATCGAACGCTGGTTCACGGGGCGTTTGTGCTGGATGAAGCAGGAAATGCTGTTCTGTTCAGGGATACACTGCAACTTGAGAATCTTGATAAAAATGAATTGGAAGGCACGATTCGCGCGTTGAGTCTGGCTCTTGCCGAAAATGTGAACGAATTGATTGCGTATAGCAAGAAGTAAGAGTCGCTCAGTCGCGAAGTTGGAATTAGCCAACAAGTTTGAAAAAAATAGTCAATAGAGCATAATGAAAGGAGAAACGCATGGCTGGTGTATTTTCGAGGCTGTTTAAAATAGGTCAGGCAGAAGCCCATTCGATGGTTGATAAATTTGAAGATCCCATTAAATTAACCGAACAGGGAATTCGGGATCTGAAGCAAGATCTGCAGGCATCGATGCAAAGCCTTGCAGAGGTCAAGGGTATCGCAATCCGTATGGCAAAAGATGCTGAAAACAATAAAAAGCTTGCCGCGGACTATGAGCGCAAGGCAATGTTATTGCTTCAAAAGGCGCAAAGCGGGCAAATGGATATGGCTGAGGCGGAGCGACTGGCAACCGAAGCTATCGTGAAAAAAGAAGATTATGCGAAACAGGCTGTGCAATCACAGAAGCAGTATGAGCAGCAGCAAAAGATGGTAGAACAATTGCAGGTCAATATTAATAAACTCAAATCAAGCGTATCCGCTTATGAGAACGACCTGATAACACTGAAGGCGCGAGCGAAAACTGCTGCTTCGGTTAAAAAGATCAATCAACAGATGGCAAAGGTGGATTCTTCGAGCACAATTGCCATGTTGGAGAAAATGAAGACAAAAGTTGACGAGGATGAATCTCTGGCTGCCGCCTATGGTGAAATAGCCAGCGCTGATAAATCGGTTGATGATGAGATTAACGCTGCGATAGCCGGAACAGAACGCGTTGAAGCAACGGATAAATTGGCTGAGATGAAAGCCAAGCTTGGTATGACATCATAATCAGTGCAGTTTCAGAATACGGTGTACTGCCCCATCGTGCGCCGTATTCTGATTGTTGTTGAGTACCTTTTGACGTATGGAGGATAATTATGGGCTGGAATATTTTCGGCAAAAAGAAGCAAGAGGATGAATTCGATGCGCTGAGGGATGTGCAACTGAAAAATCTGGGCATCGGATGGATGGTCGATTATGATATGAAAACCTGGGAGGTGGTCGCGCACCATAAATATGACTGGGGCGGCGGTTCCACGAGCGAAGAATGGGAACTCCGATCGAGCAGCAAGACGATATTCCTTGAATATGACCCGGAAGATGAAGGCGAGTTCACCATTTCCTGGAAAATTCCCGTTGGCAAAATCGAAGGCAATATTAAAGAGCATCTCAGAACCAATGATGATGCGCCCGGACAAATTGTCGTCGACGGCGTGACCTACTACCTCGATGAGGATGGCGGCGGTTTATTCCTCGAAAACTGCAAACCGCCCGAAAAAGAATTTATCTATTGGGATTACGTGGACGATAGTGAGGAAAATATCGTAACTGTGGAACAATGGGGAGATAACGAATTCGAAGCATACCTCGGGAAGGTGGTAGAAGAATATCAATTCGAAAATATTTTACCCGCTGCCTCCAAATAGCCGAAATCAATTGAGTGAAACCTCATACGCCGACATATAATATGTGTGTAAAACCGGATGCATTTCCGTATTTATATCTACTGCCCGCTTTTGCTCAAAAACGCCTTTGCCGAAAGCAAACATCGCAGTCAATGCCGGCTGGTTAAGAAATTTGGTCGAAATCGCGTCGAGGGCAATCTTGTTGAATTTTTTCCTCAGAATTTCATCATTCATCGTTTCGGATTTGACCCCCAAATTCCATCCCCAGTCGCCCATCGTGGGGACATAATTATGATAGGGCACAACTGTCAAACCGGCGTGTTCCATTGTTTTGTTGATACAGCAGAACGCTTTCGTTGCCATCAGTACATCGCAGCTCTGGGTAACGATGGCGCCGTATTTCGCCAGATGCTGTTTCGCCAGGGCATAAAAATTTGTGGAGTATAATTTCGCTAATTCGACTGTGTTAGGATCCGGCAGATCGACGATGATAGCATCGTAAAGCAGGGTATCTTCTTTCAGGAATTGAAAGGCATCCATATTTACAATCTGAACGCGGGGATCGTTCATCGAGCCAGCATTGACATCCAAGAAAACGAAATAGCTGCGGCTCAATCGTGTCATCTCCGGATCGATGTCCACCAGAACGATTTTTTCGACATCCGGATATTTCAAAACTTCCCGAACAGCCAGCCCGTCTCCGCCGCCCAGGATCAATATGTTCTGTCTGTATGGGGTGAGCATAAGCGCAGGGTGAACCAGCGGCTCGTGATATCGTTCTTCATCATACGTGCTGAATTGCAAATTGCGATTGATAAACAGCCAATAGTCTTGTTTCCATTGGGTAATCACAATTTTCTGGTAGAGCGTTTGCGTCTGGTAAATGATTTTATCCCGGTATTGCCGCTGTTCGCTGAAAAGAATGATGGGACGGATGAAAATGGACAGCAATATCAGAAAAATAACAATACCGCTGAATGCAGTATAAATTGCCCGTTTATGATGCAGCAAATGTCTGAATTTCCAGAGCAGGATTGAGGCGACAAAAAAATTGACCGCGCTCAAGGCAATGGGAGTATAGGTCAAGCCCAGTAAGGGCAAAGCGAAGAATGAAAAGAGCAATCCCCCAACCAGGGCGCCCAGGTAGTCGTATTGCATCACCGCAGAGATATTCACGCGAAGTGTCTGGTATTGCTGGTTAATACGGGTAACCAGCGGAATTTCCAGTCCGATCAGGAGTCCGATGAAAAATGAAAACGTATAGATGGAGAAATCCGTGGTTGTCGTATACGCTGCGATGCCATACGTCCATGCGGCGCTGAGGGCACAGAGGATTGAAAGCAGGAACTCGGTGAAAATGAATTTATCAAGCAGGTGCGTCTTCAGGAATTTTGTGATGTAACTGCCGACCCCCATCGCAAACAACATGAGCGATATAATCAGGCTCCATTGGAAAATTGAATTGCCGAGTAAATAGCTGGCAAGTGTTGACAGCACAAATTCCGCCACAATACCGGCTAATCCCGTGGCAAACAAGCAGATTTTCAGAATGATGCTTTTTCGGGCGCGCTCTTTTTTCGTTTCCATAAATCGTGATCTGATGGTTCAATCAGCAGCAACAGATACTAAAATAAATCCTCCCACAGACACAATCGCCCGGGGGAGGATGGGATGAATTGCTGGCAGGATAGTTTTTTGCGAATGCCAGCTCTGAGTATTTGCATGGCTTTAAAAAGCCCTATGGAGGTGGGATTAAATAACCTGGACATTTTGCTTAAAAATAATATTGATAAATAGCAACTTAAGAAATTTTAATGGGTAATTTATTT